>CANCET010000046.1 GCA_947375105.1 Sphingomonadaceae bacterium
GCCGCTGCCATAGTCCGACCAGCGCTTCAGATCGCGCCATTCATCGAACGGCATGTCGAACAGGCTGCACAGCATGCCCAGCGTCAACGGGATGGCCAGTCGCTCGACCCAGCAGAAAGTCTCGCCCAGCGGGAGCGCCTCGATCAGCAGCCGTGCCCGCTCGCGCACCTGCTTTTCCAGCCCCACCATCTGCCCCGGGCTGAACGCAGGCGCGATCACCTTGCGCTGCGCGGTGTGGATCGGCGGATCCTGCGCGATGAAATTGGGAAAATCGAACTCGTTGACGCTTTCCGCAATGGTGATGTTGCCCCGCTTCCACGAGGAGGAGAACACCTCGGGCATCAGCTCGATCTGCTGGATATGCTCATGGCAAACCGCCGACCAATAGCCGCCAAACGGGCTTTCCGGGCGATAGCTGATCGGCATCTCGCGCCGCAGGAAGGCAAAGGGTTCGCGCCAGGTATCCTCGGTGTAGAGCGCATTGGCGCTTACGTCATAGGGGTTGATCGCCCGTTCGCGCGTTAGGGTCTGGCTCGCCATGTCCTGCTCCGTCGGCCGCGCTCGCATATCGGCGGGTCCTCGCCAGCGAGTATGTTTAAGCGCCTGATTAAAGTCCAGCCCCGAAACACGCCCAACAACTCGGCCAAACACGGTGGACGCCGCCAGCGCACCGCACTAGAAAGGGGCATTCCCCGGGGAGCCGCTTGGCTGAGAGGTGGGTTTCGCACCCCACGACCCGTCGAACCTGAACCCGTTAGCACGGGCGGAGGGAGCGGTTTGCTTGCACGCCAGCGCCCGCCATCCGTCCGCCAAAGGAGCGCAATGATGGCCGATATCAACTCCCGCCTCGAAAATGGCCCGCAGGCCACGCCCATCGGCGTCACCACCGGTCCGATCCGCGGCAGCCGCAAGATCCATGTTGAAAGCCCGCGCTTTCCCGGCCTGACGGTCGCCATGCGCGAAATCGCGCTTGAGCCCAGCGCGAATGAACCGCCGCTGCGCGTTTACGATACCTCCGGGCCGTACACCGATACCAACGCGGATATCGACATCGCCAAGGGCCTGCCCCAGCTGCGCCGCGACTGGATCATGGGCCGCGGCGATGTAGCGGAATACGATGCGCGCGAAGAAAAGCCGGAAGACAACGGCCAGCTCGGGCCTGACCGTTCGGGCGGCGTACCCCCGTTCCCGATGCCCACCAAGCGCCCCTTGCGCGCGCTCCCCGGCGCGAACGTCAGCCAGATGCACTATGCGCGGCAGGGCATCATCACGCGCGAGATGGAATATGTCGCCATCCGCGAAAACCTCGGCCGCAAGCAGCTGAAGGAAGCCGCGCTGCGCGATGGTCAGGATTGGGGCGCTGCGATCCCCGATTACGTGACGGCCGAATTCGTGCGCGACGAGATCGCACGCGGCCGCGCCATCATTCCCAACAACATCAACCACCCCGAGAGCGAGCCGATGGCCATCGGGCGCAACTTCCTCGTCAAGATCAACGCCAATATCGGCAACTCTGCCGTTGCCTCGGATGTGGCGAACGAAGTCGACAAGATGGTCTGGTCGATCCGCTGGGGCGCGGATACCGTGATGGACCTTTCGACCGGCCGCAACATTCACGACACGCGCGAATGGATCATCCGCAACAGCCCCGTGCCGATCGGCACCGTGCCGATCTACCAGGCACTCGAAAAGGTCGGTGGTGTTGCTGAGGAACTGACCTGGGAGATCTTCCGCGATACGCTGATCGAGCAGGCCGAACAGGGCGTCGATTACTTCACGATCCACGCCGGTGTGCGCCTGCCCTATGTCCCGCTCGCCGCCAAGCGCGTGACGGGTATCGTCAGCCGTGGCGGTTCGATCATGGCCAAGTGGTGCCTCGCGCATCACAAGGAATCATTCCTCTACGAACACTTCGACGACATCACCGAGATCATGAAGGCCTACGACATCGCCTATTCGCTGGGCGATGGCCTGCGTCCGGGCAGCATTGCCGATGCCAACGACGAAGCCCAGTTCGCCGAGCTTTACACGCTGGGCGAACTGACCAAGCGCGCGTGGGAACAGGACGTCCAGGTCATGATCGAAGGCCCCGGCCATGTGCCGATGCACAAGATCAAGGAAAACATGGACAAGCAGCTCGCCGTTTGCGGTGAAGCTCCGTTCTACACGCTTGGGCCGCTCGTGACGGACATTGCACCCGGCTACGATCACATCACCAGCGGTATCGGTGCGGCCATGATCGGGTGGTTCGGCACCGCGATGCTGTGTTACGTGACACCCAAGGAGCATCTCGGCTTGCCCGACCGCGATGACGTGAAAGTCGGCGTGGTCACTTACAAGCTGGCGGCCCACGCCGCCGATCTTGCGAAGGGGCACCCGGCAGCCAAGTTCCGCGACGATGCACTCAGCCGCGCCCGCTTCGATTTTCGCTGGCGCGACCAGTTCAACTTGTCGCTCGATCCCGAGACCGCCGAGCAGTACCACGACCAGACGCTCCCGGCCGAAGGCGCGAAAACCGCTCACTTCTGCTCGATGTGTGGCCCCAAGTTCTGTTCGATGAAAATCTCGCAGGAAGTGCGCGAATTCGCCGCCAAGCAGAACGCCGGAATCGAAACGTTCGTGGCGAACGAGGCTGAAGCCGAGGCCGGCATGGCGCAAATGAGCGAAAAGTACCGCGAGGCTGGCAGCGAGCTCTACTTGCCTGCTGCGGAGTAGTTCCCAATCCTCCCCATTTTTGCGATGCACGAATGGGGAGGGGGACCGCCCGAAGGCTGGTGGAGGGTCAGTTCCCGAGCCTTGCATTCGCAATAGACCCGCGTAACCCTTGGGCCATCAACAACCAAGGGAACAGATACGCAATGACCGACGCGAAAGCCATGATCCAGACGATGATCGCGCTCGCATCCGCCTCGCTCGGCCTCGTTGCCGCGCTGGCATGGAACGAGGCGATCAAGGCCACGCTCGCCATGCTTGGTATGGGGGACAACCTCGCCGGGCTCTACAGCTACGCGATCGTCGCAACGGTCCTCGCGGTCACCGTCCTCACGATCCTCGGCCGCATCAGCGCCCGCATCGGCGGCGAAGCCACGATCCAGCGCGAAGCCGAGGGTTGATCAGGCGAGGCTAGCCGCGCTTAAGCCGTACCAGCGCTTCATCAAGCGCGGAGAGGAACCGCGAACGATCCGCCTTGGAAAACGGAGCGGGCCCACCGATCACATCACCACCCGCGCGCAAGTCCGCCATGATCGCGCGGGTGGCGATCTGGCTGCCGATCGAGTTGGCGGTGAAGGGCTTGCCGGTGGACGAAAGCACTTGTGCGCCGGCTTTGAGGCAGCGATCGGCCAGCAGGATATCGGCTGTCACGACAACGGTGCGCGGGCTGGCCTCTTCGGCAATCCAGTTGTCCGCCGCATCGAACCCATCGCTCACCACCACGCGCCGCACCAGCGGGTGCACCGGCACGCGGAACGGTGAGTTGCTCACCACGACGACATGGACATCGTGGCGCCACGCAACCTTGTAGATCTCGTCCTTGACCGGGCAGGCATCGCCATCGACCAGAACGCGCAAGGGTGCGGTGGCCGGTGCGGAAGAAGGCGGGGGTTCGGCTGCAGGGTCAATAGGCGCGGTCATCCCGGGCCTTTGCCACAGCGGGCCGCGCTCCGACAGGGGCGTATGCCTGCCGCTTCACCCGGACGCGGATCAGGAGCTGCGCTTCATGTTCTCGAGCCCGGCGACGACGCCCGTCTTCTGGGTGGGATTCGAAGCGTTCTGCTTCTTGGGTGCTTCGGCCTTGGGCTTGCGCACTTCGCGGCTCGATTTCTTCTGACCTTTGGCCATGCTCGCTCTCCATCCGGACGGCACGACCGGGATTGGGTAATAGGCCTTTGCGCCCGGCTTGGCCAGCAATCCCGTCCCATCTGGCGCAGGCCAGAAAAAAGCCCTTGCGAAACGCCGTGATGGCGCCGCGCAAGGGCTTGTTTCAATGGGCAGGCGAACCTGCCCGCAGGGTCACTTCGAGGCGACCTGGATGCCAAGGGCCTTTGCTTCGGCCTGCGTGAATTCCACGGCCTGGTTGTTGAACGTGCCGGTCACGTAACGGCCGCGCACGTGGAGTTCGAACGGGGTCTTGCCGTTGAAAGCCGTGCCGCGGATCACGCGCTCGCCGTTCGCGACTTGCGTGACATACTGGTAGGTGACACCCTCGTGGGTGAACTGCGTATCGGCCGCTTCGGCGTGGGCGAGTGCAGGAGCTGCAATCAGGGCAGCGGCGGCAGCGATCTGGAAAGACTTGAGAAACATGGCAATATCCCCTGTGAAGTCGGAAGAAATTGCCTTCGAGCACCCCTGTTTTCTTGTTGAGAGCGGTATGGTGCAGCGCACAATCACCCGCAAATGTAATGAACGCCGCCATGGTTGCAAAACACGCAACCTTGCATTTGCCGCGCTCGCATTGGGGCTGGCAGCTTGCGGGCCCAAGGCCCTTGGGCCCGCCCCTGCGCCCGCCGCTGTGCCTGTCCTCGTCGGTGGTTGGCAGGCGGCCGATCCCGCCAACGCGCGGGTTCAGGCAGCAGCGCAGTTCGCCGCAGCCAACTTGCCACAAGGCCGCGGCATGCTGGCCGAGGTGATTTCGGCCAGCACACAAGTCGTGGCTGGAACCAACGTCCGCATGGTGCTGCGCATGGCCGATGGCACGCGCTGGTCGGCTACGGTCTGGCAGCGCCTCGATGGCACTTCCGTGCTGACCGAGGCCAAGCCACTGCCTTGAAAATCAGCGCTTCTTGACGAATTCCGCGCGCAGGACGAGGCCCTTGATCCCGTCGAACCGGCAGTCGATCTCCTGCGCGTCCCCGGTGAGGCGGATCGACTTGATCAGCGTGCCGCGCTTCAACGTCTGGCCCGCGCCCTTGACCTCGAGGTCCTTGATCAGCGTGACCTGATCGCCGTCAGCCAAAAGGTTGCCCACCGCGTCGCGCACTTCGACAGTGCCTTCTGCGGCGCGCTTGGCGGCAAGCTCGGAGGCCGCCATCCACTCGCCGCTTTCCTCGTCGTATACGTAGTCGTCATCGCTCATGATTTGTTCGATTCCCGAAAGTGCACGGCGCCCGAAGTCAACACACCAGACACCCAAAGAGCCAGCCAGACCAGCACCGGTTGCAAAAACATGCGCGGCACATGGTAGCCGAGCCCCAGCCCGTGATCGGGCCGCGCCATATCGCGGATGAAGTGCACGATATTGGCCGGGAACACGCAGACCGCATAGGCCGCCAGTCCCCATCCTGCCGCACGGCGCAGTGCAGGGGACCACGGCTGCAACAGGCCTGCTGCCCCTGCCAGTTCAGCAACTCCGGTCAGTGCGATCACCAGTTCCGGCTGCGGCACCCATGTCGGCATGATGCCGAGGAACGGGCGCGGCACCAGAAGGTGCAGCATGCCCGCCAGCGCATAAAGCAGCGCCAGAACCCAGCGCGTCATGGTGCGCGCCCAAGATGCCTGAATGTTCAGTCGCGCAGCAATTCGTTGATCCCCGTCTTGCTCCGGGTCTGCGCGTCAACGGTCTTCACGATCACTGCGCAGTAGAGCGAGGGCCCGGGCGTGCCATCGGGGAGGGGCTTGCCAGGCATCGCGCCCGGCACGACCACGGCATAGGGCGGCACGCGGCCCATGTGGACTTCACCCGTTGCGCGGTCGACGATCTTGGTGGAGGCGCCAAGGTAGACGCCCATCGAAAGCACTGCGCCTTCGCCCACGATCACGCCTTCGGCCACTTCGGAGCGCGCGCCGATGAAGGCCCCGTCCTCGATGATCACCGGTCCGGCCTGCAGCGGCTCAAGCACGCCGCCAATGCCGGCGCCGCCCGAGATATGCACATTCTTGCCGATCTGCGCGCACGAGCCAACAGTGGCCCAGGTGTCGACCATCGTGCCTTCATCGATATAGGCGCCGATGTTCACGAAGCTCGGCATCAGCACCACACCCTTGGCGATGTGCGCCCCGCGCCGCGCGACCGCACCGGGCACGACGCGGAAGCCGGCCTCGCGAAAGCGGTTCTCGCCCCATCCGGCGAACTTCGAGGGCACCTTGTCGTAGGCTGGCGCGCCGCCCGCTCCGCTGTCGATCACCGCGTTGTCGTTCAGGCGGAACGAGAGCAGCACGGCCTTCTTGAGCCACTGGTTGACGATCCATTCCCCGCCAGCCTTCTCGGCGACGCGGACCTTGCCGCTATCCAGCAGTTCGAGCGCGGTCTCGACGACCTCGCGGACAGCGGTGCTGGCCGGGGTAACGTCGGCGCGGGCTTCCCACGCGGCTTCGATGGCGGCCTGCAGCTCAGCGGTCATGGTTCGTGCTCCTGAAAATCAGAGCGCGGGGCCTAACCGAGCGCAAGCTCGCGGGCAAGCAAATCGAGCCACTGCGGCAGATCGTCGATCGCAAGGTCGATCGCGGCATCATCCTTCGCGCGGTCGCCCCATTCACTCGCGCAATCAAGCCAGACGGTCTGCATGCCGAGTGCCTTGGCCGGCGGCAGGTTGCGCGCTGAATCCTCGACGAATGCCGCACGTGCCGGATCGAATCCGAACGCCTCGATCAGCCCGTGGTAGGCCGAGGGTTCGGGCTTGGGCTTGTAGTCCATCGCGATCACGTCCCACATGCCTTCGAAGCAGCCATCTAGCCCGAGCGCCGCCAGCACGCGTTCAGCATAGGGCCTGTCGCCATTGGTGAAGATCAGCCGCCGCCCGGGCAGGGCCATGATCTGGTCGGCAAGGCGCGGTGCCTGCGCCAGTACGCTCATGTCGACATCGTGCACGAAATCGAGGAACTCCCGCGGATCGACCGCGTGATAGTGCATCAGTCCGGCAAGCGTGGTGCCATGATCGTGGAAGTACATCTTCTGCACGCGCCGCGCCTCGGTCGCGTCGCAGCCAAGCAGATTGGCGATGAACTGGCCCATGCGCTGGTCGATCTGGCCAAACAAGCCGCATGCCGGGGGATAGAGCGTGTAGTCGAGATCGAAGATCCAGCAATCGACACGAGCAGGGTCAAACGGCAAGGGTCAGCTCCCGACCTTGGCGGGGACAATTCTGCGCAGGCGGCCGTTTGCGCCCAAGCTTGAGCTTTCCCTGCTTTTCCGTGATGAGCGCGGTGGAACTCCCCGGGAGAAAGGTCATCGCCCAGGGTTCGTTGAAGGTGCCCTCATCGGTCACGACGACTTGCGTGAGCTGCTGCTTCGGGCTGGTGACAATCACGTTGTCGCCAGCGGCAGCCGGGCTCGAGCAACCGGCAAGAACGAGCCCTGCGAAGGCCAGACCGCTAAGGAAGGATGTCTTCATGGTCCGTACCATGCCAGCTAAGGATCACTCTGTCAGCGGGGCTTCGGCGCCTGCGCAGAACGCTTCGGCTTTATCGTCCGGGCTGATCGTTGGCGTTGACGAAGCTGGGCGGGGGCCGCTCGCGGGGCCGGTGGTGGCGGCTGCGGTGGTGCTGGGCGTGCAAGTGCCGGCCGGGCTGGCTGATTCCAAGACGCTGAGCGCGGCCCGCCGCGCGCGGCTCGAACCGGCTATTCGCGCGACTTGCCATTGGGGGCTGGGCGTGGCCGATGTCGAGGAGATCGACCGCGTCAACATCTTCGCCGCGACCATGCTGGCCATGACCCGCGCGGTCGCCGCGTTGGTCGCTCAGCTTGGTGAGGCCGCCATCGAAGTGGTGCTTGTCGATGGCAACCTCACGCCCGCTTCGCGCTGTGAAGGTTGGGTCTGGCCAGCCCGCGCGATCGTTCGCGGCGATGCGAGCGAGCCTTGCATTTCCGCCGCTTCGATCCTCGCCAAGGAGCACCGGGACCGCTTCATGCGCGCCGCAGCCGCTGAATTTCCGCACTACGGCTGGGAACGCAACGCCGGCTACGGCACGGCCGAGCATCTCGCCGCGCTTCGCGTTCATGGCGCGAGCCCCCACCACCGCCGCAGCTTTGCCCCGGTGGCAGCCGTGATCGCCTGAGGCGCACGAAACTTTTTTCCGCCGCGAGTCCGGTTGGCCACACCACCAGATGTGGGGTGCACCCGGGCGACGGGACTCCAGATATGGTCGCGGACTCGTTCCGTTCTCACCTGTGTTCCGCATGCGACTCGCCGGAATCCAGCGAGTCGCCGCTTGACGGGGACTCGCGGATGATTCACCTGTCTGCGCAGATCAGCAGGGGACAAGGCGGTAATGGTGGCTGTGGTAAAGGAACGTGTGGCCAAGAGCGCGGCGCGCGCGCTGCGCAGCAGTGCAGCGGCGGCGGTGACGAAACTGGCACTCCCGCTCGGGCAGATCCTGCGCGGCGATTGCATCGAACGCATGCGCGAGCTGCCGTCCGCTTCGATCGACCTTATCTTTGCCGATCCGCCCTACAACCTGCAACTGGGCGGCGATCTGGCGCGGCCAGACGGCAGCCATGTCGATGCAGTGACCGACGACTGGGACAAGTTCGACAGCTTTGAAATCTATGACAAGTTCACCCGCGAATGGCTGACCGAGGCCCGCCGCCTGCTCAAGCCCGATGGCGCAATCTGGGTAATCGGCTCCTATCACAACATCTTCCGCGTCGGCGCGCTGCTGCAGGATCTGGGTTTCTGGATCCTCAACGATATCGTCTGGCGCAAGGCGAACCCGATGCCCAATTTCAAGGGCACGCGCTTTACCAACGCGCACGAGACGCTGATCTGGGCCTCGCGCAGCGAGAAGGCGAAATACACCTTCAACTACCGCGCGATGAAGACGCTGAACGACGAACTCCAGATGCGGTCGGACTGGGTGCTGCCCATCTGCGGCGGGCAGGAGCGCATCCGCAAAAGCGGGGTGAAAGCGCACCCCACGCAGAAGCCCGAGGCGCTGCTCTACCGGGTGATGCTCGCGACGACCAATCCCGGCGATGTCGTGCTCGATCCCTTCTTCGGCACTGGCACCACTGGCGCGGTCGCCCGGCGTCTGGGGCGCGAATGGATCGGCTGCGAGCGCGAGGAAAGTTATATCGCGGTGGCGGAAGAGCGCATCGCTGCCGCGCTGCCACTCGATGAAAGCGCGCTCACCACGATGATGAGCAAGCGCAGCGCGCCTCGGGTTGCCTTTGGCCAACTGGTCGAGACCGGGATGATCGCACCGGGCGCCCAATTGTTCGACCGCAAGCGGCGCTGGACCGCGAGCGTGCGGGCGGATGGCTCGATCCTGTCGGGTGAGGCGTCCGGCTCGATCCACGGTGTCGGCTCGGCAGTGCAAGGCGCGCCGGCCTGCAATGGTTGGACTTTCTGGCACATCGAACACGGCGGCGAGGTCAAGCCGCTCGATGCGCTGCGCCAAAGCTATCTGCTGGCGGTGGAAGACTGAGATGTTGCCGATCTTCGGTCTCTTGCAGGATCCACTGTTGCTGCGCTGGCATGCCCGGTGGACCGGAGTGATGGTGATGCGCCGCCTGCGCGCCGTGCGCATGGCATCGCCGCGCCGGGCACGCTAGACACCGAGGGATGCAGACGCTCTACATCCGCCCGATCGGTTTCGCCGACAGCCCGCAAAGCGAAGAGGGCAACGCCATCCGCCTGGCGGGCGGGCTCGTTTATGTTGCCCGCTTTGCGCTGATCGTGCGGGATGGCGCGAAAATCGTCTCCCGGCGCCGGTTCATGGCGGACGAGGCTGGCGATGTTCTCGGCGCACTGCCCGATACGCTGGCCGCAGAGGCTGCGGCGCAGTGGGCCAATCTCAAGGCGCAGCACGCCCCGATCACCTGCGGCGTGCGCACAGTGCGGCTCGATCAGCCGCAGATCATGGGCATCCTCAACGTGACGCCTGACAGTTTTTCCGACGGCGGCAAGTTTCTCGACAAGCCTGAAGCCGCGCTCGAACACGCCGCCGCCATGCTCGAAGCCGGCGCGGCGATCATCGACGTCGGCGGCGAATCCACCCGTCCCGGTGCGCCCGCGGTGTGGGAAGGCGACGAGGTCAGGCGCGTGGTTCCGGTCATCGCCAGGCTGGCATCGAGCGGCGCGGCCGTGTCGATCGATAGCCGCCGCTCCACCGTGATTGCCGAGGCGCTGGCGGCAGGCGCGCATATCGTCAACGACGTGTCCGCGCTGCGCCACGATCCGCGTTCGCTCGAAGTCGTTGCAGCCAGCGGCGCACCGGTCGTGCTCATGCATGCCCCCGGCGGCGAGAAGGACCTGCATGCCGACGGCGATTATGCCGATGTCGTGCTTGATGTGTTCGATGCCTTGCGTGAACGGCGCGACGCCGCGGTGGCGGGCGGCATCGCGCGCCACAAAATCCTGCTCGATCCGGGCATCGGTTTCGGCAAGTCCCTCGCCGAAAATCTCGCGCTCATCAATGCGCTGCCGTTGTTCCATGCGCTCGGCCAGCCAATACTGCTGGGCGCAAGCCGCAAGCGCATGATCGGCGCGCTGGCGGGCGAAGCGCCGGCGCACGAGCGGCTCGGCGGCTCAGTGCTGCTCGCCGCCCGCGGGTTCGATGCCGCGATGCAACTCCTGCGCGTACACGATGTGGCCGAAACGGTGCAGGCCCTGCGGGTGTGGCGGGGCCTGCGCGATGCGGCACTGACGGATTTCAGCCAGCTCGGGGTTTGACCGGCAGGGCTGGACCGCCCAGCGCCTCGTTGTGCTCGCCGATCCGGGGCGCGGGCCTCACCTCGAAACCGCCGACCGAGAACGTCACCGGGCTGCGCATCTTGAGGTATTCGCCCTCGGTGGGGTGGGTGCGCTGCTGGAAGAAATCGACCGCCTTGAGGTGCGGATCTTCTGTCACATCGTCGAGATCGCGCACCGGCATTGCAGGGATCTGGTGCTCGGCCATCTTTGCCGCCCATTCCGCCATGGTGAGCTTCGGCGTGCGCTTGGCCATTTCCTCGTAGAATGCGCTGATGTTGCGCATGCGGGATGGGTAGTCGATGAAGCGCGGGTCTTCGGCGAGTTCGGGGGCCTCCAGCAGCTCGATCACCGTGTCGATGGCGTCGGGCGTATAAGGCACGATCACGACGTAGCCGTCCTTGGCGGGGAAGGGCTGGCGGAACGGGTCGAGCTGGCGCGGATAGCCGGCGGGCTCCTTCGGCGGCACAAGCGCCTGGCCATAGAGATGCTCCTGCATCATGAAATGCGTAAACGTCTCGAACATCGGTACTTCGACGAACTGCCCTTCGCCGAAGCGCAGCTTGTGGATCACGGCCGCCATGACCGCCCAGGCACCGTGCAGCCCCGCTACTTTATCTGCAACCAGCGAAGGCAGGAAGCGCGGCACCGGATTGCCGTCGACCCGGCCGAGCAGGTTCGTCGTCCCCGTCGCCGCCTGGATCACGTCGTCATAGGCCTGCAAATCGCCGTAGGGCCCTCCGGAGCCGAAGCCGGTGCAGTGGACGTAGATGATGTCGGGCTTGAGCGCCTTGACCGCGTCATAGCCAAAGCCGAGCCGATCGATCGCCTTTCCGCGCACATTGTGGATGAAAATGTCTGCTTCGGCGAGCTGCGCAGCAAGCGCGGCCTTGCCTTCATCGCTCTTGAGATCGAGCGCGAGGCTGCGCTTGCCCTTGTTGAGATTGAGCGTGCACGGCCCCATCCCGGGCGTCACGGCGGGTTTTCCGGCATGGCGGAAGATATCGCCCCCCGGAACTTCGACCTTGATGACATCGGCGCCAAGATCGGCCAGCGTTTCGGTGGCATAGGGCCCGAACACCACGCTGGTCAGATCAACGATGCGAATGCCTTCGAGCAATTTCTGCGCGGCCAAGATGTGCTCTCCTCGCGGCAGCCCTGCGGGGTGCCTGCGAGACAAGACTTACCAGTCCCGCGCCGGGGAGCAACGCTGCCAATATCGAGAGTGGTGCACGCCGCGCCGCCTCAGGTCACCCGCTTTGGGCCACCCGCATCAAGCGACGTTATCGATGCCCAGCTCCGAAAGCTTGCGATAGAGCGTCGAACGCCCGATCCCGAGCCGGCGCGCAACCTCGGTCATCCGGCCGCGATAATGCCCGATGGCGAGGCGGATCACATCAGCCTCGATGTCTTCGAGCGGGCGCAAGTTGCCGTCGGACGCATACAGCGTCACGCCTGCGCCTTCGCTCTGCATGGGTGCGGAACGCGGGGTTTCGCCGATCAAGCTGGAAAGATTGGGGAAATCCTGAGCCGTCAATGCTTCGCCGTCGCAGAACACAGCTGCACGGAACAGCGTTGCCTGAAGCTGGCGCACGTTGCCCGGCCAATCGTAAGCGCTCAGCAGCGCGAGCGCGCCGTCGGTGATGCCCAGCGGCCTGAGGCCCGGCTGATCGCCGATACGGGTGAGAAAATGGCGGGCCAGAGCGGGAATGTCGGCAACGCGCTCCCGCAGGGCAGGCAAATGCACCTGCACGCCGCTCAGCGCCTCAAGCAGGCGCGGATCGCACAGCTGCACGTCGATCAGATCGCCCAGCGCCGCATTGCTGCACACGATCACGCGCACATCGAGGCGGAAGCTGTGGCGCGCGCCGATTGGCTGGATGTCGCCGCGCTCGAGGAACTGCGCGAGCCGGCTTTGCGCGGGGAGGCACAGCCGGTCGATCTCGTCGATCACCAGCGTGCCGCCGTCCGCGTGCTGCAATGCGCCGACGTGGCGCTCGAACGCACCGGGAAACGCGCCCTTTTCATGGCCGAAGAGCACGGATTCGATCTGGTTTGCCGGGATTCCGCCCGCGTTCACGATGCGCAAGGGGGCCTTGGCGCGCGGGCTGGCGGCATGCATCGCGCGCACCAGCATTTCCTTGCCGGTGCCGCTCTCGCCCTCGATCAGCACGGTATTCTGCGTGCGCGCGGCCTTGGCCGCCACTGCCAGTGCGGCGCGGAAAGCAGGGGCGGCGCCGATCATCGAATCGAAATCGAGCGTGCCGGAAAATTTCTCGGTCAGCGGCTGCAGTTCCTCGGGTGAGTCCTCGCGCCGGGTCGCGGCGCGCAGCGCTTGGAGCAGCCGATCGGGCGCAACCGGCTTGATCAGATAGTCCGACGCACCCGCGCGCATGGCTTCCACGGCAAGCAGCGGCGAGGCGCTGGTAGTGATCATCAGGATCGGCAGCGCAGGCCGCCGGGCCTTGAGTTCGGCAATCAGAGTGCAGGCCTCGTCGCCCGGAACCCATTGATCCAAAATGATTGCATCGAGCTGCATGCCCTGCCGCGTCCCCAGCATGGCAATCGCCGTCTCGGAATCGCGCGCGATGATCGTACGCCAGCCCTCGCGTGCTGCCAGCGCCGCGATGAGGCGACACTGCGCGGGCTCGTCGTCAATCAGCATCAGCAGCCGATCAGTTGACTCAGCCATGGCTTCCCCGGTCCTTTTGCATAGTGCCGGGGTCTAGCCCAATTGGGTAAAGGGCAGATTAAGCGCGAAACCGCCGGTTCCGCTTGAGCCGTGGGAACGGCGCCGCTAGAGCATGCGATCAATCGACCGTTTAAAACGCAATCAGGAAAGGTTTGTCATGGGCGCGAGCAGCAATGTCGGGAACAACATGAAGTCGGCGACGGCGACCTATGAAGGTTTCGTCGGCATGATCAAGGTCGCCGTTCCGGTGATCTCGGTCATCGTTCTCTTCGTCATCTATCTCATCGCCTGAGCCCGCGAATGGGGGCGGCAACAACGATCGCGGTCCTGCGTGAGCGGGCCAGCGGGGAGCACCGGGTGTCGGCGACGCCCGAGACGGTGAAGAAGTTCATCGGCCTCGGAGCTGCCGTGCGCGTGGAAGCAGGGGCAGGCGTCAGCGCCTCGATCAGCGACGAGGCCTATCAGGCCGCCGGAGCCGAGATCGTGGCGAGCGGTGCTGCAACAGGCGCGGATATCGTGCTGGGCGTGCAGGGGCCTGAGCCCGAACTGCTTGCCGGTGCCAAGCCCGGCGCGTGGGTTGTTGCGGGGCTCGATCCCTTCGGCAAGCGCGAGCGCGTCGATGCCTATGCCGCAGCCGGGTATGAAGCACTGGCGATGGAGTTCATGCCGCGCATCACACGCGCGCAATCGATGGACATTCTCTCGTCCCAGTCGAACCTCGCCGGTTACAAGGCAGTGATCGTTGCCGCTGACATCTACGGCCGCGCTTTCCCGATGATGATGACTGCGGCGGGCACCGTTTCCGCCGCCAAGGTCTTCGTGATGGGTGTCGGTGTGGCCGGTCTCCAGGCGATCGCTACCGCGCGCCGCCTCGGCGGGCAGGTTTCCGCCACGGACGTGCGCTCGGCCACCAAGGAACAGATCCAGTCGCTCGGCGCCAAGCCGATCTTCGTGGAGAACGTTGCGGGCATCGAGGGCGAAGGCGCGGGCGGCTATGCTACCGAGATGAGCCCGGAATATCAGGCGGCGCAGGCTGAACTGGTTTCGAGCCACATTGCCAAGCAGGACATCGTGATCACCACCGCGCTGATTCCGGGCCGTCCGGCACCGCGCCTGATCACCGATGCGCAGATCGCGACGATGAAGCCCGGCTCGGTGATCTTCGACCTCGCGGTGTCTGCCGGCGGCAACGTCGAGGGATCGGTGGCGGATCAGGTGGTCGAAAAGCACGGCGTCAAGATTGTCGGCTATTCGAACACCGCCACGCACCTTGCGGCCGACGCCTCGGCACTATTTTCGCGCAACCTGTTCAATTTCCTGTCCGCCTTCTGGGACAAGGAGCAGGGCAAGCCCGTGCTCGACGAGGAAATCGGCAATGCCGTGCGCCTGACGCAAGGCGGCAAAGTCGTCAACGAACGACTGCTCGGGTGAGGGGGGCTTAGACCATGGACTTCATTTCAATTCTGAGTGTGTTCGTGATGGCCTGCTTCGTGGGCTATTACGTGGTCTGGTCGGTGACCCCGGCGCTGCACACGCCGCTGATGGCGGTCACCAATGCGATTTCCTCGGTCATTGTCGTCGGCGCGCTAGTTGCCGGTGCGGCTGAGGGTTCGGCCATTTCCAAGTGGCTCGGCCTTGTTGCCGTGGTGCTGGCTTCGGTCAACATCTTCGGCGGCTTTGCGGTCACCGAGCGCATGCTCGCGATGTACAAGAAGAAGGAGAAGAAGTGATGGAGCACATCACCACTCCGCCTTGGGCAATGCTTGCCTATCTGGTCGCAGGTGTCCTGTTCATCATGGCGCTGCGCGGGCTTTCGAGCCCGGCAACCTCGCGCGCGGGCAACCGCTACGGCATGATCGGCATGACCATCGCGATGGTCACCACGCTGCTCACCCACGGCGTTGCCAGCCTGCCTGAAATCGCAGGGGCCATCGCCATTGGCGGCGGGCTCGGTTTCGTCACGGCGCGCCGGATCAAGATGACCGACATGCCGCAGCTCGTGGCGGCGTTCCACAGTCTCGTCGGCATGGCCGCGGTGCTGGTCGGCCTTGCGGCCTACCTCAACCCCATCGCGTTCGGCATTGCCGGCGCGGACGGGGTGATCGAGGTGCAGAGCCGGATCGAAATGGGCCTTGGCATCGCCATCGGTGCGATCACCTTCTCGGGCTCGGTCATCGCGTTCCTCAAGCTCAACGGCAACATGAGCGGTGCGCCGATCATGCTGCCGGGCCGCCATGCCATCAACCTCGGCACGCTGCTCGGCATTCTCGGCCTCGTCGCATACTTCACGCAGGACCAGTCGGCGTGGGTGATCGCGGTCATCACCGCGCTCAGCTTCGCCATCGGCTTCCTGCTGATCATCCCGATCGGCGGCGCGGACATGCCGGTCGTCGTCTCGATGCTCAACTCCTATTCGGGCTGGGCTGCGGCGGCCATGGGCTTCACGCTCCACAACACCGCGATGATCATCACCGGCGCGCTGGTCGGCTCGTCGGGCGCCATCCTTTCGTACATCATGTGCAAGGCCATGAACCGCAGCTTCATCTCGGTGATCGCGGGCGGCTTCGGCGCGGCGCCGGAAGCAAGCAGCGGCGGCGCGGCCAAAGTCCAGCGTCCGTGGAAGCGCGGCGCGGCCGAAGACGCGGCCTACCTGATGAAGGAAGCCGAGAACGTCATCATCATCCCGGGATACGGCATGGCGGTGGCGCAGGCCCAGCACGTGCTGCGCGAGATGGGCGATCTGCTCAAGAAGGCCGGCGTCAACGTCAAGTACGCCATCCACCCGGTTGCGGGGCGTATGCCAGGCCACATGAACGTGCTGCTCGCCGAAGCGAACGTGCCCTATGATGAAGTCTTCGAACTCGAAGACATCAACGGCGAATTCGCGCAGGCCGACGTCGCGTTCATCATCGGCGCCAACGACGTGGTCAATCCCGCGGCGAAGACCGACAAGTCATCGCCGATCTACGGCATGCCCGTGTTCGACGTCGACAAGGCCAAGACGGTCATGTTCATCAAGCGCTCGATGGGCGGCGTCGGCTATGCGGGTGTCGACAACGACGTGTTCTACATGGACCAGACCATGATGCTCCTCGCCGACGCCAAGAAGATGGTCGAGGACATCAACAAGGCGCTCGCGCACTGATGCGGTATGGGCCGGGAATGGCAGCCGCGCTGGCCATCGTGCTGGCAGGCTGCACCCCGGCCAAGCTGGCCGAGGGCCGCGTCCGTTCTGCGCTGATGGACGCCGGCCTCTCGCAGCCCAACGCGGCCTGCATGGCCGAGCGGATGACCGACCGGCTCACGCTCGGCCAGTTGCGCAAGCTGCAGGCGCTGCAGGCGCTGCAAGCGCCCAAGCGCTCGGTCGCGGACTATGTGATGACCGTCCGGCGCGTTGGCGACCGACAGCTGGTAGAAGTGACGGTCAGTTCGGCGCTGCTCTGCGCCAGTGGTCTGGCGCCCGAAAGGAAGCCGGGCTAGGACGCCTCATGCGTCCATCCTTGAGGTTTTTCCCGAATATGCAGGTCAAGTCGTGACGGAACGCGCACCGTGGGCCTGCGATCCTTCACACTCGCGCGGCCGCGAATTCGCGCTTGCAGGCGAAACCACGCGCGGCCCCCGCAGTGTGTTCCAGCGCGACCGTGACCGCATCATCCACTCGATTGCCTTCCGCCGGCTGCGCCACAAGACACAGGTGTTCATCGCGCCGGACGGTGACCACTACCGGGTGCGCCTGACCCACAGCCTCGAAGTCGCGCAGATCGGCCGCGTGATTGCGCGTGCACTAGGACTCGACGAGGACCTTACCGAGGCGCTGTGCCTCGCGCACGATATCGGCCATCCGCCGTTCGGCCATGCAGGCGAGGATGCGCTGGAGGAAGCGATGGCGGAGCATGGCGGCTTCGATCACAACGCCAATACCTTGCGCGTCCTCATGCGGCTGGAAAGCCCCTATCCGCGCCATGAGGGGCTCAACCTGACGTGGGAGCTGCTTGAGGGTCTCGCCAAGCACAATGGCCCGGTCTACGCGCCGACCTGGGCGCTGGCTGAACTCGACGCAGCATTCCCGCTCCAACTGGCCCAGCACGCTTCGCTGGAAGCGCAAGTCGCGGCGATTTCCGACGATATCGCCTATGACAACCACGATATCGACGACGGCCTGCGCGCGGGGTTTCTGGACCTTGACACGCTGCTCACGCTGCCCTCGCTGGCGGCGCAGTGGCGCGGCATCGAAGCCCGCTTCCCCGGCGCCCCGCGCGATCGGTTGCTGCGCGAACTGGTGCGCGGCCAGATCGGGCGCATGGTCAACGATGTGATCGAGGAGACGCGGTGCCGCATCGCGGAAAGCGGTGTGCAGACTGCGGCAGACGCGCGCTCCGCTGGCCGCACGCTGGCCGGCTTCTCGCCCGCGATGGCGGCAGAGGAGCGCGTCCTCAAGGCCTTCATGTACGAGACGCTCTACCTGCATCCCGAGCAAGTGGAGACCGCGAACCGCGCGCGCGCGGTTATCGCGCGGCTGTTCGCGGCCTACAGGTCAACGCCGGAAAGCCTGCCCGACAGCTGGCGCGAAAGCCTGCCGACAAGCGAACCCGCGCGCAGCCGCCATATCGCCGATTTCATCGCCGGCATGACCGACAAGTACGCGATGGACTGCTACGCCAAGCTGTTCGGCGAGCGGCCCGAGGGCCTGAGCAACGTCTAGCGCTTAGTTATGCTTGTGGATCGCGTCCGATCCCGCCTGGCCGACGGACTGAATATCGCCGCCGATGCCCTTCACCGTCTTGCACGCTGTCATGCCCAGCACCATGCCGGTGAGTGCGATGGAAAAAATCACCTTGCGTACCATGGGTCTTGTCCCTTTAATCGGGTGGTTAAGTCGCGGGCAGGGCCGCGCCAGTCGCGTCCCTGCCACCGGCAAGGTGAACGCTCTCTGAGCAGTCCTGCAACCTGCGACACCGGGAAAAGGATGACCATATGCGCGAGACGGCAGGTTTCGAGACATTCGATGCGTTCTTCCGGCACTGGGCGGAGCTGCGGCCTGATGCCGTGTCACACGAACAGGACGGCCGCAAGACGACTTACGCTCAGCTCGAAGTGTTCTCGCGCCGCTATGCCGCGTTCCTGCGGGCGCACGGCGTGCAACAGGGCGACCGGATCGCGTGGATCGGCAAGAATTGCGATCTGTACTTCCAGATGCTGCTGACGTGCGGCCGCATCGGCGTCGTGATGGTGCCGATCGGTTGGCGCCTTGCTCCGGCCGAGATGGCCTACATCCTTGAAGATACGCGCGCGAAACTGGTCTTTGCGGGTGACGGCTTCGAAGCGGTTGCCCACGAGCTTGCCGCCGCAGCACCGCATCATCCGCAAGTGATCGAGGAAGGCGAGGCGCGGGCGGCCATCCCGCACGCGCCTGCCGATCCCATCGTGGCTGCTGACCCCCAAGCCGCGTTCCTTCAGCTCTACACCTCCGGCACGACCGGAAAGCCCAAGGGCGCGGTGTTGTGCCAGCGCAACTTCATGGGCCTGCGGGGCCCCGCGCTCGAAGCTGGGCTGCCCTGGGCGGAATGGACTCCGGACGATGCCATTCTGGTGTGCATGCCCTGCGCGCATATTGGCGGAACGGGCTTGGGAACCATGGCGTTCTGTGGCGGCGCCCGTGCGATCATCCAGGCTGAATTCACTGCCGAGGGCGCGCTGACGGCGATCGGGCAGGGGATCACCCGGTTCTTCATCGTGCCCGCCGCGCTGCAGATGCTGATCCAGCATCCACTTGCCACATCCACTGATTTCTCGAAGCTGCGCTACGTGCTCTACGGCGCGGCACCGATCCCGCTCGAATTGCTGCGCCAGGCAGTCACCACGATTCCCAATGCCGATTTCATGCAGATGTACGGCATGACCGAGACCACCGGAACCATCGCGGTGCTGCCGCCGTGGGATCACGATCTTGCCGGGAATGAGCGGATGCGTTCGGCGGGCAAGGCCTGCCCGGGGGTGGACATTCGTATCGTCGATGCTGACGGCAACGAGGTTCCGCGCCGCACGGTCGGGGAAATCCAGATCCGCTCTCCCGCCAACATGCTACATTATTGGCAGCTCCCCGAGGCCACTGCCAAGACGCTCACGCCCGATAACTGGATCTGCACTGGTGACGCCGCCTACATGGACGAGGACGGCTATCTCTTCATCCAGGACCGCATCAAGGACATGATCATTTCGGGCGGCGAGAACGTCTATCCCGCCGAGGTGGAAAGCGCGAT
>CANCET010000047.1 GCA_947375105.1 Sphingomonadaceae bacterium
ACCCGATTGCTACCGGATGATCCTGCCGAGGCCGCGAGGGTGCGGATGATCGACCGGGTGTTCGACAACTACGTGATGGGTCCGATGCAGGTCGCCGTATCCGAGCACTTGCGCGGCGGCGGAATGGACCCGGCTCGCATCGACGAAGCAAGTGCCCAGCTGGAGCGAGCCTATGGCTGGCTCGAAGGCTGGCTTGAGCAGTACGCGCCGGGCACGACAATCGGCCTGATTGAATGCGCGGCGGCACCGGCGCTATTCTATGCCGACTGGATCGCGCCGATCCCGCCGTCATGCCCTCGTCTGTCCGCTTTTCGTGCGCACCTTCTCGCGTTGCCGCCGGTCGCGCGCTGCGTCGAAGAGGCGCGCCCCTACCGCGCCTATTTTCCGCCCGGTGCGCCGGACCGCGACTGATGCCCTGGGCCTGAGGGCCGGGCTCCGGCCTGTCAGCTAGCCCTTCTTCGCCGCGATATACTGGTCGATGTTCGCTGCCAGCACGTCGAGCGGGACGTTGCCGCCCTCGACTACTGCGTTGTCGTAGTCGCGCAGGTCGTAGGCTTTGCCGAGCGCCGCTTGCGCCCGCGCACGCTGGCGCAGGATCTCGCTGCGCCCGATGAAATAGCCGCAGGCCTGCCCCGGCCAGCTGCAATAGCGCTCGACCTCGCTGGTCACCTCGTCGCGGCCCGAACCGTTGGTGCTGGCAAACCAGTCGATCGCCTGCTCGCGGCTCCATTCGCGGGCATGGAGCCCGGTATCGACCACCAGACGGCAGGCGCGGAAGGCGATGGACTGGAGGTAGCCCAGCTTGCCCACCGGATCGTCGTCGTACGCACCCAGCTCGTCGCCCAGCGTTTCCGAATAGAGCGCCCAGCCTTCCGAATAGGCGTTGAACGCCAGCATTGCGCGGATCGTGGGCAGCTGGTTCGAATATTCGCCCTGCCACACGTGGCCCGGGATCGCCTCGTGGTGGACGAGCGTCGGCAGGCTGTAGGTGCTGTGCAGCCGCGTGGTGCCAAGGTTGATCCACATCTTGCCCGGGATCGTTCCGTCGATCGAGCCCGGCCCGCCATAGGCGCCCGGCGCGCCCGGTTCCTCCGCCAGCGGCAAGCGCCGCACTTCGAGATTGCCGCGCACCAGCTTGGAAAACGCGCGCGGCATCTGCGCGCGGATATAGGTCAGGCGCTTCTGGATGAACGCGATGATCTGCGCGCGGCCCTCGTCGTTGTCGGGGAACTGGAAGCGCGGGTCCTTGCCCAGCGCGGTCATCCGTTCGCCTGCCGTGCCACTGGTGTAGCCCAGCTTCCGCAGGATCGGGTCCATCCGCCCCTGCAGGTCCGCCAGCGCTTCAAGGCCCAACTTGTGAATCTCGTCAGGCGTCATCCGCGTGGTCGTGCTCGCGCGCAGCGACCAGGCGTAGAATGCATCGCCGCCCGGCCGCGTGTGCATGCCGGCATCGCGCACCGCCAGCTTGCGCTGCGCAATCAGTTCAGCCAACTGCCGCTCCAAGGTCGGCGCAACCTGCGTGGTGACGATTGCGCGTGCGCGGGCCGCCCATTCGCCCGCAATGCCCTTTTCGCGCGTGCGCCGCTCCAGCGATTCGACCAGCCCGCCGCCATCGCCCTGCGACCCCATCGCCGAAAGGCTGGCACTCATCTGCCGGATCGCCTTGTCGAGCAGGAACGAAGGCGCGATCACGCCTTGCGCCGCGGTCGCCTTCATCCGCTCGGTTTCCCCCGCCAGCACCGCCGGGAACTGCGCCAGCCGTGCCAGATAGGCCTCGGCATCGGCCGAAGTGTTGATCGGATGGTCCGAATCGAGAAAGCGCGGCACGTCGAGATACGCGCCCACGTTCTGGATCACGACATAAGGCGTGTTGCGCCACCCACCCACGCTGACATCGCCGTAAGGCAGCGCAAACCCGTCCAGTGCGGTGCGATAGGCGCTCTTCACCACGGCGAGACTGGTCCGCGTGACCGGATCGAGACCGGGCGCAGAGGCGGCGTCCGAAACGGCCTCCACCCGCGCGAGGTCCGCCCGCACCAGCGCTGCCACCGCCGCTTGGCCTGCCGCCGAACGGTCTTCCAGCACGCCGCGCAAAGCCGCATGCGCGCCGGTATCGAGCCCGAGCGAAGTCGCGGTCTCCGGCTTCAGCGCCAGCAAACGCCACGCCGCATCGTCGAGCAGCGCCGCTGCGGGAGAGGATGCGCCAGCGGCGGTCTGGCCGTGAGCAGGGAATGCCAGCGCCGCCGCTCCGGCGGCAAGGCCGGCGATGGCTTCGCGCCGGGTAAGAGCAGAAGCCGGGGTAAGGGCGGAGGCGGAGCTGGGGGCGGAAGCGCCGGGTGCTGTCTGGATCATGCGCCAATGTCTGTCGCACCCGCCGCCCGCTGTCAAAGCCGCACCGCATGTCATCGCGCGAACGGAGGAATGCTTCGGAAATGGAGCTACCCGCCGTGGACTCGTCCGGGCTTTCGCCTCCTTCTCCGTCGGCAAAGGAGAACCGGGCCGATGGTGGGTCATGATCGCTATCAGTTGCTCGATGAACTGCGCGGGATTGCGGCGCTGGTGGTGCTGTTCTTTCACATCGCCACGCGTGGCGGCGGCCCGACAATCTTGCCCAACGGCTTTCTGGCGGTTGATTTCTTCTTCATGCTCAGCGGCTTCGTGATCGCCGAAGCTTATGAGGCGCGGCTCGCCGGCGGCATGGGCTTCACCGCTTTCGCCGTACGCCGGCTGATCCGCATGGGCCCCGTTGCCGTGCTGGGCGCGTGCGCCGGCGGCGCCTATCTCGTGGCGCGGGCCTATGCTGCGCCCGGCCGGTCCGATCCGCTGCTCGAAGTGCTTGGCGCAAATGCCCTCAACCTGCTGATCCTGCCCAAGCTGTGGCACGCCCGCGCCACCGGGTGGGAGCTGTTTCCCGCCAACGGCCCGCTGTGGTCGTTGTTCTTCGAGATCGCGATGAACCTCGTGTGGGCGGCCTGGCTCGCCGGGCGAAGCACCCGCGTGCTCTGCGCCCTGGTTGCGGGCAGCGCGGCCGTGCTGGTGGGGCTCGGTCTGCGCTTCGGGACGCTCGATCTCGGTTGGGAGGCCGTGTCGCTGGCGGGCGGCGCCGCGCGCGTGGGTTTCGGCTTCGGGGTCGGCCTCCTGATCCACCGCGCCCGCGGATATCTGCCGCAAATGGGCCACAAGGGCGCGCTGCTGGCGCTTGCGGCGCTGCTCTATTTCCTCGCGCTGCCGCTGCCCGCGCTTGGCTGGCAACTGGCCGTGGTGCTCATCTGCATGCCGGCGGTCCTGCTGCTTGCGGTTTCTGCCGGCCGGGCCTCCGTGGTGCCCGGCGGCGCGCTGCTCGGCCGGCTGTCGTACCCGGTCTATGGCACGCATTTTCCGCTGCTCGCGCTCTGGGCCGGCGCGTTCAAGTTCGCTGGTGGCGGGAGCGGAGGGCACTGGGTTGCGTTGCTGCTGGCGCTGCCGCTGCTCGCCGCGGCTTCTGCCGTGCTGGTGTGGTTCGATGAACCGCTGCGCGCGTGGCTTTCGCGGCGATGGCTGGCATGGATCGATTCGGGCTCCCTTGTCCGCCCTTCCCGTAAAGCGGTGCTGCCGGTGTTCGGCGGGTCGCATCGCCCGCAGTCCGGGTGAACTGCTTCGGAACTGAACCTGTTTCCGCGCGGCACAAAAGCGGCTCGCGTCTATGCCCGCGGCAAGCGCATTTCAGCGCTTTGGGCCCACCCCACCTCGCGATGGCCGATCTCGGCCTCTACCGACTCGGTTAGCACGTATATATAAGTAATGTACAGGTATGCTATGCATAACGAGGAATTAACCGGCGCGGAAATCAGGCATTAATTCCGTATGAGAGTGTCTGTATTGGCTAAATAGCAATATTGGATATTGAAATGGCGAAGATCAACGGAACAAAAAGTAACGATATGATCACTGGATCGGCAGGGGCTGATACGATTTCCGGTGGTGCCGGCAAAGATGTGATCTTCGGCGGCGCTGGCGACGATATGATTTACGGCGGCGGGGGCAAGGACTTCCTCTACGGCGGCGATGGCAACGATGTGCTCAAGGGGGGCGGCGGTCAGGATTCACTCACCGGCGGCACGGGGGCCGATCAGTTCGTGTTCCGCTCGGCCGAAGGGTTCGCCCCGCTCGCGTTCAGCGGCGGGCATGGCGTCACCCAGGTCTGGCAGTGGGTGACGGTAACTGATCTCACCTTCGCGGACGGCGACAATGTGCGCATCACAGGGTTCGATGATATCTTCGGCACGCTGAACATGGCGCGCAAGGGGACTGGCTCCTACTTCATCGACGGGCAGGAAGACATCAACGCCATGGCGAACTTCCTGACCGCCAATCCCACCAAGGGCAGCTATTACGAGATCAACGGCACCATCTTCGATGGCACGACGTTCCTGCTCAACGATGCTGCCGGCCACATCCAGGCCATCACGCTCAACGGTATTCACCCTGATCTGCTGATGACCTGATTACTGGATCGAAGCCGCACCGGGGCAGGCAGGGCCTGCTCCGGTGCGCGCATCATCTCGCCTGTAGCGCCGCGCCTCCACACCGGCTAAGCCATTGGGGTACACCGGCAAGGGAGCCCCGCGCATGAGCATTTTCGATCAGATCCTCGGCCAGATCAGCAGCAACGTCGATATCAAGAACCTTGCCGCAAAGGTCGGCATCGATCCGTCGATGGTCGAAACCGCGATCGCTGGCCTTGCTGCTGGCCATGCCGCACCGACCGATACGGTCGAGACCGCCGCCGCCAACACGGGCATCGATAGCGGCATTCTCCAGCAGATCGTAGGCCACATCGGCGGCGAAGGCTCGCTCGCCAGTTTTGCTACCGCGCTTGCTCAGCATCCCGATGCGGCGAACATGGTTGGCGGCCTGCTCGGCGGGAAGGGCGGCGAAAGCCCGCTCGGCGATCTTGGCGGCCTCGCTTCGGGCCTGTTCAAGTCCTGACCCATCCGCTTGCCTGATTTTGAAGCGTGACTGACACTGCCCTGTCGCTCGCCATGCTCACCGCGCTCGCGCTTCTCGCGGGCGCGGTGTTTCTGTGGCGCAAGGGCGAACGCCAGCGCCCGGCACTCATGGCGATCCTCGCCGCCGTGATGATCATGAACGCGGTGATCTGGTCTGTCCCCACCACGGACGGCCAGACCCTCGCCTCCGCGCCAGCCCCCAGCGAAAGCCAGAAATGACCAACCACATCGTCGGCAAATCCATTGTCATCACCGGTGCAGGCGGCGGCTTCGGCCGCCTTGTCGCGCAAAAGGCCGCCGCGCTTGGTGCCAGGATCGCTTGCGCCGATATCGATCTGGCTGCCGCCGCAGCCACGGTGGATGCCGTCACCAGTGCGGGCGGCACCGCGATTGCCGTCCAGACCGACGTGCGCGATCTTGCCGCCGTGAAGGCGCTCGTGACGCAAGCCATCGCCGCGCACGGGGGCATCGATGTGATGATCAACAACGCCGGGATCATGCCGCTCGCGTTCTTTTCCGATCACGAAGCCGCCTATCCTGCCTGGGAGCGCTGCATCGACATCAACATCAAGGGCGTGCTCAACGGCATGGTTGCCGCGTATGATCCGATGATGGCCGCCGGGCGCGGGCAGATCGTCAACCTCTCCTCGATCTACGGCAACTTCCCCGTCATCGGCGCTGCGGTCTACGGTGCGTCGAAGGCTGCGGTGAATTTCCTGTCGGAATCGCTGCGCGTTGAAAGCCGAGGCAAGATCAAGGTCACCACGATCAAGCCCACGGGCGTTCCCACCACTGGCTTGTCCGGCACCGTGATCAATCCCGCCGCCGGCATCGGCATCGTCGCGCACAATATGCCTGATTTCATGGACATGGTCGGCCAGATGGGTGCCGGCACGTTCCCCGCCGAACGCCTCAGCCCCGATGCGATGGACTATGCCAGCCTCGCGCCCGAACACATCGCCGATGCGATCATCCACGTGGTCAACCAGCCCTTGGGCGTCTCGATTTCAGAGATGACCGTCCGCGCGGCGGGGGACCATTTCGTGCTGTGAGCGGGCCTGCGCGCCCATTTCAGGCCTTGCAGCCTGGCGGGCAGGACCAACCAGCGCAGGATGCCATCTCGATCCTTCCCGGCAGCGCGCAGTCCGATCGGGCAGTGATCGCCTTTGCCGGCGTGCAGGCCCAGCTGGGCGGGATCGAGTTATGGGAGTTCGCCAAGACCCTTGCGCCAGAAGGCGGCGGGGGCGGGGAAAACCAGCGGCCTGTGGCGTTCGTGCGCGAACGGCCGGCGCGCTGGTACAACACGCTCGAACCCGATCTGCTTCTCCCCTTTGTCGCGGCCCAGGCGGGACGGAAAACCGTGGCTCTGGGCAACAGCATGGGGGGGTATGCCGCGATCCTGTTCAGCGCGCTGCTCCCGGACATCCGCCGCTCGATTGCCTTCTCGCCCCAGTTCTCGGTGCATCCCGATCATTGTCCGTGGGAAGTCCGCTGGCGGGAGCCGATTGCGGGCATCGATCGCTGGCGATTCGAGACCTGCCTGCCCGGCGGCGCGAGCCTTGCCGCCGCAACCCTCGATCATTTCGTGTTCTGCGGCACCGACATTCGCCACGATGTCCGCCATGCCGAGGCGATCGTGAGGGAGGCGCCCCGGCCTGCCAGCGCCTTCCTGATCCACGGCTGCGGCCATGATCTCGTGCGCGTGCTCAAGGACCGGGGCATGCTGGTTCCCCTGCTCGATCTCCTGATCGACAACCTGGCCCCGGCCAGCCAGGTGGCCGATTACCTCAGCGAACACGGCATGGCATTCGACCTTCTCTCAAGCTCCAAGTAGCAGGCTGCCGGTCGGCGTTGAAAGCCGGCGCGGCCCCCAAGAACCGTCGCCAAATCTCCTACCCAATTGCCTAGTGGCCCGATCATGAGCGCAGGTTCAGCTTCTGCGCAGGGTGACTACTTCATAGTGGTATGCCCAATAACAATAGAAAATTGGGGAGATTTGCGATGAAAGGATTGGTTCAGGCCAATTTGGCGAATGTATTCAAGTTTCTGATGATCGGCGGCGCGTTTCTGCCTGCCGCCGCCATGGCGCAGGCGCAAACCGCCAGTACGGCAGGGCCCGGCGCCAGCGAAACCGATGCCGCCGCGATCGACAACATTGTCGTCACCGCGCGCTTCCGCAACGAGAAGTTGCAGGATACGCCGCTTTCCGTCAGCGCGCTCAATGCGAACATCATCCAGAACTCGGTTCTGCTCGACGTGCAGAACATCCAGAAGTTCCTGCCCAACGTGCAACTCGCGCGCGTGTCCTTCGCGGGCAATGCGCTTGCCGCCTCGATCCGCGGCGTCAGCTTTGCCGATCTCGAAAAGACCTTCGATCCGGCCATAGGCATCTCGATCGACGGCGTGTTCCTGGGCACCAACACCGGCGCCAACGTCGATTTCTTCGATCTTGAATCGGTCGAAGTGCTGCGCGGGCCGCAAGGCACGCTCTATGGCCGCAACACCATTGGCGGCACGATCTCGATGCGCCGTACCAAGCCGACTGGCGAACTTGGCGCGACGCTTCATGGCCGCTACGGCAGCTATGGCACCTATGATCTCGATGCCGTGGTGAACCTGCCCAAGATCGGCGACGTCGCCTCGATCAAGCTGTTCGGCCTCCTGCGCAAAAGCGACAGTTTCACACGCAATCGCTACACCGGCGAGCGCGAGAAAGGCCGCGATTTCTGGAACATCGGCGGCTCGATGCTGCTCGATCTGGGGCCCGATACAACCGCGCTGCTTTCGGTCGATTATCAGAAGGATCGCTCGGGCTATCCTTCGACGATCAACCTCACTCAGGCCAGTGGCCTCCCCTTTGGTGCGGGCGGCAATATCTGTGATTTCACGCAGGCCATCTTTGCGGCAGTTCCCTCGCTCCAGGATCTCGGCTGCGCTTCGCAGGGCTATCTCAAACAGGCCAAGGAAAACTACACCCTCGCCAACTCCACGATCCCCTTCCAGAGCTCCATCGACGGAGTGAATGCCAGCCTCGAAATCAATGCCAAACTTGGCAATTTCAAGCTGACCGCGATCACCGGCTACCGCGATACCAACGACTCGCTGCTTGAAGAAAACACTGGCACCCCGCCGATCCCGGTGGCGCCCGGCGTGGCCCTGCCGCTGTTCGTTGCCGCGCGCGATCAGTCCTACAAGCAGTTCAGCCAGGAAGTTCGCATCGCCGGCAACCTGACCGACAACATCGATATCGTCGCGGGCGCCTATTACCTGCACACCGATTATTTCATCAAGCCATTCCCGTACAACGGTGCGCGCGCGGCGCAGGCCTATATCCTCAATGGGCCGGTGCAGAACTTTACGGCCGGGCAAAGGCTTGATTCCATTGCGGTCTTTGCTGAATCGATCTTCAAGCTGGGCCACAATGTCCGCCTCACCGTGGGCGGCCGCTACACGTGGGAAACCAAGGACTTCAACATCGATTTCACTGTGCCGGGCAAGTTCAGCGCGGCAGCGAAGAAGACCTTCAGCGATCCCACCGGCCGCGTGATCCTCGATTGGAAGCCCAACCCCGATACGATGCTCTATGCCAGCTGGTCGCGCGGCTTCCGCTCGGGCGGCTTCAATGGCCGCGCCACGTCCGCCACCTCGATCGGCCCCTACAACCCCGAAAGGGTCGACAGCTACGAGGCCGGCGTGAAGAGCGATCTGCTGGGCGGGAAGCTGCGCTTCAACCCCACCGCGTTCTGGGTGAACTACAACAACAAGCAGGAAGACATCATCCGCGCCGCAGGTGCTGGCACTGAAACCGTGGTAGAAAACGCGTCTTCGGCCCGGATCTGGGGCCTGGAGCTTGAAATGCAGGCGCGGCCCACGCCTGATCTCACCTTGCGAGCCTCGGGCGGCTACCTCAACGCCAAGTACAAGTCGTTCCTCATCCCCGATCTCGCCAATCCCGGCCAGTTCATCGACGTCTCCGGCCAGCGCAATTTCCGCCGCGCGCCGAAGTACTCGTTCAACGCCGGGGTCGATTACGGGATGCAGGTCAGCAGCGCCGACCGCGTGACGCTGACCCTCGACTATGCCTATATCGACGATCTCACCGCCTCACCGCTTGCCGACACCACCGGCGCCCGGCGCGATGTGATCCCCGCCTACGGCACGCTCGATGCCAGCGTCGCGCTGCTCCACGAAGGCAGCGCGATCAAGAACCTGCGCATCTCCGCCTACGCACGCGACCTGCTCAACAAGGGCGGCCGCCTCGCGAACGTGCTCGATGCCGGCCTGTTCTACTTCGGCGTGGTCGCCCCGCGCCAGCAGTTCGGCATCGAGGCGACGATCAGGTTCTGATCGGACCTAGGCGCAACCTCCTCTTTCGGCGGAGAGGCGAGGGCCTGCGACGTCACCTTGGGGTCAGGGTCGACAGGGGTTGCCCGATGGGCAACCCCTGTCAATTTTTATGCGGACCGGGATGCTTCCCGGTGCCACGTCACGGCCGTCTCAAATTTTTTCCTGTAACCTGCTTCAGCAAGGCACCCAGTGCGGAAAGGGAACCGTGATCAGGCGGTGCCCGTTCAGGCAGGACAAGTTCGGGTTAAGTGTTGGCCGGGCAGCGGCAGGGGCAACGCATGCCAAGATGAGCGCAGCAACAAAAAGCTTCTTCATGTCGATCCCAATCTTTTCGTTATAGGTATATTTTGCCAATTTGGTTAAAGGCAATGGTTAATGGCCACGAGCGCGAATCGGCAACAAGCCTTATCCAGGGCTTATCCACAGATTTAATAATCAGAGATGGTCATTAATTTTCTGGCGGTAAAAAACTTCTTAATCAGATATTTAAGCTGAAAAAACGTCTCTGCGATATCCTGCCGGATTTAAAGTTTGCACCAGCAAGTCATTGTTTCAATCTTTTGCTGGTAAATCGGCTAAGGTCTGCAAGAGGCCATTTCGGCTTGGTGGAGCGAGCCTCAACCAGAGGCAACGACGCGATCTGAGGGCCGGAAACCTCCCGTTTGGAGGCCTGTCGAATTCTGGTGCTGGCCGCAGCCTGTGCGAAATGGCAGTCTCTTCAACATGGCAACACGGCGCCCCTGCCCAAAAAATGAGTGGCCGCAGCGGCGCGCCTTACCCATGGTCGCATTTCACAATTCACGAGAAGGAACGCGCAATGGATCTGGGGCTCAAGGACAAGAAGGCAATTCTGGTCGGCGCCAATGGCGGCATCGGGCGCAAGGTGGCACTCGCGCTTGCGGCCGAGGGCTGCCATGTCGCCGTCTGCGGCCGCAAGCAGGCCAAGGTTGACAAGATCGTCGGCGAACTCGCACCGAGCGGGGTAGCAGTCTATTCCGAAGCGCTCGACGTGACCGATGCGGCGGCGGTCCCTGCCTTCGTTGATCGTGCGGCTGAGGCGCTGGGCGGATGCGACATCTTCATCAGCTTCACCTCGGCCAATCTCGGCGAGGACAGCGATGCGGGCTGGGATGCGGTGATGCAGGCCGATATCCTCCCGATGCGCCGCGGCGTCGCGGCGGCGAAGCCCTATCTGCTCAAGTCGGATGCCGGCTCGATCATCTGCATGAGCTCGACCGGCGCGGTCGAGGAATTCATGGGCGTGCAGCCCTACAATGCGCTCAAGGCGGCGGTGATGGTCTATTCGTCAGACCTGTCGCAGGCGCTCGCGCCGCAGGGCGTGCGCGTCAATTGCATCACCCCCGGCCCGGTGATGACCGAGGATGGCCCCTGGGCTTATATCAAGGACAACATGACGCCATTCTACGACGCCACGATGGCCAAGATTCCGACTGGCCGGATGACGACGGGCGAGGAATTGGCAAAGGCGATCGTGTTCGTCGCCTCGCCGGCCTGCATGGCGATGACGGGCGCAAACATCGTCGTCGATGGCGGCTATACCAAGCGCGTTCAGTTCTGATCTGAATACCCCCTCTCCCGCCAGGGGGAGGGGGCTTTCCCGTCTCAGCGGATCGGGCAATCCGGCGAAAGGCGCATGTCCAGATAGGTGTCCACCGCGCGCATCATCTCTTCGAGTTCGTTCTCGAAGAAGTGGTTGGCACGGGGCACTTCGTCGTGGTGGATGGTGATGTGCTTCTGCGTGCGCAGCTTGTCGACGAGCTTCTGTACCGCGTTCGGCGTCACCACCGTATCGGCCGCGCCCTGCACGATGATGCCGCTGGCGGGGCAGGGGGCAAGGAAGCTGAAATCATACATGTTGGCCGGCGGAGCGACCGAGATGAAGCCGCGGATTTCCGGGCGGCGCATCAGCAGCTGCATGCCGATCAGCGCGCCGAACGAATAGCCGGCGATCCACGTCGTGCTGGCCTCGGGGTGGATCGACTGCACCCAATCGAGCGCGGCGGCTGCGTCCGAAAGTTCGCCGATGCCGTTGTCGAAGCTGCCCTGGCTGCGGCCCACGCCGCGGAAGTTGAAGCGCAAGGTGGCAAAGCCGCGCGCTACGAAGGTCTTGTACATCGCCTGCGTGATGCGGTCATTCATCGTGCCGCCGGCTTGCGGGTGCGGATGGAGGATCATGGCGACGGGTGCGCGCGGACGCGAGGCGGGCTGGAAGCGGCCTTCGAGGCGACCATCGGGACCTGGGAAGATGACTGCGGGCATGGACTGTCCTGATTTACCAAGCCCTGTCGTGGGGGCCATGGGGCCGCGCGGCACGCCGGGGCTGGGAAAAGCGAGAAGCCGCTATATAGAAATGGTTGCCTCAAAAGCAATCATTCCCGCCAGAGCGAACATTCATGCCGCCGATCTACCTTGACCATGCCGCCACTACGCCGCTGCTGCCCGCAGCGCGCGAGGCCATGCTCGAAGGGTTTGCGTTGTGGGCCAACCCTTCGAGCCCGCACAAGGCAGGCCGCGCGGCGCGCGCCGCGCTGGAGGATTCCCGGGCGCGCGTGAAGGCCGCGCTGGGGTGGACGGGTGAGGTGATCTTCACCTCGGGCGCGAGCGAGGCTCTGGCATTGGCGATCACGCGCTGCCAAGCGCCGCTGGTGGCGGTCTCCCCGGTCGAGCATGAAGCTGTGCTGCGCTGGGCGGGGGATGCCGCGCGCTTGCCGGTTGATGCGGCAGGGCAGGTGCGGGCGGCGAGCGCCTTGAACGGCCTTGTCGCCGTGCAGCACGTGAACAACGAGACCGGTGTGATCCAGCCGCTCGATGAGATTGCTGCCACCATCCACGCGGCGGGCGGCCTGCTACTGGCCGATTGTGCGCAGAGTGCGGGCAAACAGGCGCTGCCCTCGGCGGACCTTGTTGCGGTGAGCGCGCACAAGTTTGGTGGCCCCATCGGGATAGGCGCGCTGCTGGTGCGCGATTGGGCCTTCCTACAGCCCACTGGCGGGCAAGAGCGCGGGTATCGCGGCGGCACCGAGAACCTTCCCGGGGCGATGGCGATGGCTGCCGCGCTGGAAGCGGGGAACGACTGGCTGGAGCAGGCCGCACAGCTGCGGCAGAGGCTGGATGAAGGCATCCTGGCGGCTGGCGGGGAGGTTGTCGCCGCTGATGCGCCGCGCCTTGCCACCATCACCGGATACCGGATGCCCGGTCGTTCGGCGAATGCGCAGCTGATCCGGTTCGATGGGCTGGGGATGGCGGTTTCGGCGGGGAGCGCGTGCTCTTCAGGCTCGCTCAAGGCCAGCCCCGTGCTTACCGCGATGGGCTATCCTCATGCAGGCGAGGTGATCCGCGTCTCCATCGGGCGCGAGATAACGCAGGCCGAAATCGATGCCTTCCTCGCCGCCTGGCGTGAGATCCGGGGATGATCTACCTCGATTATCAGGCCACCACTCCGCTCGCGCCCGAAGCGCGCGAGGCGATGTTGCGGTGGCTGGCGGACGACGGTTTCGCCAATCCGCACAGCCCGCACCGCCCGGGCCGCGCGGCGGCGGCGGCAGTGGAACTGGCGCGCGCGCAGGTGGCGGCGCTGTTTCCGTCGGGGGGGCGGGTGATCTTCACCTCAGGCGCGACGGAAGCGCTCAATCTCGCCATTCTGGGGTGCGGTGCGCGGCAGATGGCGGTTTCGGCCATCGAACATGCGGCGGTGCTCGATACGGCGCGGTTTGCCGATCCCGGATGCGCTGTGCTGCCGGTGGACGCGGCCGGACTGGTGGCGGCGGATGTGGCGATCCCGGCTGGGACGGGCCTCGTCGCCGTGATGCAGGTCAACAACGAGATCGGCACGGTGCAGCCAGTCGAAGCGCTGGCCGATGCCGCCCATGCGGCGGGCGCGCTGTTTCTGTGCGATGCGGTGCAGGGCGCAGGGAAGCTCGCCCCTCCCGCGAATGCCGACATGATCGCGATCTCCGCGCACAAGCTTTGCGGCCCCAAGGGCATCGGCGCGCTGTGGGTGCGGGACGGGATCGCGCTCGCGCCGCTGATCCACGGCGGCGGGCAGGAGCAGGGACTGCGTTCGGGCACGCTTTCGCCTGCGCTTTGTGCCGGGTTCGGCGCGGCGGCGGCACTGTGCACAAGTCTGCGGGAAAGCGATGGACAGCACGTGGAAAGCCTGTGGGCGCTGGCCCGCGCGCTGTTTTCGGGCTGGACGCTCAACGGCAGCGAAGACCGGCGCTGGCACGGCAATCTCAATATCCGCCGCGCCGGCCTCGACGTCGCGCGACTGATGTCGGATTGTCGCACTCTGGCATTTTCCGCCGGTTCCGCCTGCGCCAGCGGCTCGGGCCGGCCCAGCCATGTCTTGCGCGCGCTCGGACTTTCGGACAGGGAAGCAAGAACCGCGATCCGCATCGGCTTCGGACGCTATACAAGGGCAGAGGATCTTGAACTGGCCGCCGCCGCAATTCATGCGGCCGTGAAGGCGCAGGGAGCGACATAGCCATGGTCAAGGTCACCTTCATCACCGCGCAGGACCAGCGGATCGCTGCGGAAGCCGCGCCGGGCACGCGCCTGCTCGAAGTGGGCCAGAACGCCGGCCTGCCGCTCGAAGGCACGTGCGAAGGGCAGATGGCCTGCTCGACCTGCCATGTCGTGGTGGCGGCCGAATGGTTCGACCGGCTTGCACCCGCCAGCGAGGACGAGGAAGACATGCTCGATCTCGCCGCCGGCGTCACACGCACCAGCCGCCTCTCGTGCCAGATCGTGCTGACCGATGCGCTCGACGGTATCGAGGTCCGCGTTCCCGAAGAAGCGCGGGATATGCAGGGCCGCTGAGCGGAGCCGAATCGCTGATTTTCGGGAATGCCGCTCTGCGCGGGCGCCAGCACCAAAATCATCGCCCCCAAATCATCGGGGTAAACTCGCCTCAGCGCCTGTTCCCATCGCCGGGCCCCGCTTGCTATGGCATGCGATGCCATGACCACGAAGATCACCGACGCCGAACCCGATCCCTTCGACGCCATCGTCGATGCGCCTTTCGATGCCGCGCTGTCGGAGCGCTATCTCGTCTATGCGCTGTCCACGATCACTGCGCGCTCGCTGCCCGATCTGCGCGACGGGCTGAAGCCGGTGCACCGCCGTCTGCTCTGGGCGATGCAGCAGCTGAAGCTTGATCCCACCGGCGCGTTCAAGAAGTCTGCGCGCGTGGTCGGCGATGTCATCGGCAAGTATCACCCGCACGGCGATGCCTCGGTCTATGATGCGATGGTCCGCCTCGCGCAGGATTTCGCGCTGCGCTATCCGCTGGTCGAGGGACAGGGCAATTTCGGCAATATCGACGGGGATAACGCCGCCGCCTACCGCTACACCGAAGCCCGGCTGACGCGCACCGCGATGCGCCTCATGGCGGGGCTGGAGGAAGGCACGGTCACCTTCCACCCCACCTACAACGGCGAGGAAGAAGAGCCCGAAATCTTCCCCGGCCTGTTCCCCAATCTCCTCGCCAACGGCTCCAGCGGCATCGCCGTGGGCATGGCGACCAATATCCCGAGCCACAATGTGGCCGAGATTGTCGATGCCACGCTGATGCTGATCGACAACCCGGCGGCGACTCACGCCGAGCTGATGGAAGTTTTCCACGGCCCGGACTTCCCCACCGGCGGTCTCGTGGTCGATAGCCGCGCGGCCATCAGCGCGGCTTATGAAAGCGGCAAGGGCGCCATCCGCGTGCGCGGGCGCTTCTCCACCGGGCGGCAGGAGGATGACAGCTGGGAGGAGACCGGGATCGAGAAGCTGGGCGGCGGCCAGTGGCAGCTCGTGCTCTCCGAAATCCCCTATCAGGTGCAGAAGGGCAAGCTGATCGAGCAGATCGCCGCCCTGATCGCCGACAAGAAGCTGCCGATCCTGGAAGACGTGCGCGACGAAAGCGATTCGGCAATCCGCATCGTGCTTGTGCCCAAGAGTCGCAACGTCGATCCTGATCTGCTCAAGGAATCGCTCTACCGCCTGACCGATCTGGAAGTCCGCTTCGGGCTCAATCTCAACGTGCTCGATGCGCACCGCACCCCCGGCGTGCTGGGGCTGAAACTGCTGCTGCAGGAATGGGTGATCGCCCAGATCGACATCCTGTTGCGTCGCTCGCGCCATCGGCTCGAGAAGATCGCGAACCGGCTTGAACTGCTGGGTGGCTACATCATCGCCTACCTCAATCTCGACCGGGTGATCGAGATCATCCGCACCGAGGACGAGCCCAAGCCGATCATGATGGCCGAGTTCGAGCTGACCGACCGGCAGGCCGAGGCGATCCTCAACATGCGGCTGCGTTCGTTGCGCAAGCTGGAGGAAATGGAACTGCGCAAGGAGCGCGACGGGCTGATCGCCGAACAGACCGACTTGCAGGCGCTGCTGGATGATCCCAAGCTCCAGAAAAAGCGCCTCAAGACCGACCTCAAGGCGCTGCGCAAGGAATACGCCGAAACCACTGCGCTCGGCCGACGCCGCACCACGCTGGCCGAAGCCGCGCCGACGCGCGAATTCAGCATGGACGCGATGATTGAAAAGGAGCCGGTGACGGTCATCCTTTCGGCGCGCGGCTGGGTCCGCGCGGCCAAGGGGCACCTCCCTCTCGATACGGATTTCAAGTTCAAGGAAGGCGATGGCCCGGCTTTTGCGCTCCATTGCCAGACCACCGACAAGCTGCTGTTCGCGCTCGATAATGGGCGGTTCTACACGTTGGGGGCCGACAAGCTGCCCGGCGCGCGCGGGTTTGGTGAGCCGGTGCGCACGATGATCGATATCGATCCCGATGCGCAGATCGTTGCGCTGGTGGTGCACAAGCCCAAGGGGCAGCTGCTCCTCGCCGCCAACAGCGGGCGCGGCTTTGCGGCGGAAATGGACGAGTTGCTGGCCGAAACCCGCAAGGGGCGGGGCGTCGTCACCACCAAGCCGGGCGTGAAGCTGGCCGTGGTGCACGAAATCGCTGCCGAGCACGATCATGTCGCGGTGATGGGTGATAACCGCAAGCTGGTGATCTTCCCGCTGAGCGAGGTTCCAGTGCTGGCCAAGGGGCAGGGCGTCACGCTCCAGCGCTACAAGGACGGCGGCCTCGCCGATGCCGTTACGCTCACTTTTGCGGATGGCCTTTCTTGGGCGATGGGCGGAGAAAGCGGTCGCATGCGCACTGAGAAGGATCTTCTCCCGTGGAAGGTCGCTCGCGGCGCAGCCGGGCGCTTGCCCCCCACCGGCTTTCCAAGGGACAACAAGTTCGCATGACAGGTAACAGACTGGCAGGACGCATCGCGCTGATTACCGGCGCTTCCTCGGGCTTCGGCGCACACTTCGCGCGGCTCTATGCAAGCGAAGGTGCCGCTGTCGTCATCGGCGCGCGGCGCGCGGAACGCGTGGCAGCCCTGGCGGACGAGATCAACGCGGGTGGCGGCAAGGCGCTGGCCGTCGCGATGGACGTGACTGACGAGGCTTCGCTCATCGCCGCCTTCGATGCTGCCGAAGCGGCGATCGGTGTGCCCGATGTGGTCGTCGCCAATGCCGGGATCGTCGTGCCGGGCCGCGCTCTCGATGTTTCGGCCGAAGGCATCCGCTCGGTGGTCGATACCAACTTCACCGGCGTTTATCTCACCGCCCGCGAAGGCGCGCGCCGCATGATCGCGGCGGGATCGAAGCAAAGCGAGAAGGGCCGCGTGATCCTGATCGGCTCGATCACCTCGCACATGACCGCGCAGGGCGATGCCGCCTATGCCGCCACCAAGCTCGCCGTGCAGCACCTCGGCCGCCAGTTCGCGCAAGAATGGGTGCGGCAGGGGATCAGCGTCAACACGATCCAGCCCGGCTACATCAGCACCGAGATTGCCGGCGATTGGTTCGATACCGATGGCGGCAAGGCGCAGATCGCCGGCTGGCCCCGCCGCCGTCTGACCGACATCACCGCGCTCGATGAACCGATGGTGTTCTTCGCCAGCGACGCCTCACGGCAGGTGACCGGCGCGCATCTCACGGTGGATGACGGGCAAAGCCTTTAAGCTAAGTTGCCGCCCAAACCCTCGTCATTCCCGCGAAGGCGGGAATGACGAGGGGGTTTAACGGAGGCAGCAGGACGCTCAGCCCCCCGGCAACCCCGCCATGAAGTCCGCGCTCAGCACTTGCGGCAGCTTCTGCGGCTCGGCCGCCTTCGCCGGATACCACAGATAGAGCGGCACACCCGCTGCGCCCTGCTGCGAAAGGAAGCTCGTGATCTTCGGATCGCGCCGCGTCCAGTCGCCCACCAGCACGACCACGCCCGCCTTTTTGAAAGCATCGCGCGTGCTCTCGCGCTCGATCGCGATGTTCTCGTTGACCTTGCAGGACAGGCACCAGTCGGCGGTGAAATAGGCGAACACCGGCTTGCCCTGCGCGCGCGCTTCGGCCAGCGCGGCCTCGCTGAAGGGCTTGGCATCGAGCAGTCCGGCCTCCACCGTGCCGCCCGGGCCGGCCGTGGCGAGGCGCGGCGCTGCCGCCAGCGCAAGCGCGGCGAGAAGCACGCTTCCGGGTAGCGCCCAGCGCGCCGTGCCAAGGCCCTGGCGCTGCGCGCGGCCGATGGCGATGAGCAGCAGCACCACCAGCACCGCTAGCGTGATGGCACCTGCCGCATAAGCCGGGCCGCCAAGCCGCCATGCGAGCCAGCACAGCGCCAGCACGGTCAGCCCCATCGGCACAGCCATGGCGCGGCGGAACCGCTCCATCCATGCGCCGGGCTTGGGCAACAGGCGGCGCAGTGCGGGCACGAAGCCCAGCAGCAAGAATGGCAGCGCGAGGCCGAAGCCCAGCGCAGCAAACACCGCCATCGCTGCCCACGCGGGGAGGACAAGCGCCGCGCCCACGGCAGCGGCCATGAACGGCCCGGTGCACGGCGTCGCGACAAAGGCGGCCAACAGGCCAGTGCCGAATGCGCCGACCCAGCCGCCCTTGGCCGTGCCCGAACCGCTCTCGATCGACAGGCCGGGGAGTTCATAGAACCCGGCAAAGTTCGCGGTTATGGCCACCGCCAGCAGGAGCAGCAGCGCCACCACGCCCGGGTCCTGCAACTGGAACGCCCAGCCCACTTGCGTCCCCGCCGCGCGCAGCGCCAGCATCGCCGCGCCCAGCCCCATACAGGCAAGCATCACGCCGGCGGTATAGGCCAGCCCTTCGACATGCGCGTTGTGGCTGCCCGCGCGGGCGAGGGCCATGGCCTTGAGGCTGAGGATCGGGAACACGCAGGGCATCACGTTGAGCACCAGCCCGCCCGCCAGCGCGCCAAGGATTGCGATGACCAAGGTAACGGCAGAGAACGGCGCAGGCGCGTCGCCCTTGCCCAGCGGAATGCCGCCTGTCGGCACCGTGCCCGGCGCGGCGGTGAAGGCGATGCCGCCAAGGCTCTCGCCCTTCGGTCCCGTGCCCAGCGAAAGCACGCCCGCCAGCGTCGTGGGCGCTTCGGGTGCGGGGAAGGCGGCCTTGGCGAGTTCGATCACCAGCGTATCGCCGACGCGGCTGAAGGCCTGCGGCTTGGCATAGTCTGCGACGCCTTCGGACTGGATGAAGAAGTGCGGGCTACCGATGGCGGCGCCTGCCGGAAACGGCACGGCAATGCGCCAGCCCGAAGGCGATGCGGCAAATGCCCCCTGCCGGTCGAGCGGCGCGGGCTGCGCCGCGCGCCAGCCATCGAAGCGCGCATCGGCGGGGCCTTCACCCACTGTCACCGTG
>CANCET010000048.1 GCA_947375105.1 Sphingomonadaceae bacterium
CAGATCAGCCAGTTTTGACCGCGCGGGGGTGTGCCGTAAGGGGACGCGGCGAGGGCTTGCAGTTTTCGTTCAGGACTGTGTCAACCGTGTCAACTTGTCCCGCAGCGGGACGCGCCGGGTGGGCGCGCCGTAATGGTCGACCGTGTTCAGGCCAGCCCCAGCTTCGCCAGTTCACCTGCAAGACTCGGGGGGAGCATCTCCGCGCTTTCGCCATCCGCCAGATCAGCCGGCGCGTCCGCCGCCTCCAGATAGCGCCAGCCTTGATGCGCGCGCTTGGGCTTCGGGTGTACGTCGATCAGTTTGGTGGAGATCACGATTTCAGTGCGGCCGCCCTCGGCTTCCTCGAAGGCGAGGATTTCGCTGCGCGCGACGAGCTGGTGTTTCAGGATCCAGTAGACCGAGCCGCCGATCATTTCCGCGTGGCGCTTGGGCAGGTAGCGGGTGGTGAGGCGGGCCTGGTCCCGGCGGGTCTTGAACCAGCCGTGCAGGTCCTCGAACGAGGAGGCGCCGAAAGCGACTTTGGTCATGCTGAGCGGCATGGGGTCAGCCCGCCAGCCCGCTGAGCACGGCGAGGCCGAGGAACGAGAAGAAGCCCATCACGTCGGTCGCCATCGTCACGAACACAGCCGAGGAGACGGCCGGATCGACCTTGAGCCGATCGAGCGTGACCGGGACCATGATCCCGGCGAGGCCGGCCACCAGATTGTTGATGATCATGGCCGAGCCGATCACGCCGCCAAGCAGCGGGTTCTGGAACAGCAGCGCGGTGCCCGTGCCGATCAGCACGCCGAGCGAAAGCCCGTTGGCCAGCGCGATGCGGAATTCGCGCAGGATCATGCGCACCGTGTTGGAACTCGTCAGCTGGTTGGTGGCAATGGCGCGCACCACCACCGCCAGCGTCTGCGTGCCCGCGTTGCCGCCCATGCCCGAAACAATCGGCATCAGCACCGCGAGCAGCGCCAGCTTGGCAATCGCGCCCTGAAACATGCCGACGACCGAGGAGGCAATGATCGCTGTGCCAAGATTGACCACGAGCCAGGCGAGGCGCGTGCGCACCGTCATCAGGATCGGCTCGTTGATGTCGCCGTCGCCCGCGCCGGACAGGCGGAGGATGTCCTCGCTCGCTTCTTCCTGAATGATGTGGACCACGTCATCGACGGTGATCTGGCCGACCAGCCGCCCGCTTTCATCCACCACGGCGGCGGAAATCAGCGCGTATTTCTGGAAGCGCAGTGCGACTTCTTCCTGATCCATCGTCACCGGGATCAGTGTCTGGTCGCGCTTCATCACATCTGCCAGCGCGATGCTGCGCGGGGTGCGCAGGATCCACGACAGCGCGCACGTGCCGACCGGATGGTGCTTGTGATCGACGATGAACACTTCCCAGAACTCGGTCGCGAGGTCCTGGTCCTCGCGCAGGAAGTCGATCAGATCGCCCACCGTGAGGTGTTCGGGCACCGCGATCACGTCGCGGCTCATCATGCGGCCGGCGGAATCTTCCGGATAGGCCAGCGCGCTTTCGATCGCGGCGCGGTCTTCCGGCTCCATCTCGGCGAGGACGGCCTGCTGGTCCTCCTCGTCAAGGTCCTGGATCAGCGCGACCGCGTCGTCCGTTTCCATGTCGCCGGCCAGTTCGGCGACTTCATCGGGATCGAGCTCCTCGACGAGATCGTCGCGGACATAGTCGTTGAGCTCGGCGATCACCTCGGAGCCAAGCAGGTCGTTGATCGCGCGCGCCAGATCGACGCGGTAATCGGGGCCGATCAGCTCGAACAAGTCGGCCACGTCGGCCGGGTGGAGCGGCTCGACGAGGTTGTAGACCGTCTCCTGGTCCTCGGCGTCGAGCGCTTCGGTCACGCGCCGGATGAACGAGGGACGCAGCGTGTTGTCTGCGTCGTCGAGGCTTTCGGAGTTGCGGGCAGGCTCGGTGACCGCAGGCGCTTCCGCAATCACGGAGCCGCCATTCGCCAATGCGGAGTCGTACAGGTCTTCGTCGCGCGCCATCGTGGCTGGCGATACGCGGGCATGCGCCAAAAGCAACCTCGATGGCGCCAAGAGGTATACTTTGGCGGGCAAGGTCTTATATGCCGTGGCCAAACAGGAAGGAATTGCGAACCATGTCTGACGAAAAACTGGTGCTTACGCTTGAGGGCGGCGATGTGGTGATCAAGCTGCGGGCCGATCTGGCGCCCGGCCATGTCGAGCGCATCAAGGAACTGGTGGGCGAAGGCTTTTATGACGGCGTGAAATTCCACCGCGTGATTCCCGGCTTCATGGCGCAGGGCGGTTGCCCGCAGGGCACCGGCATGGGCGGATCGAGCAAGCCCGATCTCAAGGCCGAATTCAGCGATGAACCGCACGTGCGCGGCGTCTGCTCGATGGCCCGCACCAGCTATCCGCACTCGGCCAACAGCCAGTTCTTCATCTGCTTCGATGATGCCCGCTTCCTCGACAAGCAGTACACCGTGTGGGGCGTGGTCGAGAGCGGCATGGAACTCGTCGACGCGCTGCCCAAGGGTGAGCCGCCCGCGAAGCCCGGCGTGATCCAGAAGGCCGCGATCATCGCTGCGTGACAGCTGAACTTGCCCTGAGACCCCCGGGCGCGGCAGATCGCGCCGCCTGGGATCGCCTGTGGCAAGGCTACCAGCGCTTCTACAAAGTGGAAATTCCGGGCCCGGTCAGTGATCTGACCTGGGCCCGGCTTCACACGCCTGATGAGCCCATGTTCGCGATGCTGGCATGGCAGGGCGCGCGTGCGGTCGGCCTGGTCCACTGGATCTTCCACCGCTCGACCTGGACCGATGGTCCGTACTGCTATCTGCAGGACCTCTATGTCGATGAAGACGTGCGCGGATCGGGCGCGGGCCGTGCGCTCATCGCCCATGTCCGCAGCGAGGCGGAGGCAGCCGGAGCCTCGCGCCTGTACTGGCTGACGCACGAAACCAACACCGACGCGATGGCGCTTTACGACAAGGTCGCCGAGCGTTCGGGCTTTGTGCAGTACCGGGTGGCGCTGTAGCGCCCACACCCATACCCACCCCACAGCTGACGGCCCACAGCCCACGCCCGCAGGAGATGCCATTGATCGCCCATAGCCGCCTGCGGCCGCTTTCCGATCCGCACGACCTGCCTGCCCTGGACCTCTCGTTCGTCCGCACGCGCCCCGCGCTCGGGCTGGGCGATCTTGCGCATCCCCCGCGTATCCTGCTGCTTTACGGCAGCCTGAGGGAGCGTTCGTATTCGCGGCTGGTAGTGGAAGAAGCAGCACGCCTGTTGCAGTTCTTCGGCTGCGAGACGCGGATTTTCGATCCTGCGGACTTGCCGCTGCCCGATCAGGTGGCCGGCGATGATCACCCTGCGGTGCATGAACTGCGCGAGCATGCGCTGTGGTCCGAAGGGCAGGTGTGGTGCAGCCCGGAACGGCACGGCCAGATCACCGGCATCATGAAGACGCAAATCGATCACCTGCCGCTCGCCTATCAGGGGCTGCGGCCCACGCAGGGGCGCACGCTGGCAGTGATGCAGGTCAGCGCCGGGTCGCAATCGTTCAACAGCGTCAACAGCTTGCGCATCCTTGGCCGGTGGATGCGCATGTTCGTCATTCCCAATCAGTCGAGCGTGGCCAAGGCCTATCTCGAGTTCGACGAAGCCGGGCGGATGAAGCCCTCAAGCTACTACGAGCGCATTGTCGATGTGATGGAGGAACTGGTGCGCTTCACCGTGCTGCTGCGCCCGCATGCCGATCAACTGGTCGATCGCTATTCAGAGCGGGTCGAAGCCGGTCTGCGCACCGACGGTTAGGCCGGCGCGCGCATCAGCAGCCGGGTCTCGGTCACTTCGATCACCGGCACTTCCCAGGGATGCGCTTCCATCAGCGCCGCCAGCGCGGCGTCGATGGCTTCGGCAGGCGCTTCGCAGGGTATCCAGCTGACCAGCGTGACCGTGGGGGAATGCTCCACTGCGCCAGCCGAACCCAATGTGGGGTTCGCATCCGGGCTTGGCGCAAACGTTTCCCAGCCCAGTCCGATCTCGCCGACGCCGTGGTAGATGCCGAAATCGCCGAGCGCACCCGGGGCGCGCAGGATCGCGAGCATCCGGGCCATCACGGGATCGGCTTCGAGCGCACCGCGATGGCCTGCGAGCAGCGCGGCCAGCGTTTCTGCCGCAACCGGCACGTGAACCGCCACGCGCAGGGCGTGCTTGCTTGCGGTTTGCATCGTCAAAGCCCCGCCTTGATCATCCAGTCGTGGAACAGCCGCACAGGCCGCGATTGCAGCGCGCGCGGACGGCACACGAACCAGTAGGAATAGGGGCTGTCGACTTCGATATCATAGAGGCGGGCGACACGGGGATCGTGGCTGCGCTTGTAGTGATCGTCGTGCATGATCGCGATGCCGAGGCCCTGCGCCGCCGCCTCCAAAATCAGCTGGCCGGAATCGAAGTGGTCGATCGCCGCGGGCTGCAGGGCTTCGAGATGCAGCGTACGCTTCCACGCCTCGAAGCTCATCGGCAGGTCGTTGTGGACGAGGAAAGTCTGCTTGCCCAACTTGGCGAGGTCGGGCCGGGGGCCCAGCTCGGCCACGATCTCGGGCGTGGCGATGGCATAGACGCGGTTGTGATCGAGCCGGACCGAATGAAGCGTGCCGTCCGGCCCTTCCGAAAGGATGATCGCCGCATCGATGGTGTCGCCCAGCTTGGTTTCGGCGGCCGTCGAGCTGTCGATATCGATGTGCAGCTGCGGGTGGAGTTTCCTCAGTTCGCCGAGGCGCGGGAACAGGCGCTGGCTGCCGAACAGCGGCAGCACGCCAAGCCTGAGGCGCAGGACTTGCCCGGTATCGATTAGGCGGTCGATCCGGTCGGCCATCTCGTCAATCAGCGGGGCGACGGCATCGTAGAGCTGCTGGCCCTCGTCGGTGAGCTTGAGCAACTGGTGCTTGCGCTCGAACACCGGCTTGCCGATGAATTCCTCCAGCGCGCCCAGCCGGCGGGACAGCGCCGAAGGGCTCAGCGCCAGTTCCGCCGCGGCCGTCTTCGCCGAGCCAGCGCGCACGACGCGGATGAACGCTTCGAGCGAGCGCAGCGGGGGCAGACGGCGGATCATTGAAAGCTCAGTCTTCCTCAGGCATCTCGTGCGTCGGCGCATGGAGGCGCAGCTGGGTAAGCCTGCGCTCGTCCCCTGCCGTCACCTCGATCCGCCACCCGCTGTCATGTTGTAGCACGCGGCCTACCGGGGGGACTTCCCCCGCCAGCACCACCGCGAGCCCGCCCAGAGTATCCACGTCCTCGTCCACCAGCGCAAGCCGGGGATCGATCCGCTCGCCAACATCATCGAGTTCGGCGCGCGCATCGGCTTCCCACGTGCGCTCATCGATCTGGCACATCAGGTCCTGCGGTGCGTCGTCGTGCTCGTCCTCGATCTCACCGACGATTTCCTCGACGAGGTCCTCGATCGTGATGATGCCGTCGGTGCCCGAATATTCGTCGATCACGATGGCAAGGTGCGTGCGGCTGGAGCGCATGTCGGCGAGCACATCGAGCGCGCCGCGCGCCTGGGGGACGAACAGCGGCTGGCGCATCAGGCCCGTCCAGTCCTTGGGCGCAGCCTTGCCGGAAAGCGCCATGCCGGCCACGATCGGGAACAAGTCCTTCACGTGGAGCATGCCGATCACTTCGTCGAGCGAATCGCGGTAGACGGGGAGGCGGCTGTGACCATGTTCGGCGAAAGCGCCGACAACCTCATCGAATGTCGCGGCAGACGGGATCGCCACGATCTCGCCGCGCGGGATGGCCACGTCGTCGGCGTCGTTCTCGCTGAAATGGAGCAGGTTCTTGAGCATCTGCCGCTCGAGCGGAAGCAGGTCGCCATCGGCGTTGTTGCCCCCGCCGGCCTCGCCCTCGTGCTCCTCGATCGCTTCCTCGATCTGCGCCCGCAGCGACTGATCGTGATGGGCCCCGCGAAAAAACGCCTTCAGTGCGCGCCACAGCGCGCTGCTACTGTCCCCTTCGCCCGATCGGCTTTCGCCGCCGGACCCGCCCACTTCAGGCACCGTACTCAACTCCTGTACTGCTAATGCGCCGCATCCGGGCCACCCTCATATGGATTCGGGAGGCCCATGAGCGCAAGCGCCTTTGTCTCCAGCGCTTCCATTTCCGTAGCGTCGGCTTCACTGGTTTCATGGTCGTAGCCGGCCAGGTGGAGCAGGCCGTGGACGATGAGGTGCGCGGCGTGGGCCTCGACCGGGATGCCCTTCTCCGCCGCCTCACGCACACAGACGCCGCGGGCGAGGATCAGGTCGCCCAGCATGCCGGGTGCGCCCGACTGCGCAGCAGCAGCCAGCACTTCCTCGCGGCTCAGCATGGGGAAGGAGAGCACGTTGGTCGGCTTGTCCTTGGCGCGCCATTGCTTGTTGAGCGCGTGGACTTCCTCGTCATCGGCCATCACGAGGCTGACGAGCAGATGCTCGTGCGCCAGTTCGGGCGCGACAGTGCCGGCAGCTTCCGCGGCGCGCGCGGCAAGGTCCTCCCAGTCGGTCGATGAAGGCCAGGCGGGATCGATATCAAGCTCGAGTGTGGGGGCGGTCATGATCGTTGGTTACCGCGCGAAGGATGCGCGCGGTGCTGCGACGGGCTCAGCACGAACGAGCCTCTGGATCTTCCTGCAAGAAACCAGGTTCCGCTCATCCAGAGCGTATCGAAGGATGTTTGCGCCCCGCACGGCCAACCCCTCATTCGTCCTTGCCCTCGTAGGCCTCCACGATGCGCCCGACGATGGGATGGCGCACCACGTCCGCCACCTTGAAGCGGATCATGCCGATGCCTTCCACGCCATCGAGCCGGTTCACCGCATCGTTGAGGCCGCTGGCCGCGCTGCCGCCGGGCAGATCGGTCTGCTTGGGATCGCCGCAGATCACCATGCGGCTGTTCTGGCCGAACCGGGTGAGGAACATCTTCATCTGCATCGGCGTGGTATTCTGCGCCTCGTCGAGGATGACAAACGCGTCCGCCAGCGTGCGCCCGCGCATGAACGCGATTGGCGCGATCTCGATCTCGCCCGAGGCGAGGCGGCGTTCGACCTGTTCAGGCGGCATGCAATCATACAGCGCGTCGTACAACGGGCGGAGATAAGGATCGACCTTCTCCTTCATGTCGCCGGGGAGGAAGCCGAGCCGCTCGCCCGCTTCGACCGCCGGGCGCGAGAGGATCAGGCGCTGCACGCTGCCGCTGATGAGCTGCGCCACCGCCTGCGCGACGGCAAGGTAGGTTTTGCCCGTGCCCGCCGGGCCGAGCGCGAAGATCACGTCATCGCGCACCAGCGCGCGCATGTATTCGATCTGCGTGGCCGAGCGCGGGACGATGGTCTTCTTGCGGGTGCGGATCATGATCGGCGGCACGCCTTGCGGAGCGCCCGAGACGATCCCTTCGAGCGTCGGCTCGTTCGACATCATGATCAGAGATTCCACCGCGCCGGCATCCACCTCGTGCCCCGAAAGCAACCGCTGGTGCATGCCTTTCAGCACATCGCGCGCACGGGCGACGGCGTCGTCCGGACCCTCGATCACCGCCTTGTTGCCCCGCGCGGAGATATAGACCCCGAGCCGGTTCTCGATCTGGACAAGGTTCTGATCGAACTGGCCGAACAAGGTGCCGAGCACGGTCTGTTCGTCGAACGAGATTTCGATCCGGGCACGCCGCTGCGCATCCGTCCGGCCCTCGCCCTTCGGAGTTTCACCCCAGGGCGGTTCGCTCCGGTGTTTGTCGGAACGATCGCTGCCGTGGCTGCGGGCTGCCTCGTCGTTCGGGCGGGAGAACTTGCGGGCCATGCGCTCCTTTCATGCTCGGGCCGTCCCAGATTAGGCAGCGATGCTACAGGCGCAAGGCAACCGGACGCGAAATCGTACAGGACGACGAGATATGCACCGCCTTGTGCCGTAAGGGCAATTTTCGCTCTCACGCATTCACGGCCAGTCCGGGCTTGCGGAAACAGTTAGCCGGTGCGCATTGCTGCAACATTGCCGCGATTTAATGCAGTTTTCATCCTGAAGAGATGCACGTTTCGCCAGTGTTCATCCAGTCGAAAGTAAATGTTTTGCTTGATCACACCGGGTGGTCATTCAAGAGGAGACTGAATTATGCGCACCCTCATTGCAGTATTCGCTGCGGCCGCTCTGCTTCCTGCCGTTCCTGCGCTTGCCCTCACTGCGCCCGCGCCCGCCAAGCATGCCGGCATCGAGAAGCATGCCGCCGCCGTCAAGCACGACAGCCACGAATTGCGCGCCAAGGACAAGAGCCGCGACCGGCACGAATCGCACATGCGCCATGAAAGCCACCTCAAGGATTCAGCGCACAAGAAGCCGCACTGATCCCCGCAGGTCGCTGATCGGGTATCTGGCACCGCCGTGTGATCGGTGGTGCCAATCCGATCCGCCCGCTCCGATCCGCCCACTCCGATCCGCCAACTCCGAAAGCCGTGATCAGGCGACGAGGCGGCCGCTCAGCGAATTGGGGCCCGCCTCGATCAGATCGACTTCGACCAGATCGCCCAGCGCCGCATCGCCCGTGAAGTGCACCGATTGCAGCCACGGCGACTTGCCCAGCCATTGCCCGGCATGGCGGCCCTTGCGCTCCACCAGCACCGCGCAGCGCCTGCCCACGCTGGCCTTGTTGAAAGCCAGGCTGTCGCGCTGGAGGGCCGCGTGCAGGCGCTGCAGCCGTTCGTCCATCACCTCGGGTGCAATCTGGCCGTCCATCGTTGCGGCGGGCGTGCCGGGGCGTGCGGAATACTTGAAGCTGAACGCCTGCGCATAACGCGCCGCATCGATGATCTGCAGCGTTTCGGCAAACTCGGCCTCGGTCTCACCGGGGAAACCGACGATGAAATCGCCCGAAAGCGCGATATCCGGGCGCACGGCGCGCACGCGCTCGAGGATGCGCAGATAGCCATCGGCGCTGTGGCTGCGGTTCATCGCCTTGAGCACCCGGTCGCTGCCCGATTGCACCGGCAGATGAAGGAACGGCATGAGCTTGGGATTGCTGCCGTGCGCCTCGATCAGCGCATCGTCCATGTCCATGGGATGGCTGGTGGTATAGCGGATGCGCGTAAGGTCCTCGATCTGACCCAGCGCTTCGGCCAGGCCCGCAAGTCCGACATGGCGGCCGCGTTCGTCCTCGCCGGCCCATGCATTCACGTTCTGGCCCAGCAGCGTGATCTCGCGTGCGCCGCCTTCGACAAGCGCGCGCGCTTCGGCAACGAGATCGGCATAGGGCCGCGAAAGTTCGGCGCCGCGCGTATAGGGGACGACGCAATAGGTGCAGAACTTGTCGCAGCCTTCTTGCACGGTGAGGAACGCGCTGGCGCCCACCTTGCGGCGCTTCGGCAGCGCCGCGAACTTGGCCTCCGCCGGCATGTCGGTTTCGGTCGCGCGGCCGCCGGCTGCCGCTTCGGCCACCATCGCGGGAAGCCGGTGATAGGCTTGCGGTCCGACGACGACGCGCACCGCAGGCGCCCGCGCCATGATTTCCTCGCCCTCGGCCTGCGCCACGCAGCCCGCCACGGCGATCAGCGGCACCGAACCGTCTTCGCGGCGCCCTTCCTTGATGATCCGGCCGATGTCGGAATAGACCTTCTCGGTCGCTTTCTCGCGGATGTGGCAAGTGTTGAGCACCACCAGATCCGCATCCTCGCGCGCGTCCGCCGCGGTCATGCCTTCGGCGGCGAGCAATTCGGCCATGCGCTCGCCGTCATAGACGTTCATCTGGCAGCCGAAGCTCTTGACGTGGAAAGTGCGGGGCGTTGAAGCGGTCATAGGACCCGGCCCTTACGCCAGAACGCCTGCCAAATGAAAGAGGCTCGCTGGGCCTTTCGGGTTCAGGCCAGCGCTCAGGCCAGCGTTCAGGCCAGTGCTTATGGAAGCGCGAAACCGGCCGAGGCACCAACGGCGGCGACGCTGATGGACAAGCCGATGCCGCCCGCGATGGTCGGCGCGCTCATGCCGCTAACGGCGATGATGGAGCCCGCGTTGACTGACTGGAAAGTCACTGCCCCGATCGTGCCGTTCGTCGCGGTGCCTTCGCCGGAGTAGGAAATCACCCGGGCCGAATTGCTCACCGAACTGCCGACTGCGCCGGTGCTGATGCTGTTCCGGCCATCGACCGACACGTCGCTGATCGAGACATTGGCGGAAACGTTGCCCGTGTTCTCGATGTCGAAGCTGACATCGCCGAACGCCACGTTGGCGTCCGCGCTGCCCGCGTAGATCAGCGTCGTGCTGGTCAGCGCACCGCTTGCGCCCACCGCATTGAACGAAATGGTGCCGTCGATGCTGTCGGGGCCGAGCGTGGCACCGCTCAGGGTCGCACTGGATGCCGGATCGTCGGTTGAACCAAGCGTGACATCGCCGCGGTTGAGCGCCGTCACGCTGATCGGGCTGTCGACACCGAGGGCGATGTCGGCGGTATACGTGCCGCCATCAACGACCGCGAGGGTCGAGACGCCTGCCGATGCCCCGACGGCGCTGACAGTGAAGGCGTTGCGTATGCCGCCGGTGATTTGCGGTCCGTCGCCATTGGTGCCGACATCGGTCCCTACCGTCACCGCGCCTGCGTTTTCAGCGTAGACTGTCACATCGCCGTTCACCGCCAACGCGCGGTCCATCGCGGCGCCTTCGAGGACGCTGTCGGTAACCGCGAACTGCGCCGATGCGCCGACAGCGGAGGCGGCAATCGTGTTGTCGTGGCCCTGCTCGATCAAGGCCCCGTCGATCGCGCCCGAAACGGTGACGGCGCCGCCAAGGTTGATCGCAGATATTGTGGTCGCGCCGTCGATCGTCCCTGCGATTGCGGTGTCCTGCGTGCTGGTACTGCTGTGGCTGATGGCCGCCGAGGCGCCGATCGCGCTTGCGCTGATGGTGTTGCGCGAACCGTCGGCGATGGCGGGGGCGCTCATCAGGGTGCCACTTTCGGCGACGACCGAAATGTCCGCGGCGGTATTGGTGGCCTCGACAGTGACATCGTCCGAAATGGTCCAGGTTTCAGCGATCTGCGCGCGGCAGACGTCTACAGACGCGGACATGGCTCCGGCAATACCGACAGCTGAAAGTATTTTTCCTGCGCGGCGCATATCGTTGCTTGCTCTGGCTGAGTATTGCGAATTTGTGTCGAAAATGTATCGTACGCAGTATTGATTATCCTGCTAATTCAACAAATTCTCTTGTTCGCGTAAGCAAGCTTAAGCCGCGCTTCATCAGGCAAAGGTGCCGTTCCTGCGGTGTCGCGGCGCGCGCTGGGGGAAATTGGCATCAAAGCTGCGGCAATCGCGCGCACGGTGTGCCGATGCCGCTTGCGCAGGCGGGCGCCGCTGCGTTCAGCGTTTCTGCAAGGCCCCTGTCGGCAGGGGAGGCGCTGCCCCGCTAGGCGTCTGCCGGCTTCGACAACGGTCCGGCGCGCAGCCGCGGCGCGCGGGTGCCGTCATCGGGCACCAGCACCAGATCGCGGCCCGCGGCGGAGATGACCACCTTGTCGATCCCGTCGGGCGTTCCGGTGCGGATGGAGATCGGGCATGGCCGCTGGCCGAGCGCAACGACCGAGGCCAGCAGCGAGTGGCCCTTGTGCGGTTGACGCGCCGCAACCACGTTTGCCGGCGTCATCTTGCGGTAGTCCTCGCTGATCCAGCCCTGGATCGCGGGGGGCTCCACGCCTTGCGACAACTCGGTCGTCAGAGCGGAATTCGTGCTGATGTGGGAAATCGAGATCGGCCGCCCGGCCTTGAGCGTGCCGTGGTGGCGCAAGGAGCCTTCGGCCTCGAGTTCGATGCCGGGGGCAAAGTGCGTCCACTGCGTCAGCGTGCGGGGTGGGCGCTGCTCGTGAAGGTTGTCGGGATCCTGGTCCGTCACGTGATCGACGCAAAGCACGAAGCTGGCAGGCCGATAGACCAGCGTGCGGACATGGCGAACGCCCATGATCGCGTGGTCCGCTGCCGACGAGATCACGAGGTCCTGCTCGAACCGCCTGACATGGCGAACGGCCGAGCCATAAACCCCTGTCGCGCGGCTTTCGCGCATCGTGCGCGGGTGGAAGGATAAGGTGTCGATCTGGATCGTATTGTGGGCCTGAACTGACTTGGCATATGCGGCCCAGACATCGTCCTTGTAGGCGTACTTGCCGACATCGCAGAGGATGTCTTCCTGATCGTACCAGATATACGACAGGTCATCGTTGTGCTTGTGGTTCCACGAATGATACGCGGCCATGTGCAAGAAGTAGCTCGATGGCGGCTTGTCGGGCCGGGTAGCGTGCCGATCGACGACATAGCCGTCGCTGTGGAACATGCCGCATCGTTTCTCTTTGGTCCGCCCCACGCGCTTGTTTCTGCGGCCATCGGTGTCACCCACTGGCGCGATGCTGCCATTGGGCATGCGGAACCAGCTTTCGACAATCTCGCCTTTGGCCAGAATGCGCTCGATTTGCGGTGTTTCGAACCAGCCGGTGCGGATCAATTCCCTCAGCTTGGAATTGGCGAAGCGCTGGTAACCGGGCGAATTCTCGCGGTGAACGCCGTTTTCCGTGTATTGCAGCGCGAGCAATCTGGGCAATTCGCGATCAAGGAAGGCACTTATCTGCGCGCCGATTTGCCGGCCCAGCTGGGTGCGCAGCGCGGCGACGCCGATCAGGTCGTCGAACATGTGGTTGGAATAGCGCAAGGGCTCGATCGCGGTGATGTGCACGACATGCGCGCGCGCCAGTTCCAGCAGGCGGAGGCGCTGCCATGCGGTCAGAAAGCGCCGGTCGCGGTCCACCCCAAGAATATAGGCAATTTTGGTGGCGCGGTTGCCATTCACGAGATCTGCCCATGAATAGCGCGAGGAGCGGCCCCCGGCGATCCGGCGGCCGTGCCATTGCCACCAGTCCAGCATCAGGGCCAACGGCAGCCTGAGCCAGGCGAGGTCATGGCTTTGCGCATATGCGATCAGATGGCCGTCGATTGCGCGCCACATGTGCAGTTGCGCGCGCCAGTTGCGATCCTGATAGGGATCCGCATCCCAATCCACCGGAAGCGTGAGCGGGACCGGATCGACATCGTCGCGCGGTGCAAAGACCAACTGGTCAGGGTCGGGCGTGAGCTGCTTTCGATAAGAAAACGGCAAACGCTCGAGTTCGAAAGATTCGCCTGCGGGAAGACCGTGCCACAAATCCGCGACGAAATTCCGCAGTTTGCCGATTATCAATCTAACCTTCGCAAGCATCAGTGCAAAACTATGTGCAAACGGTTATCCTGTCCAGAAGCAGGCATCTTCGTTTCCCGACGCTTGTTCTGTCAGCTGCAACGCGTGATATTCGGCCGCAAAGACTGTCAATTCTTGAGAATATGGCCCGCCATGACACGCACGGCGTCGTTCCGTGCGGCCGATCCGCTGCTTCGAATGCTTTCGGATCAAGCCGCGTTCTTGGACGCTTCGTAGCGGACCGGGGCGACGTCGAATGCAAACGGGCGCAGCGATTCGCCCAGTGCCGCTTCGAGCGCGGGTTCGATGCGGCGGCGCGCTTCGGCGGCAATTGCCTTGCGTCCGGCAAGACCTTGCGGGTCGAATGGTTCGAGGAAATGCACCTCAAGCCGGAACGAGCCCCGACGCGAGAGGATGCGCTTGCCGTTGGACACGCCATCCTCGGTGCCGATCCAGCCGATCCATTCGGAGACGCGGCCATAATCAAGCACAACCGGCTGCACCATCACGCCCGGCGGCGGCGGCTCCAGCACGCGCAGCATCGAGGTCTTGAAGGGCAGGAGCGATTTGCCGTCGGTGCAGGTGCCTTCGGGGAATACGGTGATCGACCAGTTGTCTGCCAGCGCTTCCTTGAGGCGGTTGATCTGGTCGGCCACGCCCATGCGGTCCTCGCGGCTGACGAACACCGTGCGGTTGATCCGCGCCAGCCAGCCCACGATGGGGGCCTGCGACAGTTCGGCCTTGGCGACGAAGGCCGTGCCGCTTGCCCCGCCCAGCGCGAGGATATCGACCCACGAGAGGTGGTTCGAGATGTAGAACACATCGCGCTTCAGCGGCACGCCGTGCACGCGCACGCGCGCGCCGACAATGCGCGCGGCGAGGAACAGGAACAGCTTCGGGAAGGGCGAGCCATAATGGACGATGCGGTAGAGATAGTGCAGCGGCACGCACACCAGCATGGCCAGAACCAGCCCGATGCCGCGCAAGACGATCCGCATCCAGCCCATCCAGGTGATGGGCGCGCCGCGTTCCGGCCCCACCTTGCGGCGGGCCCTACGCCTCGCGATCAGACTTGACACCATAAAGCTCCATGCGGTGATCGACGAGGCGGTAGCCAAGCCGTTCTGCGATCTGGCGCTGCAGCGCCTCGAGTTCCGGGTCGACGAATTCGATGACTCGCCCGGTCTCCACGTCGATCAGGTGATCATGGTGCGCTTCGGGCGTGGCTTCGTAACGGGCGCGCCCGTCACCGAAATCGTGGCGATCAAGGATGCCGGCTTCTTCGAAAAGGCGCACAGTGCGGTATACCGTGGCGATCGAGATCCGCGGATCGCGCGCCGACGCGCGCTCGTGGAGCTTCTCGACGTCGGGATGATCGTCGCTCTCCGAAAGCACCTGCGCGATGACGCGGCGCTGCTCGGTGATCCTCAGACCCCGCTCCGCGCAAAGCGCCTCAATATCGATTGCCTGGTGCAAGTGTGCGGCCAATCCCGATTAGGTTGTGCGCAGCATAGTTTGCCGCGCCAATTCTTCAACCGCTGCGCTGATGTTTTGCGCGCCGGATCGTGCGCTGATCGGGGAAAACAGGAAAGCGGCGGAGCCTTTGCGCCATAGCGCGCACGGCCCCGCCGTTTCGGGGCTGTTTTAGACAGCAGTCTTGGCAGGGCGGCCGCGCTTGGGCGCAGGCTTGCGGCCGAGACCGATCTTCTTGGCCAGCTCGCGGCGCTTTTCGGCATAGGCCGGAGCGACCATCGGATAGTCCGCAGGCAGGTTCCAGCGCGCGCGATACTGATCGGGGGTCATGCTGTAGCGCGTCATCAGGTGGCGCTTGAGCATCTTGAGCTTCTTGCCGTCTTCCAGGCAGACGATGTGATCGTTCTTGATCGAAGAGCGGATCGACACGGCCGGTTCTGGCGCGGGTTCAGCTGCGGGCTGGGTGGGATTGAGGCCCGCGAGCGCCGCATAGACGTTGGTAATCAGCATCGGCAGGTCGTTGACCGCGACGCTGTTGTTGCTGACATGTGCCGAGACGATGTCGGATGTCAGTGTGATCAGCGTTTCCCGCATATCGTTTTCAATTTCACTCATCGCACGCGTACCTTCTACGATTGTTATCTTGTTCTTGCCCAGTCAAGGCTGGTTGGGACCCGAGTAGACCACAACGCATATACGCTCGTGGATCAGGGATACAACCATTTCGGAGCGAGAATGGCTACTTTCTGTCTGATTTTTCACAAATGACGACCCAAGACGCTAAATAGGTCTAATTACTTGCGATTATCAGTTCCTGACTGAGCGCATCCAATCTCGCACCGCTCGCAGTGCGATAGTATCCCGGTCTCACGCCGATAGTCTTGAAGCCGAAGCCGGTGTACAACTTGCCGGCAGGATTGTTGGTTCGCATTTCGAGGAACAGGCGCTGTATGCCGCGCGTTCTTGCGCTCGCAATCACTTCGGTGAGCAGTGCGGCGCCAAGGCCCTTGCCGCGGTATTGCGGCAGCACCGCGAAGAGCAGCAGCTCCTCTTCATCGAATATCGCCCGCAGCAGCGCAAATCCCGCAGTGGGTTCCTCGCTTTGCAGTTCATGCGATCCATCCGCACCGATGAGGCAATAGCGAGTGCCTGGCAGCAGCAAGGAATCCGAGACCTGCCGGCGGTTCCATGCTTCGCCGTATTCGGGTGCGAAAGACCCCGCCATGACATCCATGATGCGGTCGATGTCATCGCCGCAGTCTGCGGGGCCGAACGTCACGTCGCCACGCCCGTCAGCCTGCCGGCAGGCGCGCATCGGGCGCGCGGCCATAGCGGGGTGCAGGATCGGGCCGGATTGCATCTGTGCCGAGCAGGGCGAAGGCGCGTGCATCGGGCCACAGGGGAAGCGCCAGCGGCACGCTGCCGCGCCTGGCGGCCAGCGCTTCGGCCTGGCTCCCTGCAACCAATCCTGCGGACGAGCGGGCAGCGGCCGCTTCCGGGGAAAGCGAGGCGGCTTCGGCCAATGCCGAACCATCCGCGCCGAACGGCTGGAAGAACCACTCGCCATGACCACCGCTCATCACCACGTCGATTGCGGTGCCCGGAGCGGCGCCGGGATGGGCGGCGCGCGCCATGGCCGCCACCAGCACGAGCGCGGAATAGCCGGCGATCGGCACTTGCCATGCCAGCGCCAGTGCGCGCGCGGCGGCAAGTCCCACGCGAATGCCGGTGAAGCTCCCCGGCCCGGCGTTGACCGCAATCGCTGCCGCCTGCCCTTTGCCCGGCAGTGCGGCGATCATCGGCACGAGCTGTTCGGCATGGCCGCGGCCGAGCATGGCATGGCTGCCGGCGATCAGTTCCATACCGTCAAACAAGGCCACCGAGCAGGCTTCGGTCGCGCTGTCGATCACCAGCCGGCGCAAGCGTGCTACGCCTCAGGCCAGCGTGTTGAAGGTGGCGAAATCGGGGCGGGGGCTGCGCGCGAAGATCGTGGCGGGATCGCCGTATCCCAATGTCGAGATGAAGTTCGAACGGATCCGCGTGCCCGCAAAGAATGCCGCATCCACCGCTTCATTGCTGAAACCCGACATCGGCCCGGTATCGAGCCCGAGCATGCGCGCAGCGATGATGAAATACGCGCCCTGCAGCGTCGAATTGCGCATCGCCGAAGCCTCGCGCAGTGCGTCGTTGCCGGCAAACCAGCTCTTGGCATCGGCGTGGGGAAACAGCCACGGCAATTGCTCGTGGAAATCGAGATCCATGCCGATGATCACGCTGACCGGCGCGGCGAGAATCTTGGGCCCGTTGGTGCCGCTGGTGCAAGCCGCGAGCTTTTCCTTGGCCTCGGTGGTGGTGCACCAGATCAGGCGCGCGGGCATCTGGTTGGCCGAAGTCGGCCCCATCTTCATCAGGTCCCAGATCGCGTGCAGCTGTGCTTCGCTGACTGGCTTGTCGAGGAACCCGTTGTAGGTGCGGGCGGTACGGAACACGCGGTCGAGCGCAGCATCGTCAAGCGGCTGAGTCATTTTTTGCAATTCCTGGCAGGGCGCGTCAGGCGGCGCGCACTTCGCTTACTTCGGGCACATAGTGCTTGAGCAGCGATTCAATTCCGTTCTTGAGCGTGGCTGTGGAAGAGGGGCAGCCCGAACAGGCGCCCTGCATCTTGAGATAGACCACGCCTTCGCGGAAACCCCGGTAGATGATGTCGCCGCCATCATTCGCCACGGCGGGGCGCACGCGGGTCTCGATCAGGTCCTTGATCTGATCGACAATGTCGGCATCAGCGGGATCATCGCCGTAATGCGTATCGTCGTCCGCTTCGCCGGGCACCACGAAATCTGCGCCGGCAGACGTGAACAGCGGCGCTTGCGCGACGAAATGATCGAGCAGGAGCGCCAGCACCTGCGGTTTCGCGGCGGCCCATTCGCAGCCCGGCGCGATCGTGACCGCGATGAAGTCGCGCCCAAAGAGCACGCCCGTCACGTCGCCCAGCGAGAACAGCGCCTCGGCCAGCGGGGACGCCGCCGCCGCTTCGGGTGAGGTGAACTCCCGCGTGCCGGTGGCCATGACGATCTCGCCCGGCAGGAACTTGAGCGTGGCGGGGTTCGGAGTGGTTTCGGTTTCTATGAACATGCCAAAGCATGTAGGCCGCAGCGGATGGGGGTCAAGGGGCGAGGTGCCCTCAATTTGCAGGGTTTCCTCTATCCGGCTTGCAGTTTCAGGCCCGCAATTCCACCAGCGGCCCGGCAGGCCCGGGCCCGGCTGGCCCCTGTTCCGCGATCCGATAGGCCGCGGCGACGGGCGATGCAGGCGCTGCCGTGCGTTCGCGGTGCAGCCGTTCGAGCCGCGCGGTATCGCGCGCTTCGGGCGCGAAACGCCCGGTAGCCCGGGCAGCGCCCGGCTTTTGATGCCCGTTGATCGCGAAGGGGCCTGCCGCCGGATCTGCCGGGTCGATGTGCCGCTTGGCGCGGTCCACATCGCTGCAATTGCGGCAGACGAAGCCGTTTACCGTGACCGGAGAAGAATAATCGCCGCCGATAGCCATGCCGCATGCCTATAGCGCCGGTCCTGGCGCCGGGCCATTTGCAGGCCATACGTGCAAATGCGTAAGCCCCTTTGCGCGGCGAGCCGTTTCCCGGCTGGAAGCTGTAACACAGCTTGGCTATGGGCCTGAGGATGAGCATCCAGACCCGCGGCCTTGGCCGAATCGCCCTTTCCCTCACTCTTGCGGCTGTCCCGGCACTGGCCCAGGCCGCCGCGCCTGCTGCAACGGCGGCTTCGGCTCCGGCGCCTTCGGCAGAGATACTGCCCGTGCCGCTGAACCCGGTCGTGCCCGCTGCGCAGCGCCAGTGCAGCGCCAAGACGGCTTCCGGCCTCGGCACCCGCCTGCTGCGCGATGCGCAGGCGGCCAAGCCGGGGCAGGGCGACTTCGTGCTGGTCAACTACATCGGCTACCTTGCCGCCGATGGCACCGTTTTCGATCAGAACGTCACGCAGGCCTTTGCCACCGGCGCGGTGATCAAGGGCTTTTCCGAAGGCCTGCTGACGATGAGCAAGGGCAGCGTGTGGCGCTTCTGCATTCCCGCCGCGCTGGGCTATGGCGAGAAGGCGACCGGCCCGATCCCGGCGAACTCTGATCTCGTGTTCCAGGTCGAACTCGTCGATTTCAAGAGCCAGGCCGAAGTCGAGGCGATGCGCGCCGA
>CANCET010000049.1 GCA_947375105.1 Sphingomonadaceae bacterium
TCAACCTGCTTCAGGCACGCGGCGTGATCTCGGTGCAGGAACGCGCAAGCTTTATGGGCCGCGTGCGCGATCTCGCGCGCGGAAGCTGCGAGGGCTACATGGACAAGTACCGCCCCGAATGGGAAGCGCAGTTCCCGGGGTGGACGGCATGAGCACCGCTGATTTTCTGTTGGAACTGCGCTCGGAAGAAATCCCCGCGCGCATGCAGGCCGGCGCGCGCGCTAACCTCTCCAATATGTTCGCCGCGTATCTGGGCAATTTTGGCCTGACGTGTGGGGACATTCAGGTTTGGTCTACGCCTCGGCGGCTTGTGCTGATTGCACGCGACTTGCCCTTGGCAACAGAGGCAGTTTCTGAAGAGGCTAAAGGCCCGCGAACGTCCGCACCGGAACAAGCGCTTGAAGGCTTTCTTCGCAAGACCAGGCTGGCAAAGGAGCAGCTTACTGAGCGTGACGGCATTTGGTTTGCGATAACCGAAAAGCCCGGCCGCGCGACTGCTGATGTACTGGCCGAGGCGATTCCCTCCATTATCCGCTCGTTTGCTTGGCCCAAGTCGCAGCGCTGGGGCGCGGCCAGCCTCCAGCCAGACAGTTTGCGCTGGGTGCGCCCGCTCTCGGGCATTGTCGCGCTGCTCGGCGGCGAAGTGATCGATTGCGAAATCGGCGCCGTCCGCTCGGGCCGCGCCACGATGGGCCACCGCTTCCACCACAGCGGCGAGATCGTGATCGACGGCGTGGACGACTACGCCGCCAAACTGCGCGCTGCCCATGTGATCGTCGATCATGCGGAGCGCGAGGGCATCGTGCGTGAAGGCGCGCAGCAGGCCGCTGCCGCCGCTGGCCTCGTACTGGTCGAGGATGAAGGTCTCGTGATCGAGAATGCCGGCCTCACCGAATGGCCGGTGCCGCTGCTCGGCCGCTTCGACGAGGCGTTCCTCGAAGTGCCGCCCGAGGTCATCCAGCTTACTGCGCGGGTCAACCAGAAGTACTTCATCTGCCGCGATGCCGCCGGGAAACTGGCCAACGCTTTCGTCTGCACCGCCAACATCGCGGCGCGGGATGGCGGCGAAGTGATCGTCGCCGGCAACCGCAAGGTCCTCGCCGCCCGCCTCTCGGACGCGCGCTTCTTCTGGGAGCAGGACCGCAAGACGCCGCTTTCCGTGCAGGCCGAAAAGCTGGCGCGCATCACCTTCCACGAAAAGCTCGGCACCGTGGCCGACAAGGTCGAACGCGTGGCGAAGCTGGCGGAATGGCTGGCGAGCGAAGGCATCGTCCCCAGTTGCGATCCCGCCCAAGCCGAACTCGCCGCGCGCCTGTGCAAGGCCGATCTCGTCACCGAAATGGTCGGTGAGTTTCCCGAACTGCAGGGCCTGATGGGCGGCTACTATGCCCGCGCCGAGGGCCTGCCGGATGCCGTCGCCGATGCGATCCGCGATCACTACAAGCCGGTCGGGCAGGGCGACGATGTGCCCACCGCGCCGGTCACGGTGGCCGTGGCACTGGCTGACAAGCTGGATACGCTCGCCGGGTTCTTCGCCATCGACGAGCGGCCCACTGGCTCGAAGGATCCGTTTGCGCTGCGCCGCGCCGCGCTGGGTGTCATCCAGATCCTGCTGACGGCCGAGGTACGCTGCAATCTGACGGCGGTGCTGCGCAGTGCCATCGCGAGCGTCTTCGCATCTGTGCTCGACCGCGCGGTGGCAGGCGATGTCAATTTCGCGATCTACATCGAGAAGATCGGCAAGGTGCAGCCGCATCCGTCGCTGCCTTCGGACGAATTCGCAGCTCGCATCGCGGACTTCACGGCTGAACTTGGCGATTTCGAGATCAAGCTTGAACCCTATTCCGAGCTTGCGCTGGAATTCCTGCGCTCAGCGCCTGCGGTGGTGGGCAAGACCCCGACCGCTCTCCTCGCGTTCTTGGCCGACCGCCTGAAAGTCCAACAGCGCGAAGCCGGCGTCCGCCACGACCTGATCGACGCGGTCTTTGCGCTGGGAGGGGAGGACGATCTCGTCCGCCTGCTCGCCCGCGTCCATGCGCTGCAGGCCTTTGCCAGCACCGAGGACGGCGTGAACCTCCTCGCCGGCTACAAGCGCGCCGCGAATATACTGAAGAAGGAAGAGTACGCACCCGTCGAGGCCGACTATGCCCGCGAGCCTGCCGAACAGGCCCTCGTTGATGCCCTCGATGCTGCCGAACCCCGCGCCGAAGCGGCCGTTGCGGCAGAGGACTTCACCGCCGCGATGGCTGCGCTCGCCACGTTGCGCGCGCCGATTGACGCGTTCTTCGAAAGCGTGACGGTCAACGATGCCGACCCGGCCAAACGGGCAGGTCGCCTCGGGCTGCTTGACCGGTTTCGTGCTGCAGTGCACAAAGTTGCGGACTTTTCCCGGATAGAGGGCTAAGGGCAGGCGCGAATCCGGGCCTGTTCCGGCGATAACGACACACTGAGGGAGCCTGTTGGCCGTATGAGCGCATACGTATTCCATTTTGGTGGCGGTGCTACCAACGGCGATCCCCGCTCGCGCGACAAGACCATCACCGGCGGCAAGGGCGCAAACCTTGCCGAGATGGCGGGCATCGGCCTGCCCGTGCCTCCCGGCTTCACCATCAGCACCGAAGTCTGCACGGCCTACAACGCCGCGGGCAAGACCTTCGACGATGCGCTGCGCACCGGTGTCGCCAATGGCGTCGCGCATATCGAGAAGGCCACGGGCCGCGTGTTCGGCGATCCGGCCAATCCGCTGCTCGTCTCGGTCCGCTCGGGCGCGCGCGTTTCGATGCCGGGCATGATGGATACCGTGCTCAACCTCGGCCTCAATGACGCGACCGTCGAAGGCCTCGCCGCCGGTTCCGGAGATGCCCGCTTCGCGTGGGACAGCTACCGCCGCTTCATCCAGATGTATTCGGACGTGGTGCTCGGCCTCGATCATCACCGCTTTGAAGACGCGCTTGAAATCGCCAAGGAAGACAACGGGTTCTACGCCGATGTCGAGATGGGCGCGGAGCATTGGCAGGCGCTGGTCGCCCAGTACAAGGCCATCGTCGCCGAAGAACTCGGCCGCCCGTTCCCGCAGGACGTGCACGAACAGCTCTGGGGCGCGATCGGTGCCGTGTTCGATTCGTGGGAATCGGACCGCGCCAAGGTCTATCGCCGCCTGAACAGCATCCCGCATGATTGGGGCACTGCAGTCAACGTGCAGGCCATGGTCTTCGGCAACATGGGCGAAACCTCTGCAACTGGCGTCGCGTTCACCCGCGATCCCGCCACCGGCGAACGGGCCTACTACGGCGAATGGCTGGTCAATGCGCAGGGCGAAGACGTCGTCGCGGGCATCCGCACGCCGCAATACCTGACCAAGGCCGCTCGCGCGCGGGCCGGGGCCAAGCCGCTCTCGATGGAAGAGGCGATGCCGGCCGCCTATGGCGAGCTCGCCCGCGTGTTCGATCTGCTCGAAGCGCACTACAAGGACATGCAGGACATCGAGTTCACCGTCGAGCAGGGCAAGCTGTGGATGCTGCAGACCCGCTCGGGCAAGCGCACCGCCAAGGCCGCGCTCAAGATGGCGGTGGACATGGCGCACGAAGGCCTGATCAACGAGGCCACGGCGGTGAAGCGCATCGATCCGATGGCGCTGGACCAGCTGCTCCACCCCACGCTCGATCCCACCGCCCCGCGCGAGGTCTTGACGCGCGGCCTTCCCGCATCGCCGGGTGCGGCCACCGGCATCATCGTGTTCGATGCCGATAGTGCCGAGCACCGCGCGCAGATGGGCGAGGACGTGATCCTCGTCCGCGTCGAGACCAGCCCGGAAGACATCCACGGCATGCACGCCGCCAAGGGCGTGCTCACCGCGCGCGGCGGCATGACCAGCCACGCGGCGGTCGTGGCGCGCGGCATGGGCCGTCCCTGCGTTTCGGGCGCCTCGGGTCTCTCGATCGACATGGCCACCCGCACCGCGCGCATGGGCACGCGCGAGGTCAAGGAAGGCGAGGTCATCACGCTCGACGGCTCGAACGGCGATGTCATGCTCGGCGCCGTGCCGATGGTGGAGCCCGAACTCGTCGGCGATTTCGCCGTACTGATGGAGTGGGCCGACCAGCACCGCCGCATGAAAGTGCGCGCCAACGCCGAAACCCCGCTCGATTGCCAGGTCGCGCGCCAGTTCGGCGCGGAAGGCGTGGGCTTGTGCCGCACCGAACACATGTTCTTCGATGCGGGCCGTATCTCGCTGGTGCGCCAGATGATTCTGGCTGAGGACGAAGCCACCCGCCGCCGTGCGCTCGACTCGCTCCTGCCCGAACAGCGCGCCGATTTCACCGCGATCTTCGAGGTCATGGCCGGGCTCCCCGTCACCATCCGCCTGCTCGATCCGCCGCTGCACGAATTCCTGCCGCACGGCGAGGCGGAGTTCGAGGAGCTTTCGGAAGCGACCGGCCTCGGCGTCGATCACCTCAAGCGCCGGGCGGGAGAGCTCCATGAGTTCAACCCGATGCTGGGCCATCGCGGTTGCCGCCTTGGCATCACGTTCCCCGAAATCTACGAGATGCAGGCCCGCGCGATCTTCGAGGCGGCCTGCGATGTCGCCCAGAAGTCGGGCGAGGCGGTCGTCCCTGAAGTCATGATCCCGCTAGTTGCCACCAAGCGCGAACTGCTGATCCTGCGGGCACTGGTCGACCGCGCCGCCGAGGCTGTGTTTGCCGAAAAGGGCCGCACCCTCGAATACCTCGTCGGCACGATGATAGAACTGCCGCGCGCCGCGCTGATGGCGGGCGAAATTGCCGAGGAAGCGAAGTTCTTCTCGTTCGGCACCAATGATCTGACGCAGACGACGCTCGGTGTCAGCCGCGATGACGCCGCCCGTTTCCTCGGGCCCTATGTCGAACATGGCATCTACCCGCGCGATCCTTTCGTCAGCCTCGATATCGAAGGCGTCGGCCAACTGGTCGAGATGGCGGCGGTGCGCGGGCGTGAAACGCGCCCCGATATCAAGCTCGGCATCTGCGGCGAGCATGGCGGGGATCCGGCCTCGATCGCGTTCTGCGAGAAAGTCGGGCTCGATTACGTCTCGGCAAGCCCGTACCGCGTGCCGATTGCGCGGCTGGCCGCGGCGCAGGCGGCCTTGGGGTAAAACTCTCAATCTCGTCGTTCTCGCGCAGGCGGGGATGACGAAGATTTTGGCTGCGAGCGGAATGATGGGATGCAAGGGCGATGGCCCTTGTCCGCAGGAGGCACAAGCGCCCCTGCTCAGAACTTTGGCGGGCGAACCGCCTTGTTCCACCCGCTCATCGTGAGGATCGCGAATCGTTCGGTAACGCGGCCTTCGCCGTCCGCCATTGCCGCGAACGCCGCCTCCGCGCGCGCCAGCCCGGCCTTGCCCAGCAGTGGCCCCGGCCGCGCCAGGCAATTGCCGAGCCCCTGCGCGCGCAGGTCTGCCACAAGGCGGCGCAGGCTGCGGTAGCGCACATCCAGCGTCCGGCTGTCGCTCATCGGTTCGGCAAAACCGCAGCGCTGGAGCAGATCGCCGCCCGCACGGACGTCGACTTGCGGGTGGATGCGCGCGGCAGGGCGATCGCCGTCGGTTTCGGTCATGATGGCGCGCAGGGCGGGCACGCTGCCGGCGCCGCACAGGGTCAGCACGGCCAGGCCGCCGGGCGAAAGCGCGCGGCGGATGTGCAGCATCGCGCCGGGAAGGTCGTTGACCGTCGCCAGCGTACCGAGCTGGACAATGAGATCGAAGCCTTCGTCCGGGACGGGGTGTTCCTCGTCGATGGCATGTTCGTCACCGGCAGGCGCGGGATCCGCGCGGGTGATGGCGCAGCCTTGCGCGGCGAGGGCTTGGGCCAGGCGGCCGGAGGTATCGCCGATGACAAGCGCGCGCGCGGGCTGGTGACGCAGGAAAGCAAGGCGGTCCAGCACGTCTTCGGCCATGTCCTCGGCCAGAAAGCCGGGCGCATCGGGGCGGCGTTCGAGCTGGCGCATCCGCGCGCGCATGGCGCGGCGCCGGGCCGGTGCGAAGATCGTTGGGGGAGGGGGGCTGGCCATCAGCTGTGCCCCTGCCGCGCGGAGGGCCGGTTGCCAAGTCCCTCTTGCGAATCCGGGCCATGGGGCAGACACTCAGCGGTGATGGCAAAGCCCGCATTCCTCGCCCCGCTCATCGATCTGGTGTTCCCGCCGCGGTGCCCGTTGTGCGGCGATGCGCTGGCCCAGCAGGGCGGGCTGTGCGCGGCGTGCTGGAGCAGGCTGGCCGTGCCGGGCGAGCCTGCCTGCAGCACCTGCCAGCGCCCCCTCGCGGACACGGTTGTGCGCTCTGGCGAGGTGCAGTGCGCGCCGTGCATGGCAGATCCGCCGCGCCATGCCGGAATTGCGGCGGCGACGCTTTACAACGGCGCTTCGCGCGAATTGGTCCTCGCGTTCAAGCGCGGCAAGCGCATCGCGCTGGCAGACCTGCTTTCGCGGCTGATGGTGCGGCGATTGCCGGAACTGGAGGGCGAATGGCTGGTGCTGCCGGTGCCGCTGCATCGCTGGCGGCTGTGGGAGCGCGGCTTCAACCAGTCGGCGCTGCTTGCGGCACGGATTGCCCGGACCATCGGGCAGCCGCTGGTGGTCGATGGGCTGGTCCGGCGCAAACGCACGCCCTCGCTCGGCGGACTCGGCAAGCGCGCGCGGGCAGAGGCACTGCGCGGGGCGATTTCCGCACATCCCGCCCGGGGCGCACGGCTCAAGGGCGCGCGCGTGCTGCTGGTTGACGACGTGATGACCAGCGGAGCCACTACCAATGCCTGCCTTGCCGCACTGCGCAAGGCGGGTGTGGCGGAAGTGCGGATCGTGTGTTTTGCGCGCGTCCTCGATGAAGCGCTGGATCAGGCGCGCCATGACGATGCACCGCTGGCGGCATAGAACCTCCCGGCCTAGAACCTCCCGGCCTGGAATATCGCGGTCAGGAACCGAGCGAGCAGCCCCAAACACGAAACGCCCGGAGCGTTAACTCCGGGCGTTCCCGTGACGATTCCTCATCAGCGTCAGGTCTCTCGTCCGATCAAGGCTCGCCCCCATTTGCGGCCTCCAGCTTGTGCTGGTGTATGATGGACGGCGACCTGCGCCAAAATCCCTGCTTGCTTTCCGCTGACCGCGCTGCTTGCCCTGACGGGTGCGGCACAGCCTTCGGCCCCCATGTTTATGACTACCCTGAACTCTGGCCTGTACTGCCTGCACTCGGACGTTCGTCCGCAGTGCTGTGCGGCTCCCTCAAGCCACGGGGCATTCATCCGCCATTGTTTGCCAAGGTAAAAGCCTGATGTGCAGAACCCATGGATTTTGGGAATGGCATGTGGTTATCCTGCAACAAACCGTTGCCCGCAGCCGGTGAATTCACGAAAGGCCTGTCCCATTTCCAAGCTACCGAGCGAGAGCGCACCGAGCGAGACCGAAATCCGGGAATTGGGCAAGGTGTTCATGCCTCGCTTCGATTCCGCCGGTCTCGTCACGGCGGTCGCGGTCGATCATGCCAGCGGCCGTCTGCTGATGCTGGCGCACATGGACGCGGAAGCGATTGCCCGCACGCGCGAAACGGGCTTCGCGCATTTCCATTCGCGCTCACGCGGGCGGCTGTGGATGAAAGGCGAAACATCGGGCCACGTGCTCAAGGTCATCGAGATTCGCGTCGATTGCGATCAGGATGCGCTGGAACTGCGGGTCGAGGCAGCGGGCCCGGCCTGCCACACAATGGCGCCCTCATGCTTCTATCGCCGGCTGGCGGGAGATGGCGGGCTGGAGCGGATCGAAGATTGACGCTTACGTAAAGGGTAGTTAGGTCGTTGGGGCATGTCCTCGCGTCCTATCACCACGAGTCCGGCCATGGCGGCGAGTGCGGCCAAACCTTCGCATGCCGAACGGGTGGCGCCTGCTGCTGCCCGCCGGACCAATCCGGCCCGCAGCGGCGATCACACCGGCCACCTGCACCAGCCCGATGCGCTGGCGCGCGAGCAGTTCACCATCTCCGACCTGTCGAGCGAGTTCGGGGTGACCGCGCGCGCGCTGCGCTTCTATGAGGATGAGGGGCTGATCGCGCCGACCCGCGCAGGGCTGGCCCGCATCTATTCCAAGCGAGACCGGGCGCGGCTCGCGTGGATCATGCGCGCCAAGAACGTCGGCTTCAGCCTTTCTGAAATCCGCGACATGATCGATCTCTACGATCTGGGCGATGGCCGCGCCAGGCAGCGCCGGGTGACGATCGACAAATGCCGCGAGCGGATCGACAACCTCACGCGCCAGCAGGCTGATATCAATGCGACGATTGCCGAACTGACCAGTTTTGTCGCGCTGCTGATCGAGCGCGAGAAGCTGGAAGGCCGCCCGGTCACGCTGGACGCCGAGCCCCAATAAAACCTCCGAGAGGACTATCCCATGCCCGTTTTTCAGGCGCCGACCCGCGATACCCGTTTCGTTGTCAACGAAGTGCTGGGCCTTGAAAGCTATGGACACCTGCCGGGCTTTGAGGCTGCGACCCGCGACCTGACCGACACCGTGATCGAGGAAGCCGGGCGCTTCGTGAATGAGGTTATCGCCCCGCTCAACCTTTCGGGTGACCGCGAGGGTTGTACCCGCCATCCCGACGGCAGCGTCACCACGCCCAAGGGCTTTAAGGAAGCCTATGCCCGCTATGTCGAGGCAGGGTGGGGCACACTCGCCGCGCCGGAGGAACTCGGCGGGCAGGGGCTGCCGCATGTCATGGGTTTCGTGGTGGAAGAATACCTCGCCAGCGCCAACCAGGCGTTTGCGATGTATCCGGGCCTTGCCAACGGCGCGATCTCGGCGCTCGTTTCGAAGGGGTCGCCCGAGCAGAAGGCAACCTACCTGCCCAAGATGGTCAGCGGCGAATGGCTCGGCACGATGAACCTGACCGAGCCGCACTGCGGCACCGACCTCGGCCTCATCCGCACCCGCGCCGAGCCGCAGGCGGACGGTTCCTACGCCATCACTGGGACCAAGATCTTCATCTCGGCGGGGGATCACGACCTGTGTGAGAACATCGTCCACCTCGTGCTCGCGAAGACGCCCGGTGCGCCGGAATCGAGCAAGGGTATCTCGCTGTTCATCGTGCCCAAGTTCATCGTGAACGCGGACGGCAGCCTCGGCGCGCGCAATGCCGTGTCGGTTGGCGCGATCGAGCACAAGATGGGCATCCACGGCAACGCGACCTGCGTGATGAACTATGACGGCGCGACGGGCTGGCTGGTCGGAGAGGAGAACAAGGGCCTCGCCGCGATGTTCATCATGATGAACGCAGCGCGCCTCGGCGTCGGCATCCAGGGCCTCGCGCAGGCGGAAGCCTCGTACCAGAACGCCGTGCTCTATGCGCAGGAGCGGCGGCAGGGCCGCGCGCTGACGGGGCCTGCGGAGCCCGAACAGAAGGCCGATCCACTGCTCGTCCACCCCGATGTTCGGCGGATGCTGATGGACGCCAAGATGTTCATCGGCGGGATGCGCGCGCTGTGCCTGTGGGGGGCGTTGCAGGTCGATCTGTCGCACAAGGCGGCGACCGAGGAGGAGCGGCAGGCCGCCGACGATCTCATCAGCCTGCTCACCCCCGTGATCAAGGGCTACGGCACCGACATGGGCTACAAGACCGCGACCGACATGCAGCAGATCTGGGGCGGGCACGGCTACATCTCGGAAAACGGGATGGATCAGTTCGTGCGCGATGCGCGCATTGCGATGATCTACGAAGGTGCCAACGGCGTGCAGGCGATGGATCTTGTCGGCCGCAAGCTCGCGCTCAATGGGGGCCGCGCGATCCAGCGCCTGTTCGCGGTGATCGATGCTGAATGTGCCGAGGAGAGCGCGCCTGATACCTATGGCGAGACGGTGAAGCTGGTGGCCGAGCGCCTTGCCAAGGCCGCCGGGCACCTCAAGGCTGCAACCATGTGGTTCATGCAGCACGGCATGGCAGACCGCAATGCGATCGGCGCGGGCGCCTATGCCTACATGACGCTGACCGGCGTCGTCTCGCTCGGCCTGATGTGGCTGCGCATGGCCAAGGTTTCGGCGGCGGCGCTCGGCAGCGAGGGCGCGGACAAGGCATTCTACGAGGCCAAGCTGTTCTGCGCCAAGCACTGGGCGCTGCGCCTTGCCCCGCAGGCGGGATCGCTGCGCTACGAAGTGGAGGCGGGGGCCGAGACTGTCATGGGGCTGACGGCGGAGCAGTTCGCCGCCTAGAACACCTCGGCGAACAGCCCCGCCAGCGCCGCCCAGCTCTGGCGGTCGGCGCTGGCATCGTAGCCAATGGCGGGTACGCCGCGCGCGTCGCTGCCGGGATCGGTGAAGCCGTGGCGCACGCCGCTGTAGGCGTGGAAGTGCCAGTTGGCCCCGGCCGCGTCCATTTCCTCCCAGAAGGCGGTGACCTGCGAACGCGGGACGAGCGGATCGGCATCGCCATGGCAGACGAGAATCCGCGCCTTGACCGCACCGGGCGCGGCGGGGCGGCCGGTATCGAGGATGCCGTGGAAGCTGGCGGCCAGCACCAGATCGGCGCCCTCGCGCGCGAGTTCGAGCGCGGCCTGCCCGCCCATGCAGTAGCCGATGGAAGCGGCCTTGAGCCCTTGCGCTTCGGGCAGATTGGTCAGCGCGGCGAGACCAGCCCGCAAGCGCGCGCGGTAGCCATCGACCGAGGCCCGGAGCGCGCCTGCAAGCTGCATGGAATGCTCGAAATCGCGCACCGGCTCGCCGTAGAAATCAGCGACCATCGCCACGAAGCCAGCATCCGCCAGCATCGCGGCGCGGCGCTCCATCGGCGGGTTGGCATTCATGATCGTTGGCAGCACGAGCACTGCGCCCCGCGCCGCGCCCGCGGGGCGGGCCAGCCACCCCGTCAGCGCGGTATCGCCATCACGATAGTCGAGCTGATCGAGCGCCATCCCGCTCATTCCGGCAGGAAGTCCGGCACCGAGAGATAGCGCTCGCCGGTGTCGTAGTTGAAGCCGAGTACGCGGCTACCGGCGGGGAGTTCGGGCAGCTTCTGGGCGATGGCGGCCAGCGTTGCGCCTGAACTGATGCCCACGAGCATGCCTTCCTCGGCTGCGGCGCGGCGGGCCCATTCCTTCGCGTCCGCCGGATCGACCTGAATCGCGCCGTCGATGGCCTGAGTATGGAGGTTGCCGGGGATGAACCCGGCGCCAATGCCCTGGATCGGGTGCGGCGCAGGCTGGCCGCCAGAGATGACCGGCGACAGCGTAGGCTCCACGGCCCATGCCGTCATCGCGGGCCAGTGCTGCTTCAGCATTTCAGCACAGCCCGTGAGGTGGCCGCCGGTGCCGACACCGGTTATCAGCGCGTCGAAAGGCGCGTCTGCGAAATCGGCCAGAATTTCCTCGGCAGTGGTCCGCACATGCACCGCGACGTTGGCCGGGTTATCGAACTGCCCCGGCATCCAAGCGCCGGGCGTCTGTTCGACGATCTCGAGCGCGCGGGCGATGGTGCCCTTCATGCCCTTTTCGCGCGGGGTGAGGTCGAAGGTGGCCCCATAGGCCAGCATCAGCCGCCGCCGTTCGAGCGACATCGATTCGGGCATGACGAGGATGATCTTGTAGCCTTTGACCGCAGCGACCATCGCCAGGCCGATGCCGGTGTTGCCCGAGGTCGGCTCGACAATCGTGCCGCCGGGCTTGAGGCTGCCGTCCGCTTCCGCCGCCTCGATCATCGCCAGCGCAATGCGATCCTTGATCGAGCCGCCGGGATTGGTGCGCTCGCTCTTCACCCAGACTTCGTGATCCGGAAACAGGCGCGCGAGGCGAATGTGCGGGGTATTGCCGATGGTGGCGAGGATGTTGGCCGCCTTCATGTCGCTTGCTCCTTCTGGTGAAGTGTCTTGTCTGCAAATGTGCGCACGAGCCTGAGTTCGGGGAACCAGGTTGCCCACAGGACCGTAATGATTATCGCACCGACGCCGCCGAATACAACCGCTCCGGTAGCGCCGAGCAGCGCGGCCGCCACGCCGGATTGCATTTCGCCCAGCTCGTTGGATGCGGAAATGGCAAGGCCCGAGATGGCGGAGACGCGGCCGCGCACCGCATCGGGCGTGTGGAGCTGGACCAGCGTGTTGCGGATGAACACCGAGACCATATCTGCCGCGCCGAGCGAGGCGAGCATCACGAGCGAGAACAGGTAATCCCGGCTCAGGCCGAAGCCGATGGTCGCCGCGCCATAGACTGCAACCGCGATCAGCATCTTGGCGCCGACGCCGCTTTCGATGGGCTTGCGCGCCAGCAGCAGCGCCACCAGCACCGCGCCTGCACCCGGAGCTGCGCGCATGATGCCAAGGCCGTTAGGCCCCACCGGATGCCCGCCGACCATCAGGATATCCCGCGCATAGACCGGCAGCAGTGCCGTCGCTCCGCCCAGCAGCACGGCAAACAGATCGAGCGTGACGCAGCCGAACAGGAAACGGTCATGCCAGACGAAGCTCAGCCCGCCGACCAGCTGCGACAGCGGATGCGCGCGCTTGTTCTCGTCAGGCGGGGGCAGGGGGCGAATGCGGAAGACGGACAGGGTCGCGAGCCCGAGCAGAACAGCCGAAATGCCATAGGGGAGCGCCGGTGACTGCGCGAAGAGCAGGCCGGCAATGGCCGGACCGCCGACCGAACCAGTCTGCCACGCCATCGAATTGATCGCGACCGCGCGCGGCATGAGGCGCACCGGCACCACGTTCGGCGCGATCGAGGCCATGGCAGGGCCGATGAACACGCGTGCGGTGCCGTGGAGGGCGCCGAGCGCAAACAACAGCGGCAAGTTCAGGTGCCCGGCCATGGTCGCCGCCGCCAGCACCAGCGCCACGACCATGTCGATGGCAACAGCCAGCCCGGCGACGATGCGGCGGTCGTAACGGTCCGCGATCAGCCCGGCGACCGGCGTGAGCAGCAACACCGGCAGGAACTGGGCCAGACCGAGCAGGCCCAGCTGGAACGCCGCCGTGCCGATGCTCATGCCATATTGGCTGCGCGCGACATCATAGAGCTGATAGCCCAGCACCACGACCATACCGGTCGTCGCGAAGACTGACAGGAACCGCGCGAGCCAGAAACGGCGATAGTCTGGAATATCCAGCGGTGAATTGGGTTCGTCGGTGGTTGTGGTCACGCCGGGGGAATGGCAGCGCGGCGCGCGCTTGCCAAGCAAGCAAAACTTGCCGCCCGGATGCGCGGCCTAGATTCGAAGTGTCGCCGTCAGCCGCACATCGCGCCCGGCAATCGGCACAAAGTCCCGCGTTTCCGATGTGGCGAGCCGTCCCACGCTGTTGAGCAGATTGTCGCCCGAAAGGATCAGCGCCAGCGCCCCCTCCTTGCCGCCGGGCCGCCAGGTCAGGCTGGCATTCAGCAGGGTGTAGCTATCGACCGGGTTTTCGTTGGTCGCGATCCGGCCCTGCCGCGCATTGTAGACCGTCTCGATCGTGGCGCCGATCCGGTTCGAATCGTAGTTCAGCCCACCGCGCAGCCGCAGGGGCGGAATGCGCGGTGCCGGGCCGACGCCGGAAAGCTGGGCGTGGACGTAGTCCGCTGCCGCCTCGAGCGAAAGTGCCTGCCCGCCGCCCCACGCCAGCGCCTTCCACGAAGCTTCCGCCTCGAACCCGCGGAACTTCGCCGGAAGCTGGAGGAACTGATAGACCGGCGCGCCTTCCTCGCGGGTCCCTGTGGGAACCGGTGCAATGAAGTGCTGGAAGTCGGTGGCATAGGCGGTCACCGCCCCGGCAAAGCGCTCACCGTGATAGCGTACGCCGGCTTCCACGGTGTTGCTGCGCTCTGTAACGAAGGCCGGATTGCCGCGCTCGTACGATTGCGTGGCATCGTGCAGGCCGTCGATGTAGAGTTCTTCCGCGCTCGGCGCGCGCTCGCCATGCGTGGCGGACAGGCTGACAGTGACGCTTTCGACGGGATGCCAGGCGAGGCCTGCGCCTGCCGCGAACAGGCTGAAGCTGCGCGCCGCGCCGGTTTTGGGCGCAAGCGAAACGTGTTCGAACCGGGCGCTGCCTTCGAGGTCGATGGACCCGGCGGTCAGCTGCTGGCGGGTGAATGCGGCGAACCGTTCGGTTATGGAATCAGGCAGCAGCGGCTCGCCGACGATGCGGAAGTTGCGCGTGCCATATTGCACGCCGCTTTCACCGCGCCAGCCGCCATGGCGCGCCTGCACCAGCACGAGGCGCGATTCGATTGCGGCATTGTAGAAGCGTGTCGCCGGAACACCTGCGCTGAGCTCGGCGTGGGTGTAGTCTCCATACGCCACGCGCGCATCGAGCTTCTCGAAGAAGCCAGCGAGATTGAGGCCGCCGCGCAAGTCATAGCGGGTCTGGCGCAGCGAAAGCGAGACCGGGTCTCCCGGTGTGGCCGAAGGGCGCGGGGGAATGCCGTAGTCGCTGTTCAGCCGTTCGACCGACAGGCCCAGCGTCCCGCCGGCATCGATAAAGGCCAGGCCGGCACCGAACGTGGAGCCGTGTGCCCAGGAGTTGGCCAGCCGGCCGCGCGCATCGGCTGCCGAGGTGAGGTTGGCCGCGCCTGTCGCATCGCCATCGGCTGTCAGCGTGCCCGCTTCGGCGAGCGAGGCCGCACGCAGGGGATCGGAGACGACGTTGCCGCCGATGCGGACATCGCCCGAATGGTTGTACGAGGCATCGAAATGTGCGGCGAGGCGCGGGGCAAGGGCCACATCGACCGCGCCACCTAGGTTCACGGCATCAGCGGCGGTGCCATAGGCCGCGAGGGCATTGGCGGTGATCGCCTGCTTGGGCACGCGGCGCGGGATCCGCCGATCGAGCGCATTGACCGCGCCGCCCGCCGGATCGGCCGCATAGAGCAGCACTTCGGGGCCGTGGAGCACATCGATCTGCTCGACATTGAGCGTGTCGATGGCAACGCCGTGGTCGGCGGAGACGGAGGAGGCATCGAGCGAGCCCAGCCCGTCGGTCAGCACCTGCACCCGCGGGCCGTCAAATCCGCGCAGCACCGGGCGCGACGCGCCGGGCGCAAAGCCGCTGGTCGAAACACCGGGGAGGTGCGCAAGGACGCTGCCGAGTTGCGAGGTGGCGCGCCGGGCAAGATCCTCGCCGCCGATCACCACCGGCGCGACAATCGCATCGCGGTCGCCCGAAATCAGGCGGCCGGTCACCACGATGGGCGCATGTCCGGCATCGTCGGTCTGTGTCGTATCGACCTGGCCGCCCTGGGCCTGCGGCGTTGCCCCCGGAGCGGCCATGCCGGCATCTGGGGCCGCAAGGGCAGGATTGGCGGACGCAAGCAGCATGGCGCCAAGCGCGCAGCTGGCGGCAAGCGAAGTTCTGGTCATTGAAAACACCCGATACATTGGTTCGGGCGCTGCTTTATCGTGATGATATAATATATCAAGTGCCAATCGCCGAAACGCGCTGATCCGCCCGATCAGCGGCGGCGATGGGTTTCAGCGCGAGCGCTGAAGCCGGGGATTGGGCTGGAGTGCCTTGATCATCATCAGGAAGTCGTCGTTGCGCAGGATGCGCTCGAACTGAAATCCGCCGCGCCCGCCGCCGCTCCACACCAGAAACGCTTCAATGCGCCCGATGTGCTGGAGGCGAACGGTGATGCGCTCGCCGCGTTGCAGCGCGATCTCGCCCTTGACCATGAAGCCGGTGGTCGAAACGTTGATGACATGCAGCATCACATCGCCAAGACGGCGATGCTCCCCGATCAGGGGCAGGTCGACCGGATGGCGGTTCGAAAGCCGCTGGTCGGTGACGGAAAGCTGTGCGCCGCTGGCCATAATGGCTCCTCGTGATGGTCAAGCACGAAGCGTTCTGCCGGGTATTGGCTGATAATTCGTAAAGGGACGGCAGCGTTTTGCCGCTTTCCGGTAAGGACTTGCTGGTTAACGGCAATTACCTGCCGTCAGGCCGGGCGGAGCACCCCGTGCTTCTTCTTGCCCGACGACACGCGGACCTCCGCGCCGGTCAGCACAATGACATGCCCTTCGTCGCTCACGGCTACGCCTTCGACCCGTGCACCACCGCCCGCGATCAGACGCTTGGCCTCGCCGCGGCTGGCCGCAAAGCCGAGCCCGATGAGCGCGTCTACCAGCGCGATGCTGCCATCCGGACAGGCGAGCGAGGGCAGATCCTGCCCGACACCGCCGCCGGCAAACGTTGCCGCCGCCGTAGCTTCGGCGGCGGCCGCCGCTTCCGCGCCGCGCACCAGCCGTGTCACTTCATTGGCGAGCACAACCTTGGCCGCATTGATCTCGCTGCCGCCGAGCGCTTCCAGCCGCGCGATCTCATCCAGCGGCAGATCGGTGAACAGGCGCAGGAATCGGCCGACATCGCGGTCGTCCACGTTGCGCCAATACTGCCAGAAGTCCCATGCGGGCAGCGCATCGTCGTTGAGCCAAACTGCGCCGGCGGCCGTCTTGCCCATCTTCGCGCCGTCTGCCGTCGTCAGCAGCGGGGTGGTGAGGCCGAAGACTTCGGTGCTTTCCATGCGCCGCGTCAGTTCGATGCCGTTGACGATATTTCCCCACTGGTCCGAGCCGCCCATTTGCAGGCGGCACCCGGCGGTGAGCGCCAGCTCGCGAAAATCGTAGGCCTGGAGGATCATGTAGTTGAATTCGAGGAAGGTCAGCGGCTGCTCGCGCTCGAGCCGAAGCTTGACTGAATCGAACGTCATCATCCGGTTGATGGTGAAATGCGGGCCGACGGTGCGCAGCAGATCGACATAGCCAAGCGCGCTGAGCCAGGTGTCGTTGTCGACCATCACCGCATCGGTCGGGCCATCGCCGAAGGTGAGCAGCTTTTCGAACACGGTGCGGATCGAGGCGATGTTTGCGGCGATTCCTTCGCTCGTCAGCATCTTGCGGCTTTCGTCCTTGCCCGAAGGATCGCCGACCTTGGTGGTGCCGCCGCCCATCAGAACGATCGGCTTGTGCCCGGCCTGCTGGAGGCGGCGCAGCATCATGATCTGGACAAGGCTGCCGACGTGGAGCGATGGCGCGGTGGCATCGAAGCCGATATAGCCCGGCACGATCTGCTTTGCGGCAAGCGCATCGAGGCCGGCGGCATCGGTGATCTGGTGGATATAGCCACGCTCGCTGAGCAGGCGGAGGAGCGAAGAGGTGTAAGCCGAGGCGTTCTGGGTCATGACGCGGCGCGCCTAGCACGAAAGAGCGAGTCTTGGAAACGTTCGACCTGATCTCACATCCTGCGCATCTGCCGCGCGGCGTTACCGGCGTTTCCGCGCGCATTCTCACCCTCGACGCCGATTGGCTCACCCTGCGCTGGAAGGTGGGCGGGGCGGGCGCCCTGGTTCTCCCGCCGTTTGCCGGGCGGGCGCGGACCGATGGGCTGTGGCAGACGACTTGCTTCGAACTGTTCGTGAAGGGTCCGGACGGGGCAGGGTATGCCGAGTTCAACTTGTCGCCCTCGGAGCGCTGGGCGGCTTATGATTTCACGGGCTACCGGGCGGGGATGTCGGAGCGGCCTGTGCCACGCCCGCCGGTATGCACCCCGCGGCGCGGCGGATCGGTGCTGATCTTCGACGCAGCGATCCCGGCAAGCGCGCTGCCGCCGCAGCCTTGGGAATACGGGCTGACGGCGGTCATCGAGGAGGAGGCTGGGATCAAGTCCTACTGGGCCATTGCTCACCCGCCCGAGAAGCCAGATTTCCACGATCCGGCTTGCTTCGCCGGGCGGCTTGCGGCACCGGAAGCGCCATGAAGTTCGGTATCGATCGCCTGCTCGCCGATCCGGCATTGCGCGCGCCGCTTGAGGGCAAGCGCGTCGCGCTTGTCGCTCATCCTGCCTCGGTGACGCAGGGCCTTGTCCATTCGCTCGATGCGTTGGCGGCCTGCCCCGGTATCAGCCTGAGCGCCGCTTTCGGGCCGCAGCACGGGCTGCGCGGCGACAAGCAGGACAACATGGTCGAGACCGAGGACTTCATCGATCCGGCGCTCGGCATTCCGGTGTTCAGTCTTTACGGCGAAGTGCGGCGGCCCACGGCGCGGATGATGGACAGCGCCGATGTGTTCCTGTTCGATCTGCAGGATCTGGGCTGCCGGATCTATACCTTCGTGACGACGCTGCTTTATCTGCTCGAAGCTGCCAGCGGAACGGGCAAGGCCGTGTGGGTGCTCGACCGGCCCAATCCGGCTGGCCGCCCGGTGGAAGGCACGACGCTGCTCGCGGGCTGGGAAAGCTTTGTCGGCGCGGGGCCGATGCCGATGCGGCACGGGCTGACGCTGGGCGAGATGGGCCGCTGGTTCGTCGATCACTTCAAGCTCGACGTGGATTACCGCGTGGTGGCGATGGAGGGCTGGGAGCCGGAAGCGCCGGGCGCAGGAACTGGCTGGGGCTGGCCGGAAGGCCGGATCTGGATCAACCCGAGCCCCAATGCCGCCAGCCTCAACATGGCGCGGGCCTATGCCGGCACGGTGATGATCGAGGGCGCGACGCTTTCGGAAGGACGCGGGACGACGCGGCCGCTGGAAGTGCTGTTTGGTGCACCCGATGTGGATGCCAAGGCAGTGCTGGCCGAGATGCGCAGTTTTGCGCCGCAATGGCTGGCGGGCTGCGCCTTGCGCGAATGCTGGTTCGAGCCGACGTTCCACAAACATGCGGGCAAGCTGTGCAACGCGCTGATGATCCATGCCGAGGGCGCGTTCTACGACCACCACGCCTTCCGGCCGTGGCGGTTGCAGGCCCTCGCATTCAAGGCGGTGCGGCGGCTCTACCCGGATTATCCGCTGTGGCGCGACTTTCCCTACGAGTATGTGTTCGACAAGCTGGCGATCGACGTGATCAATGGCGGGCCGGGGCTGCGGACCTGGGTGGACGATCCGGTCAGCACCGCGGCTGATCTG
>CANCET010000050.1 GCA_947375105.1 Sphingomonadaceae bacterium
CACCTCGCAGGTGATCGCTGCGCGCCTGCGCGCGGCGGGCTGGGAGGTGACCGGCACGGGGCGCGAGGGCACGCTGCGGTTCGAGGACCGGCGAGCCGTGCTCGCCGCGCTGGGCGAGGCGAGCCATGTGCTGTCGTCTGTCCCGCCAGCGCGCGAAGGCGGTGATCCCGTGCTTGAAACGTATGGCGCCGCGCTTTTGGCAGCACCCGCGCGCTGGATTGGCTATCTTTCCTCTACTGGCGTTTATGGTGATACCGGCGGGGCCTGGGTGGATGAAAGCGCCGAAGTCGGCACCGGCCGCCGTTCGGCGCGCACGGCAGCGGATCTCGCGTGGCAGGCGCTGGATGCCCGCGTCCACGTGTTCCGCCTGCCCGGCATCTACGGCCCCGGCCGCAGCGCGCTCGACCGCGTGCGCGATGGAGCGGCGAGGCGCATAGCACTCGAGAATCAGGTGTTCAGCCGGGTTCATGTGGAAGATATCGCATCGGGCGTGATCGCTGGCATGGCCGGGCCGGTGGGGGTCTACAATCTCGGCGATGACGAGCCCTCGAGCCAGAATGTGGTGATCGAGGAAGCGGCGCGGCTGTTGGACGTGGCTCCGCCGCCGCTGCAATCGCTGGAGGAAGCCGCGCTCTCGCCCATGGCGCTGGCGTTCTATGCCGAGAATCGCCGCGTCGCGAACAGCAAGGCAAAGCGCGTGCTGGGCTGGCGGCCGGCTTACCCGACTTACCGCGAAGGGTTGCGCGCTCTCAACGCCACGACCAGCCCGATCATCGCCAGCGTTGCGCCGGAACCCGCCAGCAGCGACCAGCGATAGCCTTCGAACGCGGTCGAGATCAGCATGGCGACGACGGGCACCAGCACCCCGTTGTAGGCGGCACGGCCGGGTCCGAGTGCGCGCAGCAGCCCGTTGTACATGGGGAAGGTGACGACCGAGCCGACGATGGCGAGGTAGGCCACGCCCCCGGCGTAGCTGAGCGTCCAGTCGAAGCGCGGCGGCCCGGAGATGATCCACGCGATCACCGCATCGACAACCGCACCGATCAGCATGGCCCAGGCGAGCAAAGTCGGCACTGGCTGGCCGCGCGCTGCGGGGCTCGCCTGCACGACATTGCCGACCGAAGCGAACAGCAGCGCCACCATCACCATCACCCCGCCGATCAGCACCTTGGCGCCCATCGCGCTGTTCTGCGCAAGGGCGAGGCGGTATTCGTGGAGCATCAGCAGGCCGATCCCGGCAAGCGCGATGGCGGTGCCCAGCAGGAAGCCGCGCGTGATGCGCTGGCCCAGAAACACCCGCGAAAGCACGGTGTTGGGCACCAGCAGCAGTGCAAACAGCACCGCGACGAGGCCGGAGGTCACATACTGCTCGGAGCGGTAGACGAACTGGAAGTTGAGGCTGAACACGCTGCAGCCCATCACCGCCGCGACCATCAGCCCGCGCCGGTCGGGCACCAGCGGCAGGCGCTTGAACGCGGCGAAGGCGAACATGCCGATGGCCGCGCCGGTGAAGCGCCACGTCACCGACCAGCTCGGCGGCACATTGCCCAGCTGGTACTTGATCGCGATCCACGTCGATCCCCAGATCAGCGCAGTGACGAGGAACGGCACAAGGATGCGCGCTTCGAGGAACTTGGCCTCACCGGTCTGATGATCAACGCTCATAGCGCGGCGAGCGCGCGGGCAAGCGCCGCGACTTCGTTGGCAGGGCTGCTCCAGGATGTGACGAGGCGGGCGGCACCGGGTGCACCGGCAGGCGCGTTCCAGTCGTAGAAGTCGAAGCCCTGCGCCCGCAGCGCAGCCTGTTCGGCTTGGCTGAGGATCACGAACACCTCGTTCGCCTCGACCGGGTGGATCAGGCGATCCGCGCAAGCGGCGGCGATTTCCTGCGCGGCGGCATTGGCGGCGCGCGCGTTGTCCAGCCACAGGCCGCCCTCGATCATCGCGAGGACTTGCGCAGCGAGGTAGCGGCCTTTCGATTGCAGGTGCCCCGCGCGCTTGCGGCGATAGCGTACTACGTCGGCAAGGTCGGGCGCGAAAAACACGATGGCTTCCGCGCTCATCCCGCCGTTCTTGACGCAGCCGAAGGTCAGCGCATCGACGCCGGCGCGGACGGTGACGTCCGCCGGGTGGCAGCCGAGGTGCGCCACGGCATTGGCGAAGCGCGCGCCGTCCATGTGAAGGCCCAGTCCGCGTTCCTTGGCGAGCCCGCCGATGGCAGCGACTTCAGCAGGTGTGTAAACCCGGCCGCATTCCGTCGCCTGCGTGACCGAGATCGCGTGCGGCTGGACCTGATGGACGCCCGGACGGATCGCATCGACCACGGCGCGCACCGTGTCCGGCGTCAGCTTCGCGCCTTCCCCGCCGGCCAGCAGCAGCTTGGCGCCGTGGAGGAAAAAACCGGGCGCGCCGCCTTCGTCCATCTCGATATGCGCTTCGGTGTGGCAGACGACCCCGCCATGCGGGGGCACCATGGCCGACAGCGCAAGGCAATTGCCCGCCGTGCCGGTCGCCACCCACAGTGCGGCGCAGGGCGCGCCGAACAAGTCTGAAAACGCTGCATCGAGCCGAGCAGAGAGCGCATCGCCATCGTAGGCGGTGTCCGGCGCGTCGGCCGCCTGCATTGCGGACCAGATGCGGGGGTGGACAGGCGCGGCGTTGTCGGAGAAGAACTTCATGGGCGACGCCTTAGCTGGCATGGCAGGCAGGGGGAAGCCAGCTTGCCTTTCAGGAGCGAAAGCCGTGGATGCACTTGCCATTACCCATCTCGATCACGGTGCCGAAGGCGAATACCATGCGCGCGTGCCCGATAGTTCGGCGCTCGGCCGGTTGACCTATGTGCGCCGGGGCCAGGTGCTGACAATCGAACACACGCTGGTGCCCACGGAAATCGGCGGACGCGGCATTGCCGGCAAGCTGGTGGAAGCGCTGATCGCCGATGCGCGTGCGCACGACTGGAAGATCGTGCCGGAATGCAGCTATGTCGCCGCGGCGTTCAAGCGACATCCGGAATGGGCGGACCTGCTCGCCTGAGGACAGGCTTCAAAGCGCCTTGCCCATGCGGATGATCGGCACTTTGACACCCTCGCGCGAGGTGGCCTCGACCGCCTCGATCTCAGCATAGCCACAGGCCTTGTAGAGCGGCAGTCCGGCCAGCGTGGCCATCAGTTCGACCCGCGTGAAGCCGGCGGCCCGCGCTGCATCCTCGCACAGCGCCATGATTCGCTTGCCGATGCCGCGCCGGGCGTGGTCGGGATCGACGTACATCGCGCGGATCTTGGCGGCGTCCGTTGCGGGATCGAGCGGCAGCGGCTCGCGTGCGACGATGCTGTCGTCGCCGCCGAACAGGGTGGCGCGCCAGCTCCATCCGCCGCAACCGACGAGCGCGCCCGCATCGAGGATCATGAAGTAGGTCCGGTCCGCCACCAGCTGGGTGTCCAGCCCCATGATCTGGTGGCTGGCCGTCACCTGCTCTGGACTGAGGACATCGCGCTGCAATTCCTCGATCGCGCGGGTCATCAGTGCGCGCAAGGCGGGCAGATCCGCTTCGGTCGCCGCGCGGTGCGTGAAGCTGGCCAAGTCAGTACCCGCCGACACTGCCCACAGGCAGACGCGGATCGATGGCGCCGTAGAGCCGGTCGCGGCCCACGGGGGGCTTGCCCAGCGCCGGACCGCCGACGAGGATCGCGGCGACCTGGTTCCAGTAGTCCATCGGCTCCAGCTTGTGCCCGCGTGCTTCGAGCGCGGCGCGCGTCTCGGCGCTCAGCGCGTTGGGCTCGGTGAAGATCACGTCGGGCAGCCACTGCGCATGGATGCGCGAGGCGTCGGTCGCTTCCGTCACCGTCATGCCGTGGTCGATCACATTGAGCATGACTTGCAGCACACCGGTCGGGATATGGCTGCCGCCCGGGGTTCCGACGACCATGACAAGCTTGCCATCCTTGGTGACGATCGTTGGCGTCATCGACGACAAGGGGCGTTTGCCGGGTGCAATGGCGTTGTTGGCGCCTTCGACGAGGCCATACATGTTGGGCTCGCCGGGCTTGGAGGAGAAATCGTCCATCTCGTCGTTGAGGAGGATGCCGGTGCCTTCCGCCGTCACGCGCGCGCCGAACCAGTCGTTGAGCGTGTAGGTGAGCGAAACGGCGTTGCCCGCTGCATCGACGATGGAAAAATGCGTGGTGCTGGCGCCTTCATGGCCCACGCCCGGCACGCCGAGCGAGACCGAGGGCGTGGCCTTGTCCGCGCTGATCCCGCCGCGCAGCTGCGCCGCATAGTCCGGCGAGATAAGCTTGGCGACATCCGCCTTCACGAAGCCCGGATCGCCGAGGTTCACGTTGCGATCATGGAATGCGCGGCGCAGCGCTTCGGTGAAGTAATGGATGTTCTGCGCCGAATGCCAGCCCAGCTCGCCCATCGGATAGGCGGAGAGGATGTTGAGCGTCTCGCACACCACGACACCGCCAGAGCTGGGCGGCGGCGCGGAAATGACGTGATAGCCGCGGTAGTCGCATTCGAGCGGCGCGCGTTCGACGGCGCGGTAGGCGGCGAAATCGGCCTTGGTCAGGATGCCGCCGTGCGCCTTGCTCGATGCCGCGATCTTTTCGGCGATCTCGCCCTTGTAGAAGGCATCGGAGCCCTTGTCGGCCACCAGCTGGAGCATGCGGCCAAGATCGGCCTGCACCAGCTTGTGGCCCTTTTCCCAGGGCTTTCCGGTATCGAGGAAGATTGCCGCGCTGGCCGGGTCGTTGGCGAAATCCTGTGCGCCTTCGCCAAGGAACGTGGCATCGCCCTGGTCCATCACGAAGCCATCGCGGGCAAGGCTGATCGCGGACGCCATGAGCCGCGCGCGCGGCAATGTGCCGAACTTTTCGCGTGCGAGTTCGAGGCCCGCCACCGTGCCCGGCACGCCGACTGCCTTGTGGCCGCGGGTCGAGAGCAGCGGGATCACCTTGCCCGCCTTGTCGAGATACATGGTGGCCGTGGCAGCGCCGGGCGCCGTCTCGCGGAAGTCGATGAAGCTGGTGCGGCCATCGGCAAAGCGCACGGTCATGAACCCGCCGCCGCCGATATTGCCCGCTTCGGGGAACGTCACGGCCAGCGCATAGGCGACCGCGATCGCGGCATCGACAGCATTTCCGCCATCCTTGAGCACTTCGACCCCGGCATCGCTGGCGAGCCGGTGCGCGGAAACAACCATGCCGTGTTCCGCGCCCACAGGCACCGGCGAGGCAGCCTGCAGGCTGGCGGTGGCGGTCAGGGAAAGCGCCGCAAGGGCGGCGATTGCAGTCTTGCGCAGGGCCATGGTTAGTATCCTCTCGGCCGCACCTCTGCCCCCGCCGTGCTCAAAAGAAAAGGGCGGGGAAGCCGAAACTTCCCCGCCCCTTGTCTGTTTGGCCCTGCCCTGTCGGACAGTGCGGCCGAACTCAGAACTTCACACGGGCCCGGATGTACCAGAAGCCGCCGTTGAAGCCGAACGGACCGCCGTTACGCGGATAGATCTGGCCGTCGCCGGTGCTGTTGGTCAGCGTGTAGATCGGGTTGGAGGTCGAAGCCTTCACCCGGTCAGGCTTGGTGTTGAAGATGTTGTTGCCGCCCAGGGTCAACGTGAAGTTGTCCATGAAGGTGTAGCTCACGTCCATGTCGGCCGTGACCTTCGCCTTGAACTGCTGGCCCGGGTAATCGGTCTCGGTGCGCCACTGGCCGAAGTAACGACCGGCGGCGCCGATCGAGAAGTCGCCCATCGTCCAGTTGCCCTGGAGGTTGAGACGGTGCTTCGGTGCCAGGTTCTGCGCGTCGATGCGCTGAGCCGTGCTGATCGAAGCCGGATCCCACTTCGTCACCTTGTTCTTGTTGTAGTTGTAAGCAAGCGTCAGGTTCAGCTTGCCGCCGCCAAGATCGGTCCGGTAGCTGCCAACCACGTCGACGCCGCGGGTGCGGATGTCGAGCGAGTTGGTGAAGAACTGGACGTTGCCGCCGACACCCACCGAGGCGAGCTCGGAGAGATTGGCGATGTCGGCCGCCGACACCACGAAGGACTTCGAGATGAAGATGCGGTCGGTGACCTTGATCTGGTAGGCGTCAACCGTCAGCGTCAGCGCGCTGGTCGGCTGGAACACGAAACCGAAGCCGAAGTTGGTCGACTTTTCCGGCTTCAGGTTCTTGGAGCCGAAGTACTGCGCCACCGCGCTCGTCACCGGGAATGTGCCGACCTGCACCGACTGGCCGGCGAGGAAGTTGGTGGTCAGCACCTGCGCGTTGTTCTGGCCGGGGGTCGGAGCGTGGAAGCCCGAACCCACGGTAGCGCGCAGCGCCAGTTCGTCGGTCACGTGGTAGATGCCGTTGAACTTGTAGACGAAGCGGCCACCGAACGAATCGTAGTGCTCGTAGCGACCAGCCGCACCCAGCGTGAGCTGCTTGGTCACGTCGGTTTCTGCGCCGACGTAAATGCCGTAGCTCTTCTGGCTGTTGGTGCCGGCATAGGTCGGCGCGGTGCCGCCGTAGCCGCTCGCAGCCGGGTCATACGACGCGGTCTGCTCGTCGAGCTTGGTGAACACGCCCGAGCCAGCAGCGGTCTCGGCGTAGAGATCGTGCGGGATCGCGTAGGGGCCTGCACCGTAGGACTGGAAATCGCCCGGGGTGGCGGTGTAGCTCTCGCGGCGGAATTCGGCGCCGCCCGAGAACGTGATCGGGCTGGCGAGGCCAGCTTCGACCGCATACGTCAGGTCGAGGTTGGCATCGAATTCCTTCTGGATCAGCTTGCCGAATTCGAAGCTGGTCTGCGAAGCCTTGCCGAACGACGGGCTGATCGAGTTGTACATCGACAGGTCGAGCTGGTTGCGGCTGAGCGAGGCCGAAAGGTCGTAGGTGAAGCCGCCGTCGGTCTTCCCCTTGTAGCCCATCGTGCCATAGGCTTCATCGGTCTTGCCGACGAAGATCGGCGTGAAGCCGCCCGGATAGAGCGACGTCAGGTTGAAGGTGTTGCTGTCCTTCACATAGCCGCCAGCGGGGCAGGTCGGGTTACCGGCCGGGCACTCGGTCTGGTAGTAGGGCACCTGGAAGAAGTTGCGACCACCGATCGTGCCGGTCTTGAGCGCGCCCGTGCCGTCATCATACTCGAAGCTGCTCGAGCCCTGGTACGACGAGCGGAAGTTGAAGCTCTGCTCGGCCTTGCTGTGCGCGAAGTTGGCGAACGCGTAGACCTTGCTGTTGTCGGTCACGTCGTAGGCGGCGTTGACGACAGCCTTCCAGCCCTCGCTCGGCGAGTTGCCCCAGATCTGCGCGGGCAGCGGGTAGAACGGCAGCGTGTTGGCCAGCGTCGGGTTTTCAGCGGCAAAGCGCGCAGCGATCGGGCGGGTCACGCCGCGGCTGGTGCGGCCATCCTTGTTGTATTCACCCGAGACGTTGATGAAGCCGCGATCCGACTTCAGGCCGCCGTTGGCTGCAATCTGGTAGCTCTTGCCGTCGCCCTTGTAGAACTGGCCGTAGCGACCGATCATTTCGAAGCCGGCGTTGTCACGCAGGCCGTAGTTCAGCACGCCCGCGATGGCGTCCGAACCGTACTGGGCGGTCGCGCCGTCACGCAGCACTTCGAGGCCCTTGATCGCGATCGCGGGGATCGCCGAAATGTCGGGGCCTTGCGAGCCGAACGACAGGCCGGTGTCGCCGCCGTTGTAGACCTGCACGAGGGCCGAGCGGTTGTAGCGCTTGCCGTTGAGCATCACGAGCAGCTGGTCGCCCGGCAGGCCGCGCAGCGAAGGCGCGCGAACGAAGGTCGAGGCGTCAGAGATCGAGTTCTGGCCGACGAAGAACGAGGGCACGAGGTTGCGCACCGAGTCCAGCAGGTTGGCGGTGGGCTGCGTGGTGAGGTCGGCGGCGCTGATCACGTCGATCGGCGAGGCGGAATCAGCGACAGTGCGGTCGGTACGGCGGGTGCCGATGACCACGATGCTCTGTGAGGCAGCAGCTTCATCGCTGGCAGCAGCGGTTGCCTGCGCGAAGGCGGCCTGCGGAGCGGCAACTCCGGCGAAAGCAGCCGCCGAAGCGAGCAGCGCGCCGCGCAGGGCGAGATTGGAAAGGTTACGCACGATAGGGGACCCCCTGAAATCGGCAGCCGGACACAAAGTGACCCCCCGACTGCCTTCTGTTGAAGCGAGCCGTGGATATTCTTTCGATTGAAAGAGTAAACAGCTTTGGGGGGCAATCCTCATGCCGCAGGTGCGAAACTGCGCGCTGTGTGACATTTTTGCTATTGCGGGTGCGGGTGTGCCACAGACGTTTTTGTTAGGTTTTTCATCATGGATAGTTACTCGCGCAGCGCTTCCTGGGAAATCCGGATCAGCGGGCCAAGCACGTAGTTGAGGATCGTCTGGCGGCCCGACGGGATCGCCACTTCACCCGTCATGCCGGGAATCACCGGCATCCCTGCGCCGAAGCTGGCGCGTCCGGCATCGGGAGCGACGACATGTTTTACAGCGACAACAGCATGACCACCACGGTAGTGCAGCTGACGGTGGTATAGCGCTGGAGCAAATGGGGCGAATTGGGCCGTAACCCTCTGCCCGGCTCTGTTGCGAATTCTTTGCGTATCACCGCGGGGCAAATGCGAAAGGTTCGCCCCAGGCCCGCGGATTTACGCCGCCGGTCAAGGCCTCGGGATGTCTGGTGCGGATCCTGGCGCCGGCATCTGCACGGTCAGCGAACTGGACACCAAACCGTCACGGAAGCCTGCGAGGGCGGGGCGACCGTCATTCAGGGGTACGACCCCGGGAGATTCGCGCCATGTCTGCCCTCCGCTCCGTCACCTTCCTTGATTTGCGCATTGGCGATACGGCCGCAGTGATCGCCGCGCTCCCAGCTGGCGAGCAGGTTTTCGTGATCGATGGCGCGCAGGACGGGCTGGATCAGATTACCGCGCTGCTCGCCGGCGCTGGCCAGGTCGATGCGCTCCATATCATCTCGCATGGGAGCGACGGCGCGCTCCTACTTGGCAATGGCACGGTGGATGCCGCCGCCCTGACCAGGCACGCCGATGATCTTGCCGTGATCGGTCAGCACCTCGCCCCGGGCGGTGATATCCTGCTCTACGGCTGCAATGTCGCGGCTGGCGATGCGGGGCAGGCCTTCGTCCAGGCGCTCGCGGCGCTCACCCACGCCGATGTGGCCGCCAGCACTGATCTGACCGGCGCGGCTGCACTCGGCGGCAACTGGACGCTAGAGGCACGGACCGGCGCGATCGAAGCACATGCCTTGGCCTTGGCAGCATTCCAGGGCGTGCTCGACACCGTCAACGGCGACGGCACCGCCAACGTGCTCACCGGCACGGAGGGCGACGACACCATCAGCGGCTTCGGCGGCAACGATACGATCACCGGGCTGGGCGGAAACGACACGATCGATGGCGGCACTGGTGCCGACAGCATGTCGGGCGGCCTCGGCAACGACACCTACTATGTCGACTCCGCCAGTGATCAGGTCATCGAGGCCGCGGGCGAAGGCACCGACCTCGTCTACTCCTCGGTTTCGATCGCACTGTCGAACAATGTCGAGAACCTGACCCTGCTGGGGACGGGGGCGATCAACGGCGTCGGCAACGTGCTCGACAACGTGCTCATCGGAAACTCCGGCACCAATCTGCTCAATGGTGGCTCCGGCGACGACTGGCTCGACGGCCAGGGCGGCAACGATACCCTGATCGGCGGGCAGGGTGACGACACCTATTCGCTCGACCGGACCGGCGACACGATCATCGAGAACGAGCTCGAGGGCATCGACACGGTGCGAGCGACATTCTCCTACGCGCTCGGCAAGGGTCTGGAGAACCTCATGCTGCTTGGGCAAAATGACCTGAGCGGCAACGGCAACAGCCTCAACAACATCATCACCGGCAACGATGGCAACAATATCCTCACCGGCGAGGACGGCAACGACACGCTGACCGGTGGTGCCGGGACCGATACGCTGATCGGCGGCGCGGGCGGCGATGTGCTTGATGGCGGCACGGGTCTCGACACGATGACCGGCGGCATCGGCAACGACACCTATTATGTCGACAATCCAGGGGATGTCACGGTCGAGCTGGCCAATCAGGGCAATGACACGATCATTGCTTCGTACACCTATGCCCTCGCCGACAACTACGAAAACCTGACGCTGAGTGGCTCCGCTGCGATCGACGGAACCGGCAATGGCGTCGACAACGATCTCGTCGGCAACGCCGGTGCCAACACGCTCACGGGTCTTGATGGCAACGACAGCCTCGATGGCGGCCTTGGCAACGATACCCTGGTTGGCGGTGCCGGTGACGACCTCTATGTGGTTGATTCGTCAGGAGATGCTGTCACCGAACTGGCGGGCGAGGGTGCTGACACCGTGCAATCCAGCGTTACGTACGTGCTGGGCGATACGGTAGAAAACCTGACACTCACCGGCACGGACGCCATCAACGCGACTGGCAACGGGACGGCCAACGTGCTCGTCGGGAACGACGGAGCGAATACGATCTGGGGGCTTCAGGGCAACGACACGCTGGATGGCGGCAAGGACGCCGACACACTGATCGGCGGCGCCGGGGACGATACCTACATCGTCGACAATGCGGGCGATATCACGAGCGAGGCCGATGGCTTCGGGACCGATACCGTTCGCGCCTCGGTCAGCACGACGCTGGCCGCCAACGTCGAAGCGCTGGTCCTGACCGACAAGGCTTCGATCAATGGCACGGGCAACGACCTTGCCAACACGATCACCGGCAATTCCGGCGACAACGTGATCGACGGCGGCATTGGTGCGGACACCATGATCGGCGGTGACGGTGCCGACACCTACTATGTCGACAATGCGGGCGATGTCGTGGTCGAAACCACGCTGGGCGTCGGGGTCGATACGGTCATCGCGTCCGTTTCCTACAAGATCACCGGATTCACCGACAATCTCACCCTTGCCGGGTCCGATGATCTTTCGGCGACCGGCAACGCGGTCCAGAACGCGATCCTTGGCAATGCGGGGCGGAATGTCATCGACGGCGGCGGCGGCGTGGACAAGCTGAATGGCGGTGAGGGCGGCGATATCTACTACACCCTGCTCAGCGCCGACCAGTTCGGCGGCGAGATCCGGGATTCGGGCACCTCGGGCGTTGACGAACTGCGCGTCGCCTATTCGGTGGCTGGCGGCCAGGCCTCGCTCAATGCCGATGACGTCGGCGTTGAAAAAGTGGTGATCGGGACCGGCACCGGTGCCGTCGCCGACAGCAGCGGAACTGCCGCCATCTCGGTTTTCGCCGGCAAGTATGGCAGCGCGCTCACCATTATCGGCAATGCTGGCAGCAATCGCATTATCGGGACGGCCTTCGCCGACATTATCGACGGCGCGGCCGGGATCGACAGCATGACCGGCGGTCTCGGTGACGACACTTACGCGGTGGACAACGTCAAGGACCGCGTCGTCGAACGAGTCGGCGGCGGTGACGATACGGTCAATTCCACCGTCAGCTACAAGCTCGGCTCCGCGGTCGAGACGCTCAATCTGCTTGGTTCGGACGATCTTGCGGGCCTCGGCGGAGGCGACAACAACACGCTCAACGGCAACAGCGGCAACAACCTGCTCGACGGCGGAAAGGGCAATGATGTCCTGAAAGGCTTTGGCGGCAACGACACGCTGACCGGTGGGGTTGGCAGCGACACGCTCGAAGGCGGCAGCGGCGCGGACATCTTCCGGTATGCGGGCGTGGTGAAGGCTTCGGACGGCTTTGATACCATCGTCGATTTCAACAGCGCAGAGGGTGATATCATCGCGCTCGGCAAGCGCGGCTTCCATGCGCTCGGCAAGACCTACGGCGTCATCAACATCGAGCAGTTCTGGTCGGGCGCGGGCGTTGATACCGCGCACGATCAGAACGACCGCATGATCTACAACACGATCACCGGAAATCTGTGGTTCGATGCCGATGGCACCGGAACGATCGCGCCGGTGCTGATCGCGCAACTCGGCGCCAGCACGCATCCGGCGCTGGCCTACACGGACATCATCTTCTTCGCCTGATCGTTCGCTGAGGCCCCAGCGCCGGGCGGGCGCAAGCTTGCGTTTCCCGCAAGGCTGCCTTTCGCCTCACGCGGCTGGTACCCCTGCGCCCGCTCGCTAAAGCATCGGCAACACCCTTCGAAAGGGCTCGCCCGATGACAGACCCCACCGATCACGCATTCTCGCCTTCCGTCAAAGCCGCGCAGATCCGCAAAGGCTCACGCCCGCACTATGCCGGAATGATACTTGCCGACCGCGTTGACGCCCGCCTTGCCGCTTTCGTGGGCGAAGTGCGCAGCTTCTACCTCGGCAGCGCCAGCGCCGATGGCCAGCCCTATATCCAGCATCGCGGCGGGCCGAAGGGCTTCCTCAAGGTGCTCGACGACCAGCGCCTTGCCTTTGCGGATTTTCGCGGCAACCGGCAGTACATCTCCACCGGCAACGCGGCGGAAAACCGCAAGGCGTTCATTTTCCTGATGGACTATGCGAACCGCCGCCGCATCAAGCTCTGGGGCGAACTCGATGTGATCGAGGGCGATGCCGAGCTCAACGCCGCGCTCGCGGTGCCCGGCTATCGCGGCGTGGTGGAGCAGGCGATGGTCTTCACGATCACCGCGTGGGACATCAATTGCCCGCAGCACATCCCCCAGTTCCTCCCGGCCGAGGAGGTTGCTGCGGCGCTGGCTGAACGCGATGCGCGGATCGCCGCGCTCGAAGCACAACTCGCCGCCCTTTCAGAAAGTGGAACGTAGTGTTCCGGTTTATCCCCCTACCCGAGCCGCTCCTGAATACCTAACTAAGGACAGCAGCCGCCGGTTCCCCCCTCCCTTCCCGGCGGCCCTCTGCGCTCTGGTGGCCGGCTTCGGCCGCGCAGAGCCAAGTGCACCCGGGCAGGAGCCATCCCCCCCGCAACCCTGCCCGGGTGCCACCCTTTTCATCCCGACCGCCCAACCCTGCCTCAGGAAAGGCCCTGCCATGTCGCGTCCGCCGTTGCCGCCGTTCACTGCCGAAACCGCTGCCGAAAAGGTCCGCCTCGCCGAGGACGGCTGGAACAGCCGCGATCCCGCCCGCGTCGCGCTCGCCTATACCGAGGACACCGCATGGCGGAACCGCGCCGAATTCGTCACGGGCCGCGCCGCGGTGGAGGGCCTGCTCACCCGCAAGTGGGCACGCGAGCTTGATTACCGCCTCGTCAAGGAACTGTGGGCCTTCACCGACAACCGCATCGCGGTGCGCTTCGCCTATGAATACCACGACGACGGCGGCCAGTGGTTCCGCGCCTACGGCAACGAAAACTGGGAATTCGACGAACACGGCCTGATGCAGCGCCGCATCGCCAGCATCAACGAACACCCGATCCGCGCGGAGGACCGCCAGTTCCACTGGCCGCTCGGCCGCCGCCCCGATGACTACCCCAGCCTCACCGAGCTGGGCTTTTGAAGGCCATGCCGATGAAACCCGCCCGCCTCCATGCCCTCACCCTGCACGCCTGCTTCGAACGCCTCCGCGCCCGCCCCGATTGGCTCGAAAGCTGGCTCATCGGCTCGGCCCTGCTCCTCGCCTGGGGCCTGTTCGCGTTCTTCGTGATGCCCGCAGGCCTTGCCGCCTCCGCCGCGCAGTCGGTGTTCTTTGCCGGCCTGTTCCCCTGGATCCTGCTGCCGGTCGTGCAGGCCTCCGGCTCAAAGCCCTGCGGCAAGCGCTAGGCGGCGTGCGCAAATTCTGCGGATAGCGATGCGACCGAGATTGGGACTTTCCGGTCGTTCCCTTTACACTCCTTCAACGGCGGCTTTGGGCTAAAGCAGGCGTTCCAGCCTTGAATGGTTGCCCTCGTCGATTGACCGAGGTTAGGCCAGAGCCGCAAAAAGAACGATGGCCGCAAGCAAAGTTAGCAACGATCGGAATGGCATTGCCGCGTGCTAACCCCGGTCACGCGCAGGTCTCAGGCGGCCCGTCCCGCTTATCGCCCGGCAGGACGTGGCGGCCGTTCTATCGGCCGCCTCCGGCCGTGGCCGGGCACCGCCCAAACCCGAGGCCATTGGGTCCCGACAATCCCTTGAGCATAAGGATATTGTCGCCCCTCAAGCCCAGAACACTGATGTGATCGTCCTCCGCGTTGGATACGTAGATCAGGTTGTCCGGACCGCGTCGGACCAGAATCGGCGATTTACCCGTCGCGACAAACTGTGGAGGCCCGCCGTTCGCCGGGAAGAGAGCGATCCCCCCGTCGCTAGGCGATGGCGCGACAATCATCCCGTCGGGCCACTGTTCAGCATAGATGTACTGGCCGGGACGGGGCGCCTCAAGCCGCTGCACAACCCCGAGATCGCCCGGATCGAGCGTGAAGAGCGCACCCTTCGCACTGGCCAAGATGGTGCCGGCCTTTGTCAGAAACAGTCCGCGGATGGGTGATCCAACATCCCGTTGAACCAGCACCCTGCCGTCACCCGGATCGATCCGGCTGGCGCCGTTGGCACCGGCAAAACTGTAGAGCGATTTGCCGTCCGCCGAAAAAACGAAATTGTGCGTCCCGTTCGGCAGCGGAAAGCGGCGGAGCAGCCGACGCGTGCGTGTATCGAACACGAACATCACATACCCCCCGACCTCGGCGTTGACGAACAGTTCGCTGGTGCCGGGGCGCAACTTTACCCCGTGCGGACCACGCGCCGGAGGCGGCAGAAGGAAATCGGCGACACGCCGAGCTTTAAGGAGATCGATCTCGGCAACACGATCCCCCGGCGTTCCGAGGCGGCTGTCGTAATCGGTGATGCCGAATTGTGAGACATAGGCGGTGTTGCCGTTTAGCGTGACGGCGATCTCATGGGGCCGCTCACTGATCGGTATCGTCGCCACCATTGCACCGCCCGACGAGACGATACCCAGTTGACCCGACGTTTCCTGCACGGACAGCACGCAGGCTGCAGCCCTTGGCAGGTGCGCTTTAGCTCCGGCGGAATGGCTAAACAGTGCCACCCCCCACGCCAGCGCGATGGCAAACCTGTTGATCATGATCCTCGTCCCTTTCTCCCAGCACGATCCGCGCACCTACCGGTCAAGTGTTGGCCCCGCGCCGTGAGCGCCCGCTGCCCTTGCTTGGCGACACTCATGCTCCCACTGCCCTGACCCGGGTGAGGCTGCGGTGTATCCACCACCAGGCAATCGTGATCGGGACAACAACGGCATAAGCAATCACGCCGTGAAGGCCTCCGCCCGGAATGGTCCAGAACAGCCAGGTGTCGGTCCCGCCGGGCACTATCTGCGCCCCGGTCTGCATGATGTAACCGCCCGACAGGCATCTGACGACGCCGCTCAGTCCAGGCAGTTCCAGTCGCCACTGTCCAGACGTCACACTGGCGATGATCGCCCCAAGGAACAGCGTCACGCCGGCGAGTTGTGGGAGACCGAGATCAAGCACGCCCGAACGGGCGAGACCGGCAATCGTTGCGCCGTAGCTCCAGCCGGGCAGGATCGAGAACATCAACAGCGCCGAAACGCTCGCAATGATCACGCCCCACATTCGCTGGCTGCCGCCCGCATTCGCCTTCGGGCCGAGAGCGACCCATGCGAGGACTGCGAACACGGCAGCGGCGGTGGCCAAGGGTGGAATCGACATCTGCGGGACCAGGCTCTCCCGTTCGATGAACATCAGCCGCCTTGGGACCGAAATCAACTCGGCCAGGTAAATGCCGATCAGGGTGAAGAGGTATCGAAGCTTGCCCTGGCCGAGAAAGCTGACGCTGCCAAGATAGCAGCCATCGTTGAGGATAAACCCAATGGCGAGAAGCGCTGCGCCCACCGGGACCAGGCCAACGCCCGCGCCCGCCATTGGCAGGGGTAGCCGGTGCATTCCAAGCATCAGTTCGCTTCCGAACAGGAATGCCATGGCGCAGATGGCCAATGCCTGGAGGCGCAATCCGCCAGGATCAGCCGCGAAGACGAAGTCATGGGTCGCGGTGACCAGGCACAGCCGCGCGCGGCCCATGCCAAAGCCCAGGCCGCAGGCGAACAGGAGGGCAAGTGCAGCGCCAATCAAACTGGCACCATACATCGTCAGTTCCCGGAGTGGTATTGACCTTGCTGCGTCGCGGTCAGGGCAAGGCCTTGGTCCGTCAAGGTCGGGGCGTGTCCGCGACGGCCGGCGCCCGCACGATCTGGCCGCCCTTCATGACGAAGACGGGATGGGCCACCGCACTGATGTCGACTGTCGGGTCCCCGGACACCGCCACCAGGTCGGCGATGAAGCCGGGCTGCACTTTGCCCAGGCGCTTACCTTCTCCCAAGACGGCGGCATCGGTCGCCGTGGCGGCCATAAGCGCTTCGGCTGGCGCCATGCCATAGCGCACCATCCAGACAAGTTCGCGGGCGTTTTCGCCATGCGGATACACGCCCACATCGGAACCTGACGCGATGGTTACGCCAAGCGATCGCGCGGCGCGGAACGCCCGTTCACTGTTCGCCATGTCTGCGGTCGGGGGCGTTTTGCCGGGTATATACCCGTGGAAGTAAATCCCGTAATATTCCACCTCGGTCAGGGTCGGGACATAAGCGACGCCGGCCTTGGCCATCAGGCGAAAGGTTGCATCCGATCCGCCCTTGCCATGCTCGATGGTGTCGACCCCCGCCACAACCGCCCGGCGCATGCCCTCGTCCGATTCTGCATGGGCGGCGACTTTGCGGCCAAGGTCGTGAGCCTTGGTAACGGCGGCGGTCAGTTCTTCCTGCGAAAAGGCGGGCAGGGTCTCGCCGTTTGGTCCAATCTGGTAGTCGGCATAGAGTTTGATCCAATCAGCGCCGGCTGCGGCCTGGTGACGCACGGCGGTGACAATGCCATCGGTCCCGGAGGCTTCTTCTGCGCCCTGCGGAAGGTCGCTGATGGTGTATTCCCGGCGAGCCGGGCCATAAGCGCCGGTCGCGACTATGGCCCGGGTCACCACATGCAGCCGCGGGCCCTGCACAAGGCCGGCCTCAATCGCCTGTTTCAGCACCACGTCGGAATTGCCGGCGCCTTCGGTGCCAAGATCCCGCAATGTGGTGAAGCCGGCATGCAGGGTGTCTCTGGCGTGGTTTGCGGCTGCCAGGACGCGATAAGGCAGTTGCTCCTTGAGGACTTGATCATCCCACAAGGTCTCGCTGTAGGGATGGAGGAACAGATGCGAGTGAAGATCAATCAAGCCTGGCATTAGGGTTGCGCCGGGCAACTGCAGCGTCCGCGTTCCCGGAGGCGCGACGATGTCCGGGCCGACCGCCTGGATGATCTCGCCGTCTACGAGCACTTTCCAGCCCGCGTGCGCGATCCTGTCCTGAGCGGTAAAAACACGATCGGGGGCGATGAGCAGCGTTTCACACCTGGCACCCGACGAGGCCAGCGCCAAAAAAATAATGCCACATGCTAGTCGTGAGCGCATGAATCGGTCCCCTCCCGTGGGCAATCTTCGTCTTATGTGCGGAGCGCCGTTAGCGGGGACGCGCGCGTCGCGAAAGGGGTGGCGATGCCAGTTGGTATCTGGCCCACCGGCGGAAGAGAATGCGCAGCTCAAACCGTTGGCCCGACGCGGATAGCGCGTCGCGCTAGAATCGCTGCGCGATGGCTTTGCCAAGGAAGCCGGACCGGGATCCGGCAAATAACAGGATATGCAGATGAGGGCAGCTGGCCTGGCGGCATTGGAAGCAGCATTCGGCGCTGCGTACTCGAACGCAGAGGCCGTTCGGCTCAACCACGCTGCGAGCGAGGGATTGTTCATTGCCGACAAAACCGGACGTTTATCATGATTGCTCCGGACGACTGACTCTGGTCGGCAGGAGCCTCGCAGCATTTCCACGCTGGGTCGGCAGACGTTCTTCAGATGGCCAATTCTGGCCCTTGGAGAATGAACATGGACATTACCGAAGCCGAAACCGAGCTTAGATCAGCAAAGCGCCAGGTCTGGAATGCAGGGCGCACCGTAGGAGCGAAACGGGCGCTGAAGCCGAAGCAAATATGGGAGATCAGATTCTACCTCAATCAACGCCGCCGCTTGCGAGATCGGGCCTTGTTCGACCTCGCCATCGACAGCAAGCTGCGTGGCTGCGATCTCGTGCAGATGAAAATCGGCGACCTTGTCAGCGGTGGGCAGATTCGCACGCGCGCGATTGTCATGCAGCAGAAAACTGGAAGGCCTGTTCAATTCGAACTGCTCCCCGACGCCCGGAACAGCCTCTTGGCGTGGCTTGAACGCCGCGGTGGCACGGTGGACGACTATGTCTTTCCAAGTCGGGTTGATCACAGCGGCCATCTGAGCACCCGCCAGTACGCCCGGCTTGTTGATGAATGGGTGACTGGTGTTGGTCTGATGCGAAGTGACTATGGCACCCACTCGCTTCGCCGGACGAAGGCGTCAATCATCTATCGGGCGACCGGCAACCTGCGCGCCGTCCAGATCCTCCTCGGCCATAGCAAGATCGAGAATACGGTCCGCTACCTCGGAATTGACGTGGAGGATGCTCTTGCCCTGGCCGAGAATACTGAGATCTGAACCGTTGGCTCCTCGTTGCTGACGAGGAGCCAACTTCGACGGGCCTGGGACAAAGCGGTCCTTCGAAAACGAGTTGTCGAATGCCCGCATTTGCCAGAAGCCGACACCCGCCTAAGCATCTTCCAGCTTGGCGCTGTTCGCACCGCCAAGCTTCAGTGCCGGTGCTTCGTGGTCGGAATGCTCGTTAACTTCGATGTTGGCGGAATAGCGAAACAGCTTGGCGAGTTCGGGTTTGCCCGCGGCTTCGGCCTGCTCAGCACAGCGACGATAATTGAAACTAGCGCAGGTCTCTCCGCGCATTGCCACCTAGTCCGAAAGGACTCTTT
>CANCET010000051.1 GCA_947375105.1 Sphingomonadaceae bacterium
CGCGCAGTGCCTGCAAGGCCCGGCAGCCTGACCTGATCCTGTCGGATCTGCGCCTCCCCGATGGCAATGCCATCGATTTCCTGATCGAAACCCGGCAGATGGCACCTGCTGCGGAAATTCTCGTGATCTCCGTGCTGGGCGATGAAAGCACCATTCTTTCGGCCATTTCCGCCGGTGCTTCAGGCTATCTGCTGAAGGACGCCCTGCCCGCCGATATCCATGCGACGGCGATGGATGTGCTGGCTGGCGGATCGCCGATGTCTCCCTCGATCGCGCGACTGGTCGTGATGCATGCGCGGGCAAGCCAGTCCGGTCGGCAACAGGGGGGGAGACAGGCGCTGCCATCGACCTCTCCGATCCGCTCACCCCGCGCGAGATGGAGGTGTTGTGGGGCATCGCCAAGGGCTTCAGCTACAGCCAGATCGCCCTGCAATTGGGCATTTCGGCGAACACCGTGCCCAGCCATGTCAAGGCCATCTACCGCAAGCTGCGCGTCGATAACCGCAGTTCTGCGGTCTACGAGGCCGTTCAACACGGCATCATCCGCCTGTAATGCACGAAGCGCCGGTCATGACGCGCACCGTCGGTGCCGGTGCGATGATTGCAGCGGCGGTCGCACTAGCCATTCTGCTGGCGATGCTGATGTTCGCCCAGACTGCCGATTTTGGTGAACTGGGCAGTCTGGATGCGCTGACTTGCCAGACCCTGCCCTCCCACCCTGGCCTGGCCCGGACCGACGCGCCGGAGCTCCATTGCCACGCCGCAATCGCAGCCTCAGGCGCCTCTGCGGATCTTGCCCTGCTGGCTCCCGTGTTCCGCGATTCTCTCGTCGTCGCCGTCAACGGCGTGACCGTCGGTCAGGCTCGGCTCAACCAGTGGCAGATGCCCGGCCGCCTTGCGACCCTGCCCGCCATGATCGCCATCCCGCGCGGCCTGCTTCGCCCCGCCAGCAACCGGATCGATATTGCGGTAACCGGGCTGGCCGGACGGGCCCCCAGCCTTGGTAGACTGTATATTGGCGGCGAAGCCGGGGTCATCCGCAAGTTCCGTCAGCTGTGGTTCGTTGCAGAAGTGCTCCCCACGCTGATCCTCGGCGGCCAGGCAGCTCTGGCGCTGATGTGCTTCACGATCTGGAACCGCCGCCGCCGGGAAGCCGCATTTGGCTGGTTTGCGCTTGTGCTTTGCTTCGACACCCTGCGCGGATCGCCGATCATTCCGGCACTGGGCATCGATGCACCGAGCATTTCCTACTGGAGCCTGCTGGTCCCGTTCAGTTCAGCCGCCTATCTGATGTTTGCAATGGCGCTTGCGGGCGCGCCGTTCAGAGGGCGCAGCTGGCTGCTGTGGAGTGGCCCTGTCCTCGTTGCTGCCGCGGCCGCATTTGCGCCGCCCGTGGTGATAACCCGTTTCCTGATGCCGATCGGGATCACGATCGTATGCGGCAATCTTCTGGCTGCCGCTGTCGTGCTGGCACGCGGCTGGCGGCGCGGCGTGCCGGGCGCGCGGCTGGTATGCCTGTGCACCATCCTGTTCATGGCGCTCGTCGCGCACGATGTGCTTCTGCTGCTGCAAGTGATCGAAGGGCAGATCGCCATTGCCCGGCCTGGCCTGCTGGTGCTGCTGATTGCCATGATCACCCTGATGATCAATCGCTTCACCGGGGCGATGGCGGAGCTGGACCGGACCGCCGATACCTTGCGCATCCGCACCGCCGAGATCGAGGCCCAGTTGCGCCGCGCCGACCTGAAGCTGAGGCAACAGCGCGAAATGACGATCCTTGCGCAGGAACGCGCGCGGCTGATGCGTGATCTGCATGATGGGCTGGGCGGAGACATGGTTGCCGTGCTGGCGCTGGCGGAGCGCGGCGATGGCGCCGGGCAGGAGATTGCCTTCCACGCCCGCGCCGCGCTTGCCGATATGCGGCTGATCATTGCCTCGCTTGAAGATTATGGCGGCGATCTGGCGATGGCGCTGGGGGCGTGGAAAGAGCGGGCAGAGCCGCAAATCGTGGCCGCCGGCATGATCCTGCACTGGCAGATCGAAGAACTTGGCGAGACGCTGCAATTTGGCCCGGCACAGGTTCTGGATATCCTGCGCATCCTGCAGGAGGCGCTGACCAACGTGATCCACCATGCGCGCGCTGCCAGCATCACCGTCGGCGCGGCGCTGGCGGCAGATGGCCTTTCGCTCACGTTCACGGATGACGGAGATGGGCTTGGCGCCAGTGCCCGTGTTGGTGCCAGTGTTGGTGCCCGGGTTGGTGCCCATGTTGGCGCCGGTGTCGGGAGGGGCCTCGCCAACATGCGCAGCCGGGCCCACGCGCTGCGAGGGGAACTGGAGATCACCTCCACCAGCGCGGGAACATCGATCGTGCTGCACGTGCCGCTGGTGCAGACGCGCTGAACCGCGCCTGGCAAGCATCCCATGTTCAGGGGATGGCCCGAGGGACCTCTCTCGATCTACCGGGGGCGTTTTGCGGACATGACGGGCGAACCATGATACGGCACACCATACCCTCGGCGACTTGCGCGGCGATGATCCTCGCGCTGGCTCTGCCGGGTTGCGCGCCGGTCCGGATGCAGAGCGGGCTGAGGGCGATTGGCCGGCCAGCCGAAGCCGATGCCTTTGGCAGCGCCCGGCACAATCCGCTATCCGCCGCCGCGCACTATGAGACAGCGATGGGCTTCGTCTCCGGACCGTCGGTCACGCGCGGCGATCTTGAAATGGCGCTGAGCGGTTTCCAGACCTCGGCGCGATTGGCCCCGGACTTGTGGGAGCCCCTCGCCGGTGCGGCCCTCGTTGCCTATCACATGGGCAACTTCCGCGCTGCGCTGGATCTGATGGGGCAGGCGATCGAGCGGCGCGGCGAAGCGGGGCCGCTGGCAGAGCCTTTCGCCTTGCTGGCCTACCGTGCGGGCGAACCCGAACTGGCCCGGTCCGCCTTGAACCATGCCGATCATCTGCCGAGCAAAAACGCAGCAGGGCAGCAGTTTCTGGAAGCCGCCTTTGCCGGATCCGGCTGGCGGCCACTCACGATCCCGCCGGCCGCTCCCCAGGTGGTGCCCCAGCCACAGGTACAGGCACAGACGCATAAACCTGCGCAAACGAAGCCCGTTCCACCAACGCCGCCCGCTGGCGAAAGCGCCGCAAATCCCGGTGCAGCCAGTGGCGGGCCGGGCGTGATCATCGAGGCCTACCTCATCCGGGAAACGCGCCAATCCGCCGGGGGGCGCGGCCTCAACCTGCTTGACGGGCTGGCTATCCAGTTTGGCGGAACCCTGCTCAATTACAGTTATGATATGGCAGCAGACAGCGGCGATAGCCGGACCGGCAATCTCACTGTCACCGCGCCGGCCATCAACTACTCGCTCAACCTGGCCTCGAACGATCGGTCACAAGTCACGCTGGAGGCCAGCCCGCTGGTGCTGGCCCGTGAAGGGCACAAATCGAAGTTTCTGGAAGGCGGATCGGTGATGATCGTCCCGCTGTCCGACCACACGCAGCCGGTCGAGCGCGACATCGGGGTTACGCTCGAAGTCACCCCGCAGCGGGTCAGTGCAACAGATGTCGATCTGGATGTCGTCCTCGAAATGTCGAACATCACGGGGCAGTCGGTGGTCAATGCCGGGCGCGGGGCCAGCCTGCTTGAGACCGACAAGACCCATGTCGAAGTGTCGGCTCGGGTGCCCTACGGCAAGGCGATCGTGGTGGGCTCGGGGGATTCCCTGAACCGCCGCAGCAGCGACAACCGCTCGGGGGCACCGATTGACCTGCCCGGCCTTTCGCGCCGCGATTTGTCTGTCGGGCGCCGCGATGTGCTGGTGGTGCTCACGGTGCGCGCGCCCGATGGCCAGAATCCGGCCACGCATACTGCCGGCGAATGGAACCAGATCCTGTTCGGCCTGCCGCTGCCGCCATTTACCCAATATGGGCGCCGCCCTTCCGAAACGCCGGCGCCCTCGATGAGCGATGTGCTGCCACTCCGGCTTTACTGAACCGTATCTCGTCAGGACAAACGGCGCTGACCCGGATCGCCTTGGTTCTGGGAAAGACCCGAACGGCAGAAGCCGGAGTTTTGCGCGATCTGCAAGCCGACATGCCGAGGCTGCGGCTCTTGTCAAAGCGCGCGCCAAGAACGTCGACGTTCTCGCGCTTCGACAGCAGCGCCATGCCCCGGCAAACCGGAAAGTGCTCTAGAGCACCATGCGTCCGGCCGGGCGGCCCTCCGGCACATCGTACCCGACGGTTTCTGCCAGTTCCTCAGCCGAGATCGGCGTGTGGAATTCGATGCCTGCTTCAGTACCGCTGCACCATACCACCTGGCCGAAAATCTCGTGGGGGCCGTAGCGCAGCAGCACGTCGCGCCCACGGCGCGGCGGCGTCTCGCGCAGGCTCACTCGCGCGCCCGACCGGGAGAGGTCCTGCATCACCCCCTCGATCCGGCTCGTGACAGAAATCAGGATGAGTTGGCGGGTAACCTCGAGGCGCCGATGATGGCGGTCGTTGCCGAAGCTGCGCAGGAAGTTTGCCGTCATGCTGCGGTCCCGCGCGGCTCGCCCGGCGTGTGCAGGGGATTGGCGCCTGCCTCTTCGAGACAAGACGTAACGTCGTCTCCCCGCTGACGCAACGCGCGGCGCCGGCGGACGTTGCGGGCCAGCTCGTTTACGGCCTCCGAATACGCAACGCTGGACGTCCGCCCCGCCTCATGCCGGGCGAACGATTGCTCCAACTGACGCCGTGCATGCCCGTAATCCTGCACGTCCGTAGAGGGATAGCGTGCAACGACAATTGAAGCGGACAGCATCTTGGCCTCACGAGATTACGGTTCAACGTGGATGGTATTGGAGAGTGCGAAAAAGGCCCCGTTGATCTGATTGCTGAAGGTATGGAGCGATCCGATGATGGCCACGGCAATGAGTGCAACAAGGAACCCGAGTTCGACGACCGTCGCGCCGCGGCTGTCCTGCACAAGCAGGCGGCGCAGAAACCGCCCCATCATGATCGCGCCGCAGGGGCGCAAAGCCACTGCTTCTCTAGCGCCCTCAACGGATTCCAGCCTGCTCCGCAGCGCTTCTCGTCGTGACGGAGCGAAGCCCGCTTAGATGTCTGCAGAGTTACTGAAATGCGTTCAGCAATATTGATATGAATTGATGGCGCCGTGGTAGATTTTAGCACATCCATCGCACCATATAGACGCCCTCGGGATCCGGATTCAATATAACCTGCCGCATTCGCTTCGTAGACTATTTGAAAAATAGCCCCGCAGCTTTCATGCACTTCTTCCATAGCGCCATCTCCACTCGATAGCGCATTTATAGGGCCCGCACAGTTAATCGCCGATTTTAACCATTCTAACCAAATAGACCGAGATTCCGCAAATTTCTCGCGGCAACCGGTACGCAACCGAAGCAGACCGCGCCCTTCTCGAAAATATCTTTTCCGATCATCAGGATGTCAGGACTTTGGCCCGGTGGAGCGGCCACTCAGCCCCCCTCTAGGACAGCGCCAGACGCCGACACGCCGGGCCTGTCCGCCAGAACGCCCGCGCAACGTACTTATTCCAGCCCCAAGCCGCGCCGCAAACCGCCCGCCATGGCGAACAGGCACGCGGGACACAATTTGTCATGCGCCAGACGATGTTGCGCAATCAAAAGACATCATCGCCGCACAGGCATTCTTTACCTCGGAGCCGCTCGTGCTGCTTGTCGCCGTTGCCTTGACCGCCAGGCCCCCGCCCTCTTTGCCGAGGTGCCGCCGCGCGCTGCGCCGACAAGGGAACTCGCCGCGGCCGATTGAGCCTGCGCACGCCTCGCAGGGGGCTTGCCGCTTCCCCTGCCCCTCTCTAGGTTCGGACCATAGACATGACTGCTCCTTCCATTCTGCTGGTTGAAGACGACGTTTCGCTGCGCATGCTCACGGCGCGGGCGCTGCGCGAAAACGGCTACGCCGTGCGCACTGCCGCCACCGGGGCCGAAATGTGGGTCATGCTCGAATCCGAACCGGCCGAACTGGTCGTGCTCGATATCATGCTCCCCGGCGTCAGCGGCATAGATCTGGTCCGCAAGCTCCGCCGCCAAAGCGATGTGCCGATCATCTTCGCGTCCGCGCGTGGCAGCGAGGAGGACCGCGTGCTCGGCCTGGAGCTCGGCGCAGACGATTACCTCGCCAAGCCCTACAGCGCGCGCGAACTGATTGCGCGGATCGGCGCCGTGCTCCGCCGCGGCGGCGGCGAAGGCCTCACGAAGGGGGATGAACGCACCAGCGAAGTCCATTTCGACGGGTGGAAGCTCTCCCTCTCGCGCCGCGAACTGCGCTCGCCGAGCGGCGCGATGGTCGATCTTACCGGCGCGGAATTCGATCTCCTGGCCACGTTCGTCAGCCACCGCCAGCGCGTGCTGGGGCGCGAGCGGCTCATCGAGCTCTCGCGCACCCGCCTCGGTGACAGTTCAGACCGCAGCATCGACGTGCTCGTCAGCCGCCTGCGCCGCAAGCTTTCGGCCAGCGGCGGTGAGCCGCCGATCGTCACGGTGCGCGGCGTCGGCTACATGTTCAAGGCGGAAGTCCGGCGCGGTTGAAACCCCCTAATCGCATAGGATTTCGCCGCCTTGGCCTCACCGAGCGGCTGCTGGCGATCCTGCTGCTCGTCGCGGCGGTCGATTTTCTTGCCAACACGTTCCTGTTCGATTCGGCAACGACCACTGCCGTCCAGCGCGATGATGCGGCGCGCATCGGCGAACACCTCGCCCTTGCCGCCCGGGCCATCTCCCGCGAAGTCCCCGACCGGCGCGCGCAGACGGCCCGCGCGCTCGCCACCGGCCGGTTCGAACTTGGCTGGACAGCACGGCCCGCCGCCGCCGCGCTGCGATCATCCGATCCGGCGCTGGCCGCGCGCATTCTCGCCGCCGGACCGGAACTTGTTGCCGATGGCCAGCGCCTCGTAGCGCGGCACGACCATGGTAGCCGCGATGTGGTCGGCACGCTCGTCCTTGCCGATGGCAGCGCGCTCGCGTTCCGCACTTATGCCGGCGAAGTCAGCCTCCAGCTGTCGCTCTCGCAGATTCTGCCAATGCTGCTGCCCACACTGCTGCTCGGCGCGCTGGCGTGGCTGATGTTCCGCGCCACGATGCGCTCGCTGCAAACACTCGTCGGCGCGCTTCGCCATGTCGAGACACTGCGTCCGGGTGGTCTCCCCGAACAAGGTCCCGATGAAGTGCGCCGCCTAATCCGCGCGTTCAACCAGATGCAGCGCCGCATCCAGCGCCAGCAGGCCGAGCGCACGCAATCGATGCTGGCGATCGGCCACGATCTGCGCACGCCGCTCTCGCGCCTCCAGCTTCGGCTCGATGGCGCGCGCCTCGAAGAAGAGACCCGCACCGAGCTGGAACACGACATCGGCGAAATGCGCCACTTGCTCGAATCGCTCCAGGCTTTCGTCGAGGCTGGAGGCTCGCAAATTCCGCCGCAGCGCATCGACATCGCGATCATGGCGGCAACGCTGGTCGACAGTGCCGCCGATCAGGGGCTCGATGCGCATTACTTCGGGCCCGAGAGCCTCGAAATCATGGCGCGCGCAGTTTCGATCCGGCGTGCCCTGTCAAATCTCATCGACAATGCCCTGCACTACGCCGGCAATGTCCGCGTGGCGCTGTCCTGCGCTGGCGATGCCCTCGAAATCCGGGTCGAGGACGATGGCCCCGGGATTCCCGCAGACCGCATGGAAGACGTGTTCCAGCCCTTCTTCCGGCTCGATACCGCCCGTTCGCGCGATACACCGGGGATGGGCCTGGGGCTGTCGATCGTGCAGGCCTCGGTTCGGCTCGAAGGCGGCACGCTGTCGCTCGCCAACCGCCGCCACGCCGATGGCGAGGGCGGTGGGCTTATCGCGCTGATCCGCCTGCCGCTGCCATGCGGCAGCGTGGCTGCACCAGAGCCTGCCGCCGATCCCGCCTGAGCAGCGGTGCTGTTGCAGAAACGCCGCAATCCAATTCTTTTGCGCTGCAGCACGTCCAGCAACATTTAGACACTAGCGCGCAATCAGGCAGCAAACCGGTCACCGTAAGTATTACCGCACCGCACAAGACGTGGCACCACCTGGTGAGAGGTCACGCAACCGCGGTCGCAGGCAGGAACGGTATCCTTAATCTCGGGCTCGGTCCCAGGGAGGTCGTTCCACATGAATTTCCGTCTTGCCACCATGGCACTTCTGACTGCCGCTTCCACGCTTGCCGCCACTGCCGCGCATGCAGAGGAAACCGCACCTCCCCCGGCCCTGACTGTCTCCGGCAGCGTCGCGCTCGTCTCGGATTACCGGTTCCGCGGGGTCTCGCAGTCCGACAAGGGTGCGGCCGTTCAGGGCGGCATCACCGTGACGCACGAGAGCGGCGCATATGCCGGCTTCTGGTCGTCGAACCTTTCCGGCTGGGGCACCTTCGGCGGGCCAAACCTCGAGCTTGATCTTATCGCCGGCTACAAGTTCCCGGTCGCCAATGCCGCCGCTCTCGATGTCGGCGTGACGGTCTACACTTATCCCGGCGGCGCCAGCAAAACCGCATTTGCCGAGCCTTACGTAAAGCTTTCGGGCACGGTCGGCCCTGCCAGCCTCACCGCCGGTGTCGCCTATGCACCCAAGCAGCAGGCGCTGGGCAAGTGGTACAATTCAGGCGCTTCTGCGGTCGCCGGGGTCTACGACAATCCGGGTGACAAGAAGGACAACGTCTACGTCTGGGGCGATGCCGCTGCGGGTATCCCGACAACCCCGATCACGCTCAAAGGCCACCTCGGCTACTCGAAGGGCAATTCCGGGCTCGGTCCCAACGGGACCAGCGTCGCCCCGACTGGCGAATATCTCGATTGGCTGCTCGGCACGGATATCGCGGTCGGCAAGCTCACGCTCGGCGTGGCGTATGTCGATACCGATATCACCAAGAAGGAAGCGGCCTACCTGATCCCCAACTTTTCCTCGACCAAGGACGGCTCATCGATTGCCGGCTCCAAGGTCGTCGTCTCGATTACCGCCGCGTTCTGATCGGCGTCACGAAGTACGCACCCTGCCCCTCGGTCCCACGTGGATCGGGGGGCCCTTTTGTGTGCGAGACAGGCGCGACCACCGACAATGCGAGGACAAGGTGCGAACCTCCCGGTGAAGCGGGGGGGACCGGAAGGCTCGCACCAGGTTGCGACCGCGAAGCGGAGCCTTGCTCCATCGACCCGATGCTTTTGAGGTGGCCCTCGCCCCCTTCGCCCTCAACCTGTCCCGGAGGGCAAACGGCGCAGCGGTTGCCGGTCAGAGACCAGCTTCGATCGCCATGCGGATGGCATCGGCACTAGTGCGAACACCCAGCGCGCGCAGCACGGCGGCACGGTGGAGCTTCACGGTACGCTCGCTCAGCCCCAGTTCGTAGGCGATCTGCTTGTTGAGCCGGCCCGCCGCGATGCATTCCAGGATCTCGCGCTGACGGCGTGAGAGCGATGCGACTTTCTCGCGCGCCTCAACCGCACGCGCGCTCGGCACATTGTCAGCCGCGCCCACGATTTCCACCTGGCTACCCAGGAACCATTCAAGCTCACCCGCCGCATCGAAGATCGGCGCAACCATCACGGCGTTGCGAAACGGCGTTCCATCGCGCTTGTAGTTGAGCAATTCCACCATCACCGGCACGCGCGCGGCAATGCCGTCGCGCAGTTGTGCGGTCAGTTCAGGTTCGGTTCCGGCACCGCGCAGGAACCGGCAGTTGCGCCCGATGATCTCATCACGGCCATAGCCGGTGAGTTCCATAAATGCCGCGTTGCAATCCACGATGGGATTGTCGGGTAGCCGAGGATTACTCACCACGGCAGCCACGAGGCTGTTTTCGATCATTGCGCCAATTGTCATATGTCTTCCCTTCGGCTCCGGCGCGCTGCGCGCAATTGCCCTTAGGTCCATGTTCCCAAAAACCGGCCCTGTCCCGATCCTTAGAAACAAGATCGCTGCATGGGTAAACTGATTTGCGACGGAGCTGCAATATGCGCCGTGTGCGCTTCTGCCCGTTTTTTGCAGCATAACCGCGGCCTATCCGGCACGCGATTGTCCTTTAGGCCACGGAGCGCACGCATGAATTACGTAACACACGAATTCGAGGCGCGCGATGAGGACGGCAAGCTGATCGTCCCTGAGCCAGTGCAAGAGGCCATTCGCACGCTGCTGCGCTGGGCTGGCGATGATCCGGAGCGCGAAGGACTGACCGACACGCCGAGCCGCGTCGGCCGTGCCTGGCGCGAATATTGTGCCGGGTATGAGGAAGATCCCGGCCAGCACCTGCGCCGCACGTTCAGTGAAGTGGCAGGGTACGATGAAGTCGTTCTGCTGCGCGACATTCCCTTCCAGTCGCACTGCGAACACCACCTTGCCCCGATCACCGGCACGGCATCGATCGCCTATCTTCCGCGCAACCGGGTGGTCGGCATCTCGAAGCTGGCCCGCGTGCTCCACGGCTACGCCCGCCGGCTGCAGATCCAGGAGCGGCTGACGAGCGAAGTCGCCACGTGCATCTGGGATAACCTCCAGCCTCACGGCGTTGCCGTCGTGATAGAGGCGCAGCATGGCTGCATGACCGGGCGCGGTGTGCGCACACCCGGCGTCGGCATGGTGACCAGCCGCATGCTCGGCTGCTTCCTTGACGATCCCAGCAGCCGCAAGGAGGTCCTGTCGCTGATGGGCCGCAAGTAACGGCGGCACGGAAAATGCCCAGCGTTGCCATCATCGGAGCCGGAATTGCCGGCCTGTCCTGCGCGGATGCGCTGGTTGGGCAAGGCTGGCGAGTTACCTTGTTTGACAAAGGCCGCAAAGCCGGTGGCCGCATGGCTTCCCGCCGGATCGAGACCGCGCACGGGGAGGCATCATTTGATTTCGGCGCGCAATACTTCACTGTGCGCGACGCCGGCTTTGCCGCTGAAGTGGGGCGCTGGGAACAGGCAGGCATTGCCGCTCGCTGGCCCGAAGCACGCAGCGATGCGTGGATCGGCGTGCCGACGATGAACGTCGTTGTGCGCGAAATGGCCGCACGCCACGAAGTGCGCTTCATGCACCACGTGAGCGGCCTTGCCCGGGAAGGCAATCATTGGCGACTGCTCGGCGAAGGCATGCCGGCTGAGCATTTCGATGCTGCGGTGCTGGCGTTGCCCGCAGAACAGGCCGCGCCAATCCTCACGCTGCATGATTTCGAGTTGGCGCGCACAGCGCTCTTCGCCCGTTCCCAGCCTTGCTGGTCGGGCATGTTCGCATTCCCCACCGCGTTGCCGCATGCATCCGGCATCCTGCGCAACTGCGGCATCCTCGCCTGGGCTGCGCGCGACAGCGCCAAGCCCGGGCGCGCCGGACCGGAAAGCTGGGTCGTTCAGGCCAGCCCGCAATGGTCGACCGCCCACCTCGAACGCCAGCCGGAAGAAATTGCGCCCCTGCTGCTCGCCGCTCTGGAAGAAGCAACCGGTACAGCCGCACTCACGCCGCTCGCGCATTCTGTGCACCGCTGGCGCTACGCACTCTCGGCGGGCACGGGTCTCGGATCCCTCTGGAACGGTTCAAAGCGAATCGGTGCCTGCGGCGATTGGCTGCTTGGGCCCCGAGTGGAATGCGCCTGGGTTTCGGGTCGAATGCTCGCCGAACGGATGCTGGAGGCCGATCGCGCCGCAGCCTGAACAAAAATTCGTCGCGAGGTGCCAGATCGCCACTTGCGTCCGTCCGATACCGGTGGCCGCGGCTTGCGAAGGTAAATATCTGCTTCACAGCTGACTGGCGCCCCACCGCCGGTAAATCCCAGAGATGAACGTTTAGAACTTGGCAGGTAATTTGGGCGAACCCGGCAGCCATTCAACGGCAAGGCGAACCAAATGACCGATCTTTTTCAGTTCGTGATCGACGGCGATACCATCTCGATGTTCAGGATCGAAGACAGCGGCAGTGAGCCGATCCGGCTTCGGCCCAATCAGACGCTTTCGTTCGATGCCGCGTCCGGCGATATCACGCTGACCTCGACGTTCACGGATCACATCGCATTGGGCGTGTTCCACCAGACGGCTGACACGAGTGACGATCCGTCGCTTTATCTCCCCGGCGAACTTTCCTTCACGACCCCTGACGGCACGCCGGTGCTTCCCGGCACCGACGCGCACGGCGGCTCGGGCAATGACACCGGGACCGGCACTGGGGCCGGCGTTTCCGACGATCAGGATCTGGACGGCAATCCCAATGATGTGATCCGCGCCGGTAACAAGGGCGGCGAGCACCACGGCGGCGGTGGCAACGATCACGTTTCGGGCGGTCGTGGCAGCGACAGCCTGTTTGGTGATTCAGGCGATGACCATCTTGATGGCGGGCGCGGCAACGATGATCTTCATGGCGGCACCGGCAACGATGTCATGCTGGGCGGCCTGGGCGCCGACACCCTTGCGGGTGATACCGGCAACGATACCGAGCGCGGTGGTGCTGGCGACGATCATGTTTCAGGCGGCGCGGGCAACGATGTGCTTGGCGGCGGCGACGGCAGCGACACGCTGAACGGCGACGCTGGCAACGACAAGGTCAACGGCGGCGCGGGCGACGATCACGTTGCAGGTGGTGCGGGCACGGACGCGCTCGCTGGGGGCGCGGGCGATGATACGCTTGATGGCGGCGCAGGGCGCGACGTGATGGTCGGCGGCCTCGGTGCGGACACCTTCGTGTTCGCGGCTGACAGCTTTGCCGCAGCGACTCGCAAAGGCGCCGACGTGATTGTCGATTTCAGCCACGCCCAGGGCGATCACATCGATCTCTCCGCGGTCGATGCAGACCTCACCGCCGATGGTGACCAGGCCTTCAGCTTTATCGGCACGGCCGATTTCAGCCATACGGCAGGCGAACTGCGCTACACTGTTCAAGGCGAAAAGGCCTTTGTCGCGGGCGACCAGAACGGCGACGGCGTTGCCGACTTCGTGATCCGGCTAGGCCACGTGACCACGCTGGAGGCAGCAGACTTCGTGCTGTGACACACGCTTGACTGATCCCGGGGGGGGATGCGCCCACCTTATGCAGAACGGGGGCAGGTTCGGTGCGAACCTGCCCCCGTTCTGCATATGGCGGGGGCAAATGCGCAAGGGCCGGCTACGACGCGACCAACCCGGCAGGATTCGCTTCGCGTGAAGGCTTGTCGCCATGCGAAGACTGGCCTTCGCGGCTGTTGAAACGCACGGCGCGGGGGGACGCAAATGCACGACAGCACAGGTAAGTAGACCGATGACACCCGCGGAAGCGACCTTGGGGGGCCAAGCCGCAACAGTCCCGTGCGTGGTGCGGCTTGAGCGCGGCCCCGTGCAAGGATAGACCCGGAAAAATGACCGCTGCGCCCTCCCCGCTTAAGCTCAAGCTGCAGATCCTGTGCGGAGATGCCATCGCGATGGGGCCGGGCAAAGCGGACCTGCTCGAGGCGATTGCAGCGGAGGGATCGATCTCCGGAGCGGGCCGACGACTGGGCATGAGCTATCGCCGCGCGTGGCAGCTGGTCGACCTGATGAACCGCTGCTGGGCCGCGCCGCTTGTGGAAACCTCGCCGGGCAGCGCGCGTGGCGGGGGAGCGCGGCTTTCGCACGAGGGCGCGGATGTGCTGGCGGCATACCGCGCGCTGCAAGCGGCGCTGGAAGGCCACGCGGCAGGCGCTGAACTTGCATCGCTCGAATCAAAGCTGCGCACGCGGCCATTGCGCAGCCAGGCCGAACGGGGTGAGAGCGCCGACTGAGCCCGATCCGGACATGGGTACTCTGCGATGTTCGCCGCGATGCTGGCGCGTTCACCGCGGCCCGTCGCTCCAATCCTGCCGCGCTCGGCAGATAGGCTCAGGCTTGACGTTCACCTGATCGGCTTGCCTGCCAGAAACGTTGAACCGAGCCGCCGGATGATGCCGTCGTCGGCGCCCAAGTGCATTCCCCGTCCACTGCGGCAGCCGCCGATCGAACTGTGGCCCTACCATATCCAACAGCCCTCGAACCCGAAGGCCGCCCTCGCGGCTACGCTTGCGCTGGATGCACGCATGGCTGAGGGATGCCCCTTCACCACCTTATGCAGCTCCGCTCTCCCCGCAGGGGACATACACGTCCGATGGAGCAGCCGCGATCAGACGAGCGTTGCTGCCGAGGCGCCGAGTTCGGCAAAATAACGCGCCATGGCATCAGCGGCCTTGTCGGTCAGCGTGATGAACGCGCGGCGGCGGTCCGTCTCGTCGTCCACGCGCTGGAGCAAGCTCGCGTCCGTCATCTGGCCAATCCAGCGCAGCGCCGTGGTAGGCGGCACGCCCGACGCGATGCACAGCGAAGTGACCGATACGCGCACGTGTTCGGCGCGGGCGGCGGTGAGATCGAGCAGCATGTCCCAGGCGGGATCGGCGAAGAGATCGCCTTCGAAGAAGCGCGCGCGCAACTGGCGCTGGCGGATGATCTTGCGCACGAGACGCGGATCGGGGAGCGGCGGGCGCGCGGCGCGAACAAGGCGATCGGTCCCTTCGTCAATGCGCGCTTCATCATCAGCACCATCGAAGCGAAATGCGGATGCCTGCGCCGCCGCCCCAGTGGAACTGGACGATAGCGCCTCCAGCTTCTGAGCGATCTGGCCCACCTGTTCGGTGAGCCGGAGCAGTGCCAGCCGGTCTTCCTCCGACAGTTCTCGCACGCGGTTGCCGGCGCGGGCCAGGGTGCGGCCCAGCGCGATGACGCGGTCCGCGCGGCTTGGCGTGACGAGGATCTGCGCGTCGCTCTGGTCCAGGCAACCAAACACATCGTCGAGCGAGCCGATGCTGGTGGAAACGACCAGTTGCGATCCGCTCTTGGCTGCGCGCAGATCAAGCCGCGCAAGGGCCGCGAGTTCAGCGCCGTCGATCACCGGGCAATCGACCAGCACGAGATCGCCGAGTGCGGGCCCCGGCCCTTCCGCGAGCAGGTTGCCCAGATCACTTGTTTGCGCGATGCGCAGGCCGGCAGCCGAGGCATCTTCCTCCATTTCGGCCCGCAAGTAGCTGCGATCGGCAAAAATGGTGACGGCGAGCGTCGATGTGCCGCGATCCTGCACGCGGCCCGGCGCCCGGCCGTCGCCCCGATCACGCATCTCAACAACGCGCGGGGCCAGCGGATCAGCCCCCTGTGCGTCGGTCCTGCCGTAATCGAACTGCTTGGCAGCCTGTCCCATCGAAAGTTCACTCCGTAATTGTCCGTATGCGAACAAGAGTGGAACAAAACGAGCTCAGGTCAAGATCATATTCCTCCAATCTGGAGCAAGGCCATGCGGTCCAGACCCGCACGCATGGTGCAAGCAGCGGAAATCCAACAGATTCCCTTCAGCCAGAGGGGATGCATTCCGCAGTGCAGCAGGCGCGCTACGGACTCCGTCGACGCACCAATTCACCGCGTCGGCGCGGATTGCCAACACCCGGCATCGGCATTGCACCCGATTCGGTGCGATGCCGCGTCAGTCGATAAACGGATCGCGCACGAGGATGGTATCCTCACGCTCGGGGCTGGTGGAAACGAGCGCGACCGGCGTTTCGATCAGTTCCTGCACGCGCTGGATATACTTGATCGCCTGCGCGGGGAGGTCCGCCCACGAGCGTGCGCCCGCCGTCGTGCCCTGCCAGCCGTCCATTTCCTCGTAGATCGGTTCGACCGCAGCCTGATCGGCGGCGTGGCTGGGGAAATAGTCCAGCACCTTGCCGTGCAGGCGGTAGCCGGTGCAGATCCTGACCCGCTCGAAGCCGTCAAGCACGTCAAGCTTGGTCAGCGCGATGCCGGTAACGCCCGAGATCGCGCAGGACTGGCGCACCAGCACCGCATCGAACCAGCCGCAACGCCGCTTGCGCCCGGTCACGGTGCCGAATTCATGCCCGCGCTCGCCGAGGCGCTGGCCGACTTCGTCTTCCAGTTCGGTCGGGAACGGGCCCGAGCCGACGCGAGTGGTATAAGCCTTGACGATGCCGAGGACGAAGCCGGTGGAATTGGGGCCAAGGCCCGAACCCGAAGCCGCCGTGCCGGAGACGGTATTGGACGAGGTGACGAACGGATACGTGCCGTGATCGACATCGAGCAGCACGCCCTGCGCGCCTTCGAACAGGATGCGCGCGCCGGCCTTGCGCACCTTTTTCAGGCGCTTCCACACAGGCTGGGCAAATTGCAGCACGAAGGGCGCGATTTCGCGCAGTTCTTCGAGCAGCGCGGCGCGGTCCACCGGCGGTTGGCCGAACCCGGCGCGCAGCGCATCGTGGTGGGCACAAAGGCGGGCGAGCTGCGCATCCATCTCGTCAAGGTGCGCCAGATCGCAGACACGGATGGCGCGGCGGCCGACCTTGTCTTCATAGGCGGGACCGATGCCGCGCCCGGTGGTGCCGATCTTGCCAGACCCTGCGGCCGTTTCGCGCAAGCCATCAAGATCGCGGTGAAGCGGCAGGATCAGCGGGCAATTGTCGGCAATCGCGAAGTTATCGGCGTGGATCGAAACGCCCTGCCCGGTCAGCTTCTCGATCTCCGCCTTGAGCGCCCACGGATCGAGCACCACGCCATTGCCGATGATCGAAAGCGTGCCGCGCACGATTCCTGAAGGGAGCAGCGAGAGCTTGTAGACCGACCCGTCCACCACCAGCGTGTGGCCGGCATTGTGCCCCCCCTGGAAACGCACCACGGCATCGGCCCGGCTGGCGAGCCAGTCGACGATCTTGCCTTTGCCTTCATCGCCCCACTGGGCGCCGATCACGGTCACGTTGGCCACGGTTCGCGCACACTTTCTGTTGCAGTTCGAAGTCGGCTGGCGCCGTAGGGGAGTGTGGCGGCGAGGGCAAGGCCAAGGCGGTCAAGGGCTCACTTGCAGACGGCGATACACTTCTGGCATGAGGCCGCCATGACCGACACATTCCCCATCACCATCTACCACAACCCCAAGTGTGGCACCTCGCGCAACACGCTCGCGATGATCGAAGCGGCGGGATACGCGCCTGAGGTCGTCGAGTACGTCAAGGCCGGGTGGACGCGGCCGCAACTGGACGCGATTCTGGCGGACATGGCAGCAGAGCCACGCGCGATCATGCGGACAAAGGGCACGCCGGCGGAAGAGCTCGGCCTGACCGACGCCGCTGCCAGCGACGAGGCGATCCTTGCCGCGATGGTTGAGCACCCAATTCTGGTGAACCGGCCGATCGTGGTGACACCCAAGGGCACGAAGCTGTGCCGGCCCTCGGAAGCCGTGCTCGATCTGCTGGAGCGCAAGCCGGACAGCTTCACCAAGGAAGACGGCGAGGTCGTGAAGCTTTAGAGCTTGAGAGCTTTAGAGCTTTATTGGCTCTCCGCCCCGCAGTTCGTGGCTGCAGCCGGCGGTGGCAGCACTATCGGCGGCGCTCAGCGCGGCGACAGTGCGCCAGCCGATGCTGCGCAGACGTGCGGCAGTTTCGCGGTCGTGGCCGAGGGGGAGAAACACGCTGTCCTCGCCGCGTTCGCCGTCGGCGACCAGCGCGATGAGGGCATCGGGATAAAGCGAGAAGCCAGTGGCTGCCTCCCCTTCACCGGCCCCGGCGATTCGATACGTGCCGCCCCGCCCCAGTGCGCCGCGGACGCCGTCGGCATAGAGCGTGAAGCCGAGCCAGGACTGATATTCGAAACCGTGGCGTTCGGAGGGATCGAGCGTTAGCCGCGCTGCACCGCCCAATGCTGCGGCAATTTCGCGTAGCGCAGCGATGCGGCTGGCAAGTGCGCCGCGCCCCTTACTCTCGGCATCTACCGCCGCCAGTTTTTCGATCGCGGTATCGAAGTCGCCGGTGGCGTAGAGCAGCGGGACATAGGCTTCGCCGCCCGCATCGACGAGGCCGCCCGCATCCTTGGTATCAAGCTCGCGGCGCACTGCCTCGATTTGCTGCGGCGCCAGCGGGAAGGCCTTGGCGGCGAGGGTATCGACGAGATCGGGCAGCGTGAAATCGACGCTGACGCCCTGCGCACCTGCGGCCTGCAGCGCCTCGATGGCGATGGCGACGATTTCGCAGGCGGCGGCGACGTTGTCTGCGCCGATCAGCTCCGCGCCGCACTGCAAGCGCTCGCGCGCCGGATCGAGCGAGTCGCTCTTGATGGTGAGCACCTGCCCGGCATAGCACAGCCGCAGAGGGCGGGGCGCTGCGGCAAGCCGCGTGGTCGCGATGCGGCCGATCTGGGGTGTATGATCGCTGCGAAGCGCCATCATCCGCAAGCTGGCCGGATCGACAAAGCGGAACATGCGCCGCTGGTTGATCCCGTCCATCCGCGCGGCAAGGCTGCGCTCGAATTCGATCATCGGCGGCAGCACGCGGTCATAG
>CANCET010000052.1 GCA_947375105.1 Sphingomonadaceae bacterium
GTGATCGCCACCAACAACGATGATGCCTACCTGACCGCCGAAGCTCTCGTCGAGGCGGGCGCAGACGTCGTCGCCCTGCTCGATGCCCGCGCTTCCGGACCCGCTGCACCGGCAGGCGTCACCGTCTATCACGATGCGCGGCCCTCCAGCGTCACCGGCCGCAAGCACGGCCTGCGCAAGGTCACCGCGCTGATCGGCGGCGGTGAACAGAGCTTCGACGCAGACCTGATCGCTGTTTCGGGCGGCTTCGTGCCTGTTGCGCATCTCCACATGCAGGCTGGCGGCAAGCTGACCTGGAACGACGAAGCGCAGGCTTTCATCCCGGGCGAAACCCCGCAAGTGTGCGAAACCGTGGGCAGCGCGCTCCATCCGCCCGCCGCCCCTGCTGTCGCGCCTGCAGGCAAGGCAAAGAAGAGCTTCGTCGATTTCCAGAACGATGTCAGCCTCGCCGATATCGATCTGGCGTGGCAGGAAGGCTATCGCTCGGTCGAGCACCTCAAGCGCTACACCACGCTGGGTATGGCGACCGATCAGGGCAAGACCAGCAACATGGTCGCGCTTTCGCGCCTTGCCGAGAAACAGGGTGTGACCGTGCCACAGGCCGGCCTCACCACATTTCGTCCGCCGTTCACGCCCGTCACGATGGGCCTTCTGGCGGGCGCCGGCGCACGAAACGCGGGGGCACACGTGCGCCGGATCCCCTTGCATGCGCTGCACGCCGCACATGATCCCATCTGGCAGCCGCTCGGCTACTGGTTCCGCCCGCGGGCCTATCCGGTTGATGGCGAAAGCCTGCAGCAAGCCGCGCTGCGCGAGGCGCGCACCGTGCGCACCGCCGCGGGCCTCAGCGACGTTTCGACTCTCGGCAAGTTCGAAGTCAGCGGGCCCGACGCCGCGAAACTCCTCGAACTTGTCTGCGCCACCACCGTCGGCAAGCTCGCCGTGGGCCGCGGCCGCTATACCTTCATGTGCCGTGAAGATGGCTTCGTGTTCGATGACGGCACCGTCTGGCGCCTCGCCGAAAACCGCTATCTGCTGACCAGCTCGACCGGCGGCGCAGACCGCATTGCCGGGCACTTGTCCTACGTGCGCAACAGCCTGCGCCCCGATCTCGCTTGCTCGGTGGTCAATGTGCAGGAGCATTACGCAGGCATCGCGCTGGCAGGGCCGCGCGCCCGCGCCATCCTCGCGGAGCTGATCGGTGCCGAACCGCCGCGCCACATGGGCTATGCGCCGGGCGTGCTGGCAGGTGTGCCGGTCCACGTCCTTGCCGCCAGCTACAGCGGTGAGCGTGCCTTCGAAATCCATGTCGAGGCGAGCCACGCCGCTGCCGTCTGGAAGGCGATTGCAGCTGCAACCCATGCCGAAGGGGGCGCGCCCTATGGCCTTGAGGCCATGGAATTGCTGCGGATCGAAAAGGGCCACGTCGTCGTTGGCGGCGAAGTCGATGGCCGCAGCACGCCGCACGATCTCGGCCTCGGCGGAATGCTCAACAAGGCGGGCGGCTTTATCGGCGCAGCGGGCCTCACGCGCCCCGCACTCAGCGCGCCGAACCGCAACAACCTTGTCGGCCTTGTCAGCCTCGATGGGCCGATCCCTGAAGGCGGGATGTTGATCCACCGGGCGGGCCAGTCTCCGCAAGGCCATGTCACCGCCGCCGCGCGCCGCATTCTCGAAGGCGGGGCCATCGCGCTCGCGCTGCTCGAAGGCGGGCACAAGCGCCACGGCGAGGAACTGATCGTCTCCTCGCCCACACGCGGCGAAAAGGCCCGTGTGCGCGTCACTTCGCCGCACTTCTTTGACCCTGCCGGGGAACGCTACCGTGACTGAACCAACCTCGATTATCGCGCTCCCGGCCGCGCCGCTCCATGCGCTGGAGATCTGGCGCGAACCCGCCAAAGTCGCCGCGCGCGTGCAAAAGGCAATTGGCTTCGCACTGCCCGCGATGAACCGCAGCGCCGGCAATGCGGCGACCACGCTGCTGCGTTTCGAACCCACGGTCTGGCTCGTCGAAGGCGATACGTCGGTGCTTGCCGATACGCTTGGCGATGATGCCGCACTGACGGCTATCGGCGGCGGAATCGTGCGCTTCCGCATCGCGGGGCCAGGCTGGCGCGAGCTTCTGATGGAAGGCGGCGTGTTCGATACGAGCGCGGCGGCTTTCCCGGTCGGTGCAACGGCCGCCACGGTCATCGATCACGTCGGCGTGCGGCTCTATGCGGAAAGCGACGAGGCCTGCATCGCCTACGTGCCGTCGAGCTTTGCCGAAAGCCTGCACCACTTCTGGGAAGAAGCCCTGCCGCTGATTGGAGCTTAAGGCCGCGCCGCCATTTAACCGCTGCGCTTGACCGGACGGAGGCTTGCAATATCCGGCGGAGCCCTCAGTGAATCCGGGCGCCCTGCCGCCGCAGCTCGGCCTGCACCGCGCCAAGATCCACCGCATCGAAATCGCGCCCGGTCTTCACCGAAATCGCCGCCGCCACGCCCGCGCCTTGGCCGGATACCGCGCAGCACATCATGTTGCGCACCGCCGCATGGCTCACCTTGTCGCCGCCGATCACCCGGCCCGCGACGATGAGATTGGTGATCCCCTTTGGCACCAGCGAGCGATAGGGCACATGGAAATAGCGCCCCGTGGTCGGCAGGATCAGCAGGCCATAGCCGTCGATGAATTCGGGGAAGATCCCGATGGAATCCTCGAAACGTGCCTCTCCGCGCACATCGTCGCCGGTCATGTTATAGAGCGCATCGATCTTGCGCGTGTCGCGCACTCCCAAGGTCATCCCGAAATTGCGCAGCTTCGCCTGTTCGCACCCCGGCATATAGCCGCGCAGCGCGGCGATGGCGTGCATCGCGTCGCGGCGTCCGTGCATCTCGCCGCGCGTAAGGCTGTCGGGGTCGGTGCCATCGAGGTAATGGTGGACGAGGTTGAGGTAGGTAAGGTCGCCCTGATCCGAAACCGTGCCCCAGGTGCCCGCAATCGTCGCGAGGTTGGGTGGCAGCAGCCCCGCCTTCAGCGCCTGCCGGAAGGGCTTGCGCAGGAATGGCGAGAACATCGCGTCCTCCTTGCCGTCAGTCGTGATGTCCCACTCGCCGCCGCCGGACCAGTCGCCGTAGGTTTGCGGATCGGCCTTCACCGCGTCGATGAAGCGCGTCTTGTTGACCCCGCTCATCGAGAACATGACCGAGACCGACATCATCTCGTCCACCGGGTGCTTGATCGTTGGCGCACCGCCGCGAAAGGCAAGGTCGGCATCGCCCGTCGCGTCGATCACGCGCTGCGCTAGAATCGCCTCGCGGCCTGCCTTGCTTTCCACGATCACGCCCCGGATCGTGTTTCCTTCCATGATCGGTGCGACCACCAGTCGGTGCAGCATCGGGATGACGCCCGCTTCTTCAACCAGCACATCGGCCACATGCTTGAACGCTTCGGCATCGAGCGCGTGGCTGATTGATTGCGGTTCGGGCAGAGCGGCATCCATGGCCACGGCGCGGTCCTCGAACTCGCGGCCGATGCCTTCGCTGTCGATGGTCGTGGGGTGCCGGTACCAGGCGAAACCTTCGACGCCGACTTGCGTGATATTGCCGCCAAAGCAGCCATAGCGCTCGACCAGCGTGGTCTTCACCCCGGAGCGGGCTGCGGCCAGTGCGGCAGCAAGGCCGCCCGGGCCCGAGCCTACCACGAGCACGTCGGTCTCGTGGATCACGTCGATCCGGCGGGCGGGTTCTTCGATCTGTCTGGTCATGGCCGCGCAGCATGGCGTAAGCGGGGAAGGGGTCAACCGGCGCGGGGGTCGCCGGTTGGGATTAAGCAAGTCTGATGTGGAGGTTCAGCCTGCCTGATAAGGGGTTAGACGCGCCGGATGCGCGATGGATCGGACTGCGGCGTGTAGACGCGGTGGCGGGTCTCCACCTTCCACTCGCCGGAAACCTGCGCGACATGCGCTTGGCGCTGCAGCGCGCGGCCCAGAGCGTCCATGTCGAGCGGATGGTCGAGCCGCATGCCGAAAGTATGGCCACCGAACCAGCGGACGACGCCGCTTACTTCCTGCTCGCCCGGCAGCACGACCACGATGCGCTCGCCGCGTACCGGGGCCGGACCGCGCGCGCTGGCGCCGAGACCGGCTTCGGAGATGTTGCGGATGACGATGTCCTGCACCTCGCCGTCGCGGTGGATGAGGCGCGCACGGATGATACGTGGCTGGCGCTGGGCCCGCACGATCTGTTCCGGCGGTGGAATGGGAGCCATGAACGACATCTATCGCACCATCACCTTGCAACTTGCCAAGCGGCGCGCACTTTGCGCCTTCATCCCATATTGGACCGAAAGGGGTAAACGATCCGTTATGGATGCTCATTGCACTGAGCGAATCCGGGCATATTTTGCAAATAGGCCGGTTTGGGAGCCCCGATTCCCGCCGGGGCTCCCCTGCCGCCCATCTTCAGGCAGCGTCGACCATCACGATCTCGCTGTCCTCAAGCGCGGTAATGGTCAGCACCTCCACGTCGCGAATCGCGGCGCCATCGCGGGCGTTCACCGTCACCTCGCCGATCTTCACCGCTCCGGTCGCCGGGACGAGGTAGGCCTTGCGATCACGCCCCAGCGGGTACGTCGCAGTCTCGCCTGCGCGGATTGTTGCACCAAGCACGCGGGCATCGGTGCGGATCGGCAGGGCATCGCCGTCCCCTTCATAGCCGGACGCCAGTGCTGTGAACTGCCCGGCCCGCTCGCCCTTAGGGAAGGGCCGCGCGCCCCAGCCCGGAGCCTCGCCGCTGCGGGTCGGCATGATCCAGATCTGGAAGATCCGGGTGGTCACGTCCTCCATGTTGTATTCCGAATGGCGGATGCCGGTGCCCGCGCTCATCACCTGCACGTCGCCCGCTTCGGTGCGGCCCTTGTTGCCAAGGCTGTCCTGGTGGGTGATCGCACCTTCGCGGACGTAGGTGATGATTTCCATGTCGCGGTGCGGATGCGGCGGAAAGCCGGTCTGTGGCGCGATGGTATCGTCAGTCCAGACACGCAAGTTGCCCCAGGTCATCCGTGCTGGATCGTGGTATTCGGCGAACGAAAAGTGGTGCTTGGCATCTAGCCAGCCGTGGTTCGCACCGCCAAGGCTGGCAAAGGGGCGCAGTTCGATCATCGCGATATCTCCTGTCGTGCGCCCGGCAAATCGGGGCAGGGCGCCTCTGTTGGAGCCGATATAGCGCTTGCTGGCTTTCCTGATCAGTGGGATAAAGTGCACCAGTTTGTTCGATGGAGCCGGACAATGCCTTCTCCCGGCACCCCCACGCTCGATCAATTGCGCATTTTCCTGACGATTGTCGATACCGGCAGCTTCGCCGGCGCCGCGCGCGCGCTGGGCCGCGCAGTGTCCGTCATCAGCTACGGCATCGCCAATCTCGAAGCCCAGCTCGGCGTTTCGTTGTTCGACCGCGAGGGGACGCGCAAGCCCCGGCTTACCACCGCCGGCCGCGCGCTGCTGGCGGAGGCGCGCGCCATCGCGCAAGGCGTCGATGGCTTGCGCGCGAAGGTCAAGGGCCTGCTTGGCGGGCTGGAGGCCGAAGTCGATCTCGTGGTGGACGTCATGGTCCCGCCCGAGCGGCTGGCCGGCATTCTGCGCGGGTTTGCCGCCGAGTTCCCGACGGTTCAGCTCAAGCTCCACGTCGAGGCGCTTGGCGCGGTCAGCGCGATGGTCCTCGCTCGCACGGCAACGCTGGGCATCTCTGGCCCGCTCGCCGCCGAAATGGCCGATCTCGAAGGCATGACGGCAGGCGCTACGCTGCTTGTGCCCGTCGCCGCACCCGATCACCCGCTGGGCCGGATGACTCACATCGCCCCCGGTGCGGGGCGCGACTACATCCAGCTCGTTCTGTCAGACCGCTCCGGCACCACCGCGGGCCGCGATTTCGGTGTCGTCAGTCCGAAGACGTGGCGGCTTGCAGACCTCGGCGCCAAGCATGCCTTGCTGCGCGAAGGGATTGGCTGGGGCAACATGCCGCTGCCGATGGTGGAAGGAGACCTTGCCGCCGGAACGCTCACTCGTCTCGCGATGCCCGATCACCCGGGCGGCGCCTATCGCTTCACCGCGATCTGGCGCCGTGACACGCCGCCGGGTCCGGCCGCGCAGTGGCTGCTCGATCAGTTCGCCGCGCTCAGCAAGGATGACGCCGAGGCTTGCAACATCCCGGATGTGTAGTTTCGCTGCGGCACCGGGGAGCAAACCGGTGCCGCCTCCCGAACCACAGGTTCGGGCTAAAGAGCCGCAAAATCCTTGAGCATCTGCTTGGCGATCACCAGCTGCATGATCTGCGTGGTGCCTTCGTAGATGCGGTAGATGCGGGCATCGCGGAAGAAGCGCTCCGCTTCGTACTCGGCGAGATAGCCCGCGCCGCCGTGTATCTGCACGCAGCGGTCCGCCACGCGCCCGCACATCTCCGATGCGAACATCTTGAAGGCGGCGGCTTCCATCAGGATCTTCTGCCCCGCATCTGCCTTGGCGATGGCATCGCGCATCATGCACTGCGCGGCGTAAATTTCGGCCTGGCTGTCTGCCAGCATCGCCTGGATCAACTGGAACTGCGCAATCGGCTCACCGAAAGCCTTGCGTTCATTGGCATAGCGGATCGCGGTATCGAGGAACCGCCGCGCCTGTGCCGTCGCCGCCGCACCAACTGAAAGCCGCCCGTTGTCGAGGCTCTGCATCGCGGTGGCAAAGCCCTTGCCTTCCTCGCCGCCGAGCAGCGCATCGCCCGGCACAAACACGTCCTCCAGAATGATGTCGGCGATATGGCTGCCCTGCTGGCCCATCTTCTTGTCCGACTTGCCGCGCGTTACCCCCGGCGTATCGAGCGGAACGAGGAAGGCCGAGACATGCGCGTTCCTCGGCAGGTTTTCCTTGCTCGTGCGCGCCATGATCAGGCCCACTTTGGCGTAGGGCGCATTGGTGATGTAGCGCTTGGTGCCATTGAGCACATAGCCATTGCCCGAACGCACCGCGGTCGTCGCCAGCCCTGCCGAGTCCGAACCCGAGCCCGGTTCGGTCAGGCCGAACGCGGCGATCTCGCCCGCTGCCAGCCGCGGGAGCCACTGCGCCTTCTGCTCCACCGTTCCCGCATTCTTGATCGCCGAACAGACCATGCCGATGTTGATCGAGATGATCGAGCGGAACGCCGGCATCGCATAGCTGATCGCGTGGATCGTCTCGATGTACTGGCTGATGTTCATGCCCGCGCCGCCGTATTCCTCGGGCATGGTCAGGCCGAACAGCCCCATGTCGCGCATTTCTGCCAGCAAGTCCTCGGGAATCCCGTCTGCCGCGATCACGTCCGCCTCGGCCGGCACCAGCCGTTCGCGCACATAGCGCTGCAATTGGTCCATGAACTGGGCAAAGACGTCAGGATCCATGCCAGGATTCGCGCCGGAAATTTGGCCGGAAATTTGGTTCGCTCCTTGCGCAGTGCTCATCAGGCCATCCTCATCATTGTCTCGTTTTTCCAACGCTAGCCAAGAATCCTTGGCGGGGGAATTGCCCTTTGCACGCGAATATCAGGGCTACTGCGTAGCTGCTCGGTCAGCCGGTTTCAGCCACACCGGGTGCATGGAGGATGCATCATGCTGAAACGCGTCGAAACCTCCGAGCTCAGGCTCGGCATGTTCATCCACAAGCTGGAAGGGAGCTGGTTCAAGCATCCCTTCTGGAAGAGCAAGTTCGTGCTCGAGGAGATGTGGATGCTCGAGGCACTGCAGGGCAGCGCCGTCGAAGCCGTCATCATCGATACCGAACGCGGGCTCAACAACGTGCCCGAGCGCGAAGTGGCCGCAGTGGGATCCGGGGCCGGAGCCGGCGGCGCTTCGACGCAGCAGCGCGGCATGCCGCTGGTCCCGCCGCGGCCCACCGCCAACAAGTTTGCCGCCGCCCGTGTCGCCACTGCGCGCGAGTTTGGCACTGCGCGCAAGATTGCCGACCGTCATTCCAAGGTCGTCAGCCGCGTTTTCATCGAAGCGCGCCTTGGCCGCGGCATCAGCACGCGCACTGTCGATCCGCTGATCGACGATATCTACGCCTCGGTTCAGCGTAATCTCTATGCTTTCAACGGTTTGCTACGCTGCCGGGAGGATAGCGAGGACACCTATCGTCACGCGCTTGCCACCAGCGCGCTGATGATCGCGCTCGCCCGCCAGATGAACCTGTCCTCCGCCGAGACGCGCGATGCGGGGATGGCGGGTCTGCTCATGGATATCGGCGCCAGCCAGGAGACAGGCGGGCCGCCGCATCCCGAAGATGTCTGGACCGGCCCCTCCACAGATCTCGAAACCGATGGGCATTGCCAGCATGTGCTGGCAGGCCACGCGCTGCTCAAGGCGGCCGGCGACATTCCCGATGCCGTGCTCAAGGTCTGCCTGCGGCACCACGAACGGCTCGATGGCCGCGGCTATCCGCACCGCCTGGCCGGGCACGATATCGACCAGCTCTCACGCATGGCCGCGATCTGCGACACCTATGATCTGCTCGTGAGCGGCAAGGAAAGCCGGCCCGGGCTCGATCCGGCCGAGGCGATCCGCCACATGGGCGAACATTGCGACGGCCTCGATCCCGCCATCATGGTCGATTTCATCGAGATGGTCGGCATCTATCCGATTGGCGCGTTTGTCGAACTGCGCTCGGGCCGCCTCGCCATGGTGGTCGATGAAGACCCGACCGAACGCGCGCTGCCAACGGTCTACACGTTCTGGTCGCGGCCGCTTGCCAAGAAGCTCAAGGGCGAAGCGATCGAACTGTCACAGTGCTACGGCGCGGACGAGATCGTGGGCATTGCCCAGCTCGGCGGGCTCGATCTCCCGTCGCTTGGCGCGCTGCGCCAGTCGCTGCTAACGGCCTACGCGCGCGGGGCGGGCGGCTGAGCGCCGGCAGGCCGGCCCAGCAGCTCCAGTGCCAGCGCCTCGGCCACGCGGATGCCGTCCACGGCCGCTGAAAGAATGCCCCCCGCATAGCCCGCGCCTTCGCCCGCCGGGTAAAGACCGGCCGTGTTGAGGCTCTGCAAATTGGCGCCCCGCGTAATCCGTACCGGGGATGACGTGCGCGTTTCTACCCCGGTCAGCACCACATCGGGATGGTCGTAGCCCGGCATCTGGCGGCCGAACACCGGCAGCGCCTCGCGCATCGCGGCCACCGCAAAGTCTGGCAGGCACTGCGCCAGATCGGTCGGCGTTACGCCCGGCTGGTACGAAGGGCTGATCGAACCGAAGCTTGTGGACGGCCGCCCCGCGAGGAAATCGCCCAGCTTCTGCCCCGGCGCGCAATAATTGCTGCCGCCGGCAGTATAGGCCAGTTCCTCCCACTTGCGCTGGAACGCCACGCCGGCCAGCGGACCGCCCGGATAATCACGCTCGGGATCGATATCGACGACGAGCCCCGAATTGGCGTTGAACTCGGCGCGCGAATACTGGCTCATGCCGTTGGTCACTACGCGCCCCGGCTCGGAAGCCGCCGCCACTACGCGCCCGCCCGGGCACATGCAGAAGCTGTAGACCGAGCGGCCGTTGCTCGCCTGATGCGCTAGCGAATAGGCCGCGGGACCGAGGATCGGATGCCCGGCACCGGGGCCATAGCGCGCCACGTCGACCAGCCGCTGCGGATGCTCGATACGCACGCCCACGGCAAACGGCTTTGCCTCGATATGGACGCCGGCTGCATGCAGCACGGCAAATGTATCGCGCGCCGAATGACCCACCGCCATGATAACCCGCCGCGCCGGCAGCACTTCGCCGGTTGAAAGCAGCAGCCCTTCCAGCTGCCGCTCGCCGTGCTCGTCCTTGCCGATCACGAAATCCTCGACCCGCGTTTCGAAGCGGTATTCGCCGCCCAGCGCCTCGATCGTCTCGCGGATCGACATGACCATGGTCACCAACCGGAAGGTGCCGACATGCGGGTGTGCTTCGGTGAGGATCTCGGGCGGAGCGCCCGCTTTCACGAACTCGGTCAGCACCTTGCGCCCAAGGTGGCGCGGGTCCTTGATCCGGCTGTAGAGCTTGCCGTCGGAGAAAGTGCCCGCGCCGCCTTCGCCGAACTGGACGTTCGATTCCGGCGTCAGTTCGCTGCGCCGCCACAAGCCCCAGGTGTCCTTGGTCCGCGCGCGCACGGCCTTGCCGCGCTCGATGATGATCGGCTTCAGGCCCATCTGCGCGAGGATCAGCGCCGCCAGCAGACCGCATGGCCCCGCGCCGATCACCACCGGGCGAGGGCCTTGCCAGCCTGCGGGCGCCATCACGGGAAAGCGGTAGCTCGTATCGGGGGAGGGGCGGACTTGCACATCACCCGCGTGGCGCGCCAGCACGGCCGCCTCGTCGGTCACGCTCGCGTCTATGGCATAGACCAGCTTGATCGCGGACTTGCGCCGCGCATCGTTCCCGCGTTTCGCCACGGCATAGCGCAGCAGCGCCGCGGGCTCGATCTCCAGCCGCTGGGCAATCGCGGCCTCGAGTTCGGCAGTCGTGTGATCCAGCGGAAGCTTGAGTTCGGTAAGGCGAAGCATGACCGTCCCCTACTCATTGCAGGGGCTCTCGGAAAGCTTCAGTGCATGTGACCGGTGACAATCGCATCGAACACCGCCTCGTGCAGCGGCTCGACGAAGAGGCAGCCTGCTTCGAAGCGGTCGGTCCACACCACCTTGGCCTGGCGCGGCGGGAGGCCGGGGAGGGTGATCCACACGCTTTCGCCCGTCCGCAGCCGCTCCATGCCGGCAAGCCGCAGGCCGTGGCGGGAAAGGTCGAGGATCTGCGCGGCCAGCCGGACAATCGTGCGCCGATACTGCACGCGCACCATCAGCGGCCGCCGTTCGGACTGGCGCTCCTGTTGTGGACGTTGCTCGGGCAGTTCGGCGGACATGCTTGCTCCGGAAAATCCCCGGAAGGGGGCAATCCGCACCATAGGACCGGAATGGCTACGATTTCTTTAACCCGATGGAAATTATGGCAGGTCGTGGAAATCCGCGCTATCTCCCTTGGCGATGGATCTTGTGCTGCACACTTACTGGCGCTCTTCAGCAGCGTGGCGCGTGCGTGCCGCGCTGGCGCTCAAGGGCCTTGCGTGGGACGGCGTGCCGCATGACCTGCGCGCCAATGCGCAGCGGGCGCCAGATTACGTTGCGCGCAATCCGCAGGCGCTCGTACCCGCGCTCGAGATTGACGGCGCGGTGCTGACCCAGAGCCTCGCGATCATCGAATATCTCGAGGAACGCTTTCCCCAGCCGCCGCTGCTTCCCGCAGACCTGCTTGAGCGCGCTCGTGTCCGCGCTTTTGCGCTTGCGGTCGCCTGCGATATCCACCCCGTGCAGAACCTGCGGGTGCTGCGCATGCTCAAGAAGCGCGGGCTCGATCAGCCGGCCATCGACGAATGGGCGCGCGAAGTGATCGAAAGCGGCCTCGCGGCTTGTTCACGCCTGATCGAGCACCGTGAAGGGCCATTTTGCTTCGGCGCAGAAGTCACGCTGGCCGATATCGTGCTGATCCCGCAGATGGCCAACGCCCGCCGTTTCGGCGCACGCATCGATTACCCCCGGCTCGAAGCGGTCGAGGTCGCTGCCCTCGCGCACCCGGCGTTCGCCGCCTCACGACCCGAAGTGCAGGCCGATGCCGATCCCGCGTGATTGACTTTCGCGCTGCTGCCGCGAAGGTTGTGCGCATGAAAAACCGTCCCGCCCTGCTCGCCGCCACTGCGCTCCTGCTTTTCATCGCTGGCCCCGCCGCCAGCGCGCCGCGCAGCGGGTCGGCTGATCCGGCGGCCGCGCTCCAGCAGCGCCTGCTCACGCTCGATACCCACCTTGATACGCCGGCCTCGCTCGCGCTTCCCGGCTGGTCCATCATGGATGCGCACGACGCCCGCCAGGATTACACGCAGGTCGATCTGCCGCGGATGAAGAAGGGCGGCCTCGATGGCGGGTTCTGGGCGATCTACACCCCGCAAGGTCCGCTCGATGCTGAATCCACTCGCAAGGCTCGCGATTTCGCCATCATGCGGGGCATCGCGATCCGCGAGATGGTCGCCGCGCACCCCGAAAGCTTCGCGCTCGCCGCAAAGGCTGCCGATGCCCCCGCGATCAAGGCCGCGGGCAAGCGCGTCGTCTACCTCTCGATCGAGAATGCCTGGCCGCTCGGCGATGATCCCACGCTCCTGCGCAGCTTCTACGCCATGGGCGTGCGCATTTCAGGCTTTGCGCATTTCCGCACCAACCAGTTTGCCGACAGCTCGACCGACAAGGCGAAGTGGGACGGCCTCAGTCCGCTGGGCGTGCAATTGCTCGCCGAAATGAACCGGCTCGGCGTCGTCCCCGATTTGTCGCACAGCTCGGACCGGGCGCTCGATGATGCACTGCGCCTCTCCAGATCCCCGCTGATCCTGACTCACTCGGGTTGCAAGGCAGTGTTCGATCACCCCCGCAACATCGATGACGCGCATTTGAAGGCGCTCGCTGCTGCGGGCGGCGTCATCCAGATCAACTCGGTCTACGTGAAGGGCCTCAAGCAGAGTCCCGAGCGCGAAGCTGCGATGAAGGCGCTCGAAGCGAAGTACCCTGAAGACAGGTCGCTCACCGCTGCCGATCGTCAGGGTATGCTCGCCGAACGCCATGCGCTCGATGCAAAGTATCCGGAGGCCCGCGCCAGCTTCGATGATCTCATGGCCAACCTGCTCCACGCGCTGCAGGTCGCGGGTGTCGAGCATGTCGGCATCGGCCTCGATTGGGATGGCGGCGGCGGCGTGGCCGGCCTCGATGACATCGCCGACCTCCCGAAGATCACCAGGGCGCTGCTCGCCGCCGGCTATTCCGAGGCCGATATCGCCAAGATCTGGTCCGGCAATGTCCTGCGCGTTCTCGCCGCCGCCGAGGCAGAGGCTGAGCGCGAGAAAAGCTAGCGCACCAGCGGCTTCAAGCCCAGGTGCGTCGCCAGCATCTTGAGGTCGCGCTCCACGCCTTCGTTCACCAGCACGGCAGTGCGCGGCTGCACTTCCAGCACCAGCACGCCGTCCTCCACGCGCAGCGCGCTGCCGCTGATTCCCTGCGCGGTATTGCCGCTGAACCGCCGGCATAGCCGCGTGGCAAGGCCCCAGGCCTGCGCCTCGCGCAGTTGCTCAGGCGCCGCCAGCCTGCCCAGATCCGCCGGCAGGTCCGCACGACCGGTATTGGCGATCATCGCCGCTGCCAGCATCGCGCGGTCGGCTGGGCTGGCCCCGATCCAGCGCTTGCGCAGCGCCCAGTCCCTCGCCAGATCGCCGCGCAGGTTGGGCTCCACCATCGTCGTGGCAAGGCACAGCATCGTCGCTGCCAGCCGCAACCGCTCGGTTCCCGGCGCCGCGTCGGGCAGGCGCGCTGCCACGGTCCAGCCCGATACCATCGCCGCGGTCGCAGCCGCGATTCCGAATTCGGTGGTAAACGCGGCGGCCCCGGCCACCAGTGGGTCCTGCATGCGGACACCTTCGGGCATCCGTTCCCACAGCAGCCCTTCGCGCAGCCCCCACGACGAGAATACGAGCCGCCCCGGTTGCAGGGAGCGGATAAGCACGAACAGCAGCGCCGCTGTATCGGGCAGCGCGGCAAGCCGCGAGCTCGAAAGTCCCGGCACCGGTGCCAGCGTCTCGGGCTTGCGGCGCGCCAGTGCCTTGGCGAGGGCCTGCGCCTGTGTCGCGCCAATTTCGAAGCCGTGCGGATCGTCGATCGGCCAGTTGGCGGAAATCATCGCATGCCGCGCGAACGCGCGCAGCGATCCGCCCACAAGGTAGAGCGTCGATCCCGGCGCGGCCCGCCAATCCGCACGCTTGAGCAACTTGGCAATCGTCTGGCCGAACGCGCGCTCGCCGCCTGCGCGCAGGCCGGGCAGGCGCAGCGTCCCCAGCGGCAACGAGGTGCCATGCCGGCATCCCTGCGCATCGACATCGACAAGTTCGAGGCTCCCCCCGCCAAGATCGGCGACCACGCCGTCTGTCTGCGGAAACGCGCCGATCACACCGTGCGCGCTGGTGATCGCTTCTTCCTCGCCGCTCAGCAGGCGGGGTGTCATTCCCAGTGCGCGGATCTTGTCGAGGAATTCCGCACCGTTGACGGCATCGCGCGCCGCCGCCGTCGCCACCACGTCGACATCGCGAATGCCCTTGAGATCGAGCAGTGTGCGATACCGCGCAAGACTCGCCAGCGCCGCCGCCGAAGCCCGCCCGCCCAGCTTGCCGTTTTCCGCCACGCCCTTGCCCAGCCGCGCGGTCACCTTTTCGTTGTGCAGCACATCGGGCGCGCGCGCCGGACCGCCATAGATGACGAGCCGCACGGTGTTCGAACCGATATCGATGATCGCGCGGGTGGGCACATAGGCAGAGGTGCGGGTGAAGCGGGTCATCTAGTCCAGCTGGCAATTAGATATGATGCGGGCAGATATGGTCATGCGGGCGGCATCGCGCCGCGCCGCAGGGCGAGCTTGGGCACCTTGCTGCCCTTGGTCAGCGCCGCGCCGCGCCCGGAGAGCGAAGGGTTGGTCATGAAGTAACGATGCACGTTGAACGGGGTCGGCCCCGGATCGGCACGGTGATATGTGCCGTCGGGTTCGAGGATCCAGCTCTGCTCGGTATCGAGCAGGTTGGCGAGCATGACCTGATCGAGCACCTGATCGTGCACGGTCGGGTTCTTGATCGGCACCAGCACCTCGACCCGCCGATCGAGATTGCGCGTCATCCCGTCGGCTGAGGAAATGAACACCCGCGCGCGCCGGTTGGGCAGTGCCGCGCCGTTGCCGAAGGCCCAGATCCGGCTGTGTTCAAGGAAGCGGCCGATCACCGATTTGACCCGGATCTTGTCTGAAAGCCCAGGCACGCCCGGCCGCAGGCAGCAGATCCCGCGCACCACGAGGATGATCTCAACCCCTGCGTTGCTGGCGGCATAGAGCCGGTTGATAAGCTGGCTGTCGGTCAGCGAATTGAGCTTGGCCCAGATTGTCGCGGGCTTGCCCGCTTCGGCCAGCGCGATCTCGCGGTCGATGCATTCGTAGAGCTTGCGCCGCACCCCGATCGGCGCGATCGCCAGCATCTCGGTCGCCTTGGGCTCGATATAGCCGGTGATGAAATTGAACAGCAGCCCCGCATCGCGCCCGAACTTGGGGTCTGCGGTGAAGAAGCTGAGGTCGGTATAGATGCGCGCGGTCACCGGGTGATAGTTGCCCGTGCCGAAGTGGCAGTAGGTGCGATAGCCGTCGCCTTCGCGCCGCACCACCATCGAAACCTTGGCGTGGGTCTTCCAATCCACGAAACCGTAGATCACCTGGACCCCGGCGCGCTCAAGCTGGCTGGCCCAGTGGAGGTTCTGCTCCTCGTCGAACCGCGCCTTCAGTTCCACAACCGCCGTCACGGACTTGCCGGCCTCCGCCGCCGCGATCAGCGCCGCGATGACTGCCGATTGCTTGCCGGCGCGGTACAGCGTTTGCTTGATTGCGACCACATCGGGATCGGAAGCGGCCTGCCGCAGGAAATCGACCACCACGTCGAAGCTTTCGAACGGGTGGTGGATGACAAGGTCCTTGGTGCGGATCGCGGCAAAGCAATCGCCGTCGTGTTCGCGCACCCGCTCGGGATAGCGCGGGATATACGGTTCGAACTTGAGCTCCGGCCGGTCGGTGTCGACGATGGCCGAAAGCCCGTTCATCGCCAGCAGCCCGCCGGCCTTGATCACCGTCGCATGGTCGAGCCGCAGCTTGTCGCGCAGCAGCGTCTCGGCGTCGGGGTCGAAGTTTTCCTGCACCTGGAGCAGGATCACCTTGCCCCGCCGCCGCCGCTGGATTGCGGTGCGGAAATAGCGGACGAGGTCCTCGGCGTCTTCCTCCACCTCGATGTCGCTGTCGCGCAGCACGCGGAACGTGCCGTGGCCCTGAATGCGGAAGCCCGGAAAAAGCTTGCCCGCCCCGCGCAGGATCAATTCCTCGATGCTGATCCAGCTCGCCGGATCACCGGGCAGGCGCACGAAACGCGGCAGGGCCGGGGGCACGAGGATCATCTCGGTCACGGGCTCGCCATCGGCTACCCGCACGAGGGTGAAGAGGATGCCCGTCCCCTGGTTGTTGATGAACGGGAAGGGGTGTGCCGGATCGATCGCCTGCGGGGTCAGCGCGGGAAACACATGCTGTTCGAAGTAGTGCGCCAGCCATTCGGACTGTGCACGGTCAAGTTTGGGATCGAGCTTGCGGCCGCCGATGATGCGGATACCCACCGTTTCGAGCTCGGAAGTCAGGTCAGCGAGGGTCGCCTGCTGCGCGCGCACCAGTTCGTCGACGCCGACGTAGGCGGCCTGCAATTGCTGCGCCGGGGTCAGCCCGTCGATCGAAAGCTCGTCGATGCCCTGCCGCACTTGCGCGGCAAGGCCGGCCACACGCACCATCATGAATTCGTCGAGGTTGGTGCCCGAGATAGAAAGAAAGCGCAGCTTCTCCAACACCGGATAGTTGGGGTTCTGCGCCTCGGCCAGCACGCGGCGGTTGAACGCCAGCCAGCTCAGTTCGCGGTTGAAAAACCGGTCGGCGGATTGCGGGGAAGGGGGGCTCGCTGCGCTGTCCTTGGCAGATTGCGTGGCCGTCAGGCTCCTGCCTGCAGATGTGGCCGCCACCACCGCTTGCGCTTCATCCATGCCCGTCATCTCCCCCTGCGCCCGCCTTGTTATGGCGCGCCGCGGCGCGGCATGATTGCCGATTGCTTCGGAACGATGACATGCATCCGCAATAGCACGAGGCGGGGCAGGATGCGCAAGGGGTGCAGCCGGGTTTTGCCGGTCCTTGGTGCCATGCGCTTCGGATCGCCGCTGGCCCTTCGCTGTGTGACAAATAATGTCTACTCATTTCATCGACATTTTGCCCCGCTTTGGCGCTAGGCCATTCTCTACTTTTGAAGTTGAGTTAATCTCAGCGAACACAAGGACGGCGAATCGGAAGAAATCCGGGGTTTTCGGCGGCTTTGAGCGCACGAGAGAAGTTTCGCTTTCTCGCGGCGAAGCAGAAATTAAATGTCTATCTAATATATTGAGTTTAGTGACGACCCGACGCTGCAGGGGCAACCCCCTGGGGCTGACGCAACCGGGAGTACATCGGATGACCACTCGCGATACCAACCGCCGTTTCCATCGCCGTGCCGTGCTTGCCGGCTCGATTGCGGTGGTGTTCATGCTTTCCGGCTGCTCGGGCGGGGGCAACAAATCCGGCGCTGTCGAGCTCACCAACGTCTCTTACGATCCCACCCGCGAACTCTACCAGGCGATCAACCCCGCCTTCGCCGCGTTCTGGAAGCAGAAGACCGGCAAGGACGTCACCTTCCGCATGAGCCACGGCGGATCGGGCAAGCAGAGCCGCGCGATTATCGACGGTCTGGAAGCGGACGTCGCCACGCTCGGTCTCGCTTACGACATCGACGCCATCGCCGCGAAGGGTAAGCTCCTTCCCGCCGACTGGCAGCAGGCGCTGCCCGACAACAGCGCGCCGTACACCTCGACCATCGTGTTCCTCGTGCGCAAGGGCAATCCCAAGGGCATCAAGGACTGGGGCGATCTGGTGAAGCCGGGCGTCGAAGTCATCACCCCCAACCCCAAGACGAGCGGCGGCGCGCGCTGGAACTTCCTCGCCGCGTGGGCGTGGGGCCGAAAAGCCGGTGGCTCTGATGCTGCCGCCGAAGCCTATGTGCAGCAGCTTTTTGCCCATGTGCCGGTGCTCGACAGCGGCGCGCGCGGCGCCACCACCACGTTCGTCGAGCGCGGCATCGGCGATGTCCTGATCTCGTGGGAGAACGAGGCGTTCCTCGCCGAAAAGAAGCTGGGCAAGGGCAAGTTCGAGATCGTCGCACCCTCGCTGTCGATCCTCGCCGAACCCTCGGTCGCTGTCGTTACCGCCAACGCGAAAAAGCACGGCACCACCGAAGTGGCCGAAGCCTACTTGCGCTACCTCTACACGCCCGAGGCGCAGACCGCGATCGCGCACAACTTCTATCGTCCGCGCGATGCCGCCATCGCGCAGCAGTTCAAGTCGCAGTTCCCAGATATTCCGATGGTCACCATCGACAAGGATTTCGGCGGTTGGGGCAAGGCGCAAAAGACCTTCTTCGACGATGGCGGCGTGTTCGACCGCGTCTCCGCCAAGAAGTAGG
>CANCET010000053.1 GCA_947375105.1 Sphingomonadaceae bacterium
GCACGCAGGACAATCTGGTGATGACGCGCTTCGAGCGCGAGCAGTGGTTCGTTTCGGAGGGCGCGGAGGGCCTTGCGCTGTTCGAGACGGCGCTTGGCCGGATCGCGGTGCTGATCTGCTACGACAGCGAGTTTCCGCTGCTGGCGCGCGCGGCGGTGGATGCAGGGGCGCAGGTGCTGCTGGTGCCGAGCTGCACCGATAGCCTGCACGGATACTGGCGGGTGCGGCTGGGGGCGCAGGCGCGTGCGCTCGAAGGGCAGTGCTATGCAGTGCAGGCGCCGACTGTGGGCGTGGCGGATTGGTCTCCGGCAGTCGATGTGAACCGGGGCGCGGCGGCGATCTATGGTCCGCCAGACCGGGGGATGCCCGAGGACGGGGTGATCGCGATCGGCGCGGAAGGCGAGAGCGCGTGGGTGTTCGGCGAGGTCGATCTGGCGCGCGTGGCGGAATTGCGCGCCGACGGCGGGGTGCTCAACGCGCGGGACTGGCGCGATCAGCCGGGCGCAGGGCCACTGCCGCCGGTGCGGGTGGTCTCGCTGCTGTAATGCCCCTGACTTTGGCGCGGCATAGTGGGTGCATTCCACGATGAGTTTCGCCATGATGATCCGCTTGCCGCGTCTGATCCTGCTGGCTCTGGGGATTGCGATGACCACTGCGCCCGTTGCTGCTCGGCCGCTCGTCTTCGCGCATCGCGGGGCCTCCGCGCTGCGGCCCGAGGAGACGCTCGCCGCCTACGAAAAGGCGATTGCCGATGGCGCCGATTTTATCGAACCCGATCTGGTGCCGACAAAGGACGGCGTGCTGGTGGCGCGGCACGAGAGCAATATCACTGAGACCACCGATGTGGCGGATCATCCCGATTTTGCCGCGCGGCGGGCGGTGAAGGTGATCGACGGCAAGCGGCAGGAGGGCTGGTTCACCGAGGACTTCACGCTGGCGGAATTGAAGACGCTGCGTGCGAAGGAGCGGCTGGGCGCGCTTCGGCCGGAAAGCATGGGCTTTGACGGCCGGTTCGAGGTGGCGACGTTCGACGAGATCGTGGCGTTGGCCGAACGCAGCCGGACAGTGCGCGGAAAGCCGGTGGGCCTGATTCCGGAGATCAAGCATCCGACGTATTTTGCCCGGCTGAGCTTTGACACGCCGGGCAAGCTGATCGCCGCGATCAAGGGCTCGGCGTATCTACGGCGCGCGCCGCTGATCGTGCAGTGCTTCGAGATCGCGACGCTGAAGCGGCTGCACCGGGAGCTTGCGGAGATGCGCAACGTGGCGCTGTTCCAGCTGATCCAGTCGAGCGATGTGCGCCAGCCGGCGGATGTGGTGGCGGCGGGCGGCGCGCTGACGTTCGAGGATATGGTGACGCCCAAGGGCCTTGCCGAAATCGCGGGCTATGCACAGTGGATCGGCCCACCGCTGCGGCGTGTGATCCCGCTTGATACGGCGGGCAATTCCGAGCCGCCGGGCATGCTGATGGCCGATGCGCACCGGGCGGGACTGAAGGTGGGCGTGTTCACCTTCCGGCCCGAAAACCAGTTCCTGCCCGCGAACTTGCGCCATGGCGAGCCGAACGCGCGCTGGCCGCAGGGGATGGTGGCAGACGTGCGGCAGTTTGCAGCGGCGGGCGTCGACGGGTTTTTCACCGACGATCCGGCGCTGGGGCGGGCGGCTGTGGATGGGGACTAGGGCGCGCAAGGGGTGACGCCCAGCACGCCATCGGCTAGGGCTGGCGGAATGATCGCAAACGAAACCGGTCCGCGCTGATGGACGCCGCCCAGCAGGTTCATGAGCAGTTTGTTGCCGCGCTGGAAGGCGGCCAATTGCAGCGCAGGAGCAACCTGGGGCTGGCAGCGGTGGGGCTTTCGCCCACGCGCGCGGCGGCCTTGCTGCACAGCCAGATGGTCAGCCGGCAGCTCGACCGGCTGTCGCGCAAGCTGCAGGCGCGGGGCGAAGGTTTCTACACCATCGGCTCTTCGGGGCACGAAGGGAACGCCGCGCTGGCCGAGGCGCTGCGCGTGGATGACGTTGCGTTCCTGCATTACCGGGATGCCGCGTTCCAGATCCACCGCGCGAACCGCGTGCCGGGCGAGAACCCGATGTGGGACATGCTGCTTTCGTTCACCGCGAGCGCGGACGATCCGATCTCGGGCGGGCGGCACAAGGTGCTGGGGTCCAAGCGGCTGGCGATCCCGCCGCAGACGAGCACGATTGCGAGCCATCTGCCCAAGGCGGTGGGCGCGGCGTTTTCCATCGGGATCGCGCGGCGGATGGGCTTCGAGGATACCGTGCTGGCGAAGGATGGCGTGGTGCTGTGCTCGTTCGGCGATGCGTCTGCCAACCATTCGACGGCGGTTGGCGCGCTCAATACCGCGGCATGGGCGGCATTTCAGGGTACGCCGATGCCCATCGTGTTCCTGTGCGAGGACAACGGCATCGGCATTTCGACGCGCACTCCGATGGGCTGGATCGAGGCGAACTGGTCGAGCCGCGCCGGCCTGCATTACATCCAGTGCGATGGCTGCGATCTCGCGGATGCGTGGCGCGGGGCGAGCGAAGCGGTGGATTATGCCCGGCGCTACCGGAAGCCTGTGCTCCTGCACATGAAGACTGTGCGGCTTTATGGCCATGCCGGCAATGATGTGCAGCAGGTCTACATGTCGAAGGCGGATATCGCGGCGGACAACGCGCGCGATCCGCTGCTAGCGAGCGCGGCGCTGCTGATCGAGGAAGGCGTGATGAGCGCAGGCGATGTGCGCGCCGCGTACGACGCCATCGAGGCGCAATTGCTGCGGCAGGTGGAGCTGGCAATCCAGCGCCCCAAGCTGCCCGATGCCGCGGCGGTGATGGCGAGCATCGTGCCGCCCAAGCGTGAAGGTGTGGAGCGGCCGCTGGCGGATGAAGAAGCGCGCGCGGCGGTGTTTGCGGACGAAGCGGCGGCGATGGAGAAGCCGCAGCATATGGCGCGGCTGATTTCGTGGGGCATGGCGGACCTGCTTCTGCAATATCCCAATGCCATCGTCTGTGGCGAGGACGTGGGGCCGAAAGGCGGCGTCTATAATGCGACGGCGCGGCTGCACGCGCGGTTCGGCTCGGCACGGGTGATCAACACCTTGCTCGATGAGCAGGCGATTCTGGGGCTGGCGATTGGCGCGGCCCACAACGGGCTGCTGCCGCTGCCGGAAATCCAGTTCCTGGCATACGTGCACAATGCAGAGGACCAGATCCGGGGCGAGGCGGCGACGCTCTCGTTCTTCTCGAACGGGCAATATACCAATCCGATGGTCGTGCGGATCGCGGGGCTGCCCTACCAGAAGGGCTTTGGCGGCCACTTCCATAACGACAACAGCCTGGCGGTGTTCCGCGATATTCCGGGGCTGGTGATCGCAGTGCCGAGTTCGGGGCGCGAGGCGGTGCTGATGCTGCGCGAATGCGTGCGGCTGGCGCACGAGGAGCAACGGGTCGTGATCTTCGTCGAGCCGATTGCGCTCTACATGACGCGCGATTTGCATGCCGAGGGGGATGGCCTGTGGACTTCGGTTTACGAAGCGCCCGGGACAAGCGAGATCCGCGTGGGCGAGATCGGGGTGCATGGGGACGGGACCGACCTTGCCATCGTGACCTATGGCAACGGGGTGTACCTCTCCTTGCAGGCGCAGAAGCTGCTGGCGGAAGCGGGCGTGGCGGTGCGGGTGATCGACTTGCGCTGGATCGCGCCGCGGGCGGAGGATGCCTTGCTGGAGGCCGTGGCGCCGTGCGGCCGGGTGCTGGTAGTGGACGAGTGCCGCGAGACGGGTTCGCAGAGCGAGGCCTTGCTGGCACTCATGGCGCTGCGGGCGCCGGACAAGGCGCTGGGCGTGCTGGCGGCGACCGATAGCTTCATCCCGCTGGCGCGCGCGGCAACGCACACGCTGCCGAGCCGCGACGGGATTGTCGCCACGGCGCTGGAGATGGTGCGTGGGTAAGGAAACCGTCGTCATCGTCTGCCCCGGGCGGGGGACGTATAATGCGCCGGAGCTGGGGTACCTCGCGCGGCATCATGCGGGATCGCCGTGGCTGGCGCATTTCGATGCGGCTCGGACAGCGGCGGGGAAGCCTTCGCTGACTGCTTTGGACGGCGCGGCAAAGTTCGACCCGAAGCTCCATCCGCGCGGAGATGTGGCGGCGCCGCTGATCCATGCCTGCGCCTATCTGGATTTCCTGACGCTGGACCGCGAGCGGTTCGAGGTGGTTGCCGTGACCGGCAATTCGATGGGCTGGTATACTGCGTTGGCCTGTGCAGGCGCGGTTTCGGGCGAGCACGGGTTTGCCATTGCCGATGCGATGGGCGTCAATTCGCAGCGCCATAAGCCCGGCGGGCAGGCGGTGATCGTGCTGGCGGGCGAGGATTGGCGCGTCGATCCGGAGACGGCGCGCCGCGTGGAAGCGGCCTGCGCGAAAGTGGGTGTGCTGCCTTCGATCCGGCTGGGCGGGATGCTTGTGGTGGCAGGGCCGGAAGCGGCGCTCGATGCGCTGAATGCCGAATTGCCGCCGCTGCCGCGTCCACCGCTGCGGCTACCGGGGCATGGTCCGTTCCATACGCCGCTGATGCAGGCCAGTGCCGATGCCGCGCGCGGGAGCCTGCCGGCGGAGTGGTTCGGCGCGCCGCAAGTGCCGCTGATCGACGGGCGCGGCAAAATTTGGCGGCGGTTCGAGACCGAGTGCGAGGCGCTGTGGGACTACACATTCGGGCACCAGATTCTTGCGCCGTACGACTTCACTGCGGCGATGACCGTGGCGATCCGCGAGTTTGCACCGGACCGGCTGGTGTTGCTGGGACCGGGCGAAACTTTGGGCGGCGCGATCGGTCAGGTGACGGTTGCGCTCGATTGGCTGGACATCGGCAGTAAATCCGTGTTTTCCCTTAGGCAAGAGGGGAATCCGTTCCTCGTCGCGATGGGCCGCGAAGCTCAGCGGCGGGTCGTCGCCAGCTGACCGGGAAACCATTCGTGAGCCAGCCGTCCATCCTGTTCGTGTGTCTGGGCAATATCTGCCGGTCCCCGCTGGCTGAGGCTGCGCTGCGCGCCGAGGCGATAGCGGCAGGTTTGGCAATTTCGATCGATTCGGCGGGAACCGGAGGCTGGCATGCGGGCAACCCGCCCGATCCTCGCGCGATTGCCGAAGCGGAACGGCACGGGATCGACATCTCGCATTACCGTGCCCGGAAGGTGCGGCGCGAGGATTTCCAGCGCTTCGGCAATATCTATGCGCTCGATCAGCAGAACCTGCGCGACCTTAAGCGGATTGCGCCAAATGGGCTGCTGACACGGTCCACCGCGCGGCTGAGCCTGCTGATGGACATGGTGCCGGGGCGTGAGGGGACGGCGGTGATCGATCCCTATGGCGGGACCGCAGACGATTTTGCCCAGACCTGGGCCGATGTGAGCGTGGCGGCGCGAGCGATCGTCAGTCGGATGCTTTGATCCGCCGTTCCGCATCGAGCAGCGCGCGCTTGCGGTCCATTCCCCAGCGATAGCCGCCGAGACTGCCATCAGCACGCAGCGCGCGGTGACAGGGGATGAGGAGCGCAATGCGGTTGGCGGCGCAGGCGCTGGCGGCGGCGCGCACGGCGCGGGGTTTGCCGGTGGCCGCGGCGACTTCGGAATAGCTCACGACATCGCCGGGTTTGACTGACATGAGGAAGCGCCAGACGCTGATCTGGAAGGCGGTGCCGCGCAAGTCGAGCGGGAGATCGGGGCGCGGGGCGGCGCTTTCGATATGCGTGGCGAGCGCTTCCATCCAGGCATCGAGCGGCGCTGCAGACGCCAGTGCGGCCCGCAGGAGCGCTGCCTTGGGGAATTCGGCTGCGAGCTGTTCGAGCAGCGCCTCGGCGCTTGTCCCGAACTGGACGAAGCAGACCCCGCGCGCCGTTGCAGCCATCATCAGCGGGCCGAGCGCGGTTTCGCGCACCGCGTGGGTGATGACTTCGCCGGCCCCGCCAGCGCGGTAGGCGCTGGGGGTCATGCCGAGGCTGCCATCGGCAGCGTGGTAAAGGCGGCTGGTGGACGCGAAACCGGCATCGAGGCCCGCGCCGAGCACGGTTTCGCCTTCGCGCAAGGCCAGCTTGAAGCGGGCAACGCGCCGGGCCGCCTGATAATCCCGCGGGGAGACGCCGAGTGCGGCCTTGAAAGCGCGCTGGAAGTGAGCGGCGCTCATCCCGGCCTGTTCGGCGAGGCGAGCGAGAGGGAGTGCTTCCTCGGCGTGTGCGTCGATGTAGGCGGCCATGGCTTGCATCAGCGCGGCGGCGGGCTCCTGCGCGGCGGCTGGGTAGCAACGGCGGCAGGGGCGGAAACCGGCGATTTCGGCCTCGGCGGGGGCGGCGAAGAAGCGCACGTTGGCGCGCTTGGCGAGGCGCGAAGAGCACGACGGGCGGCAGTAGATGCCGGTGGTCTTGACCGCGTAGACGAACTGGCCGTCGCCGCTGCGGTCGCGCGCGGTGACCTGCTGCCAGCGGGCTTCGTCAAGGGTCTCCGATGTGGCCACGTCTGCGCCGTAGCGCGGCGGGGCGAGGATTGCCAAGGGCATCGGAATATCTCCTGCTGGGGTGCAGGCAGGGTGATAGCTGGCCTCGCATTGCGCCGCGCTCCGGAGCTTGCGGTGCAATCCTTCAGGCTATTGCCATCAGGCTCGCGTTGCCGCCGGCTGCCGTCGTGTTGACCGAGAGGGTGACTTCCTCAAGCAGCAGGTCGAGCGGGTAGTCAGGTGTGTGCAGGCTGACGATGGCGCCCTCACGCGTGGCAAGCTGGCGGGTGCATTCGGCGATGCGGTCTGCCGGGCCATCGGCGAGCATGGCGGCAAGATCGGGCACGTGTTCGAGGGGCTGTTCGGTCCATTCCACACGCGCGGCAAGCGCGGCGGGAAAGCCTGCGGGGCGAGTGGCGACGGGGCTTGGCTTGAGGATCACGGCGGTGTTGCCAGTGGCGAGTACGGCGCCGACCTGCTGCCACAGTCCCTCGACACTGGTGGCCGAGCAGGCAACGCGGCCGCGCGGGGCGAGGCGGTAGACATTGCGCTCGCCAACCGGGCCGGGAAGCTCGGCGGTGAAGCCGAGGCGCGAGGCCTTTGCCGCATCGAGTGCGGCGCGGGCGGTGGCGGCAAGGCCTTGGGCTGCGGCCCACTGCGCGAAACTGGCGATCGCAGGATCGGGCTCTGCCGGGCGTTGGCCGGGGGGCAGCGCAGGCGCAGCGCGGCATGCGAAGCGGGTGAGATAAAGCGGGCCGCCGGCCTTCGGGCCAGTGCCCGAAAGGCCGCGTCCACCAAACGGCTGCACGCCGACGACCGCGCCGATCATGTTGCGGTTCACGTAAAGATTGCCCGCGCCGATGCGCGCGGTGACGCGTTCGACAGTCTGGTCGATGCGCGTGTGAAGGCCGAAGGTCAGGCCGTAGCCCGAGGCATTGATCGCTTCCAGCAGTGCATCCAGTCCGTCGGTGCGGAAGCGGACGACATGGAGGACGGGGCCGAAGATTTCGGCCTTGAGGTCTGCGGGACTGGCAAGTTCGATCAGTGTGGGGGCGATGAAGGTGCCGCGCGCGGTGTCGCTCCCGAGCGGCATTTCGGTGACGGGGCGGCCAGCGGCGCGCATGGCTGCGACGTGGGCGGCAATGCCGGTTTGGGCGCGCGCCGAGATGACAGGACCGACATCGGTAGCAAGCGCGGCGGGATTGCCGACGGCGAGTTCGACCATGGCTGCTTTGAGCATCGTGAGCGTGCGGTCCGCGATATCCTCTTGCAAGCAGAGCAGACGCAGCGCGGAACAGCGCTGGCCGGCACTGTCGAACGCGGAGGCGAGGACGTCTGCGACGACTTGTTCGGCAAGCGCGGAGCTATCGACCACCATCGCATTGAGGCCGCCGGTTTCGGCGATGAACGGGATGGGCGTGCCGGTGCGAGTGAGGCGGCCGGCAAGCGCGCGCTGGATGGCGCGGGCCGTGGCGGTGGAACCGGTAAACACGGCGCCCTGGATGTCAGCGGCGGTGACAAGCGCGGCCCCGATGTCTCCGCCGCCGGGGAGGAAATGCAGCGCGTCTGCCGGGATGCCCGCCGCATGGAGGATGCGCACGGCCTCCGCAGCGATGAGAGGGGTTTCCGGCGCGGGCTTGGCGAGGACGGGATTGCCCACTGCAAGCGCGGCGGCGATCTGGCCGGTGAAGATGGCGAGCGGAAAGTTCCACGGGCTGATGCAGACGACCGGCCCGAGCGGCTTGGCATCTGCACCGACAGCGCGGGCCTGTGCGGCGTAGTAGCGGAGAAAATCGACCGCTTCGCGGACTTCGGCGAGCGCATTGGCGGCAGACTTTCCGGCCTCGCGGATCAGGAGCACGATGAGGGGGATGCGGGCGGCTTCCATCGTGTCTGCAGCGCGTTCAAGCGCGGCGGCGCGCTCTTCCACGTGGGTTGCGGGCCAGCTTGAAGTGGCGGCGCGGGCGGCAGCGGTGGCGGCTTCTTCGGGTAGGGCGGGGTGGACGTGGCCAACAACGTCGCGGTGATCGGCGGGGTTGAGAACGCGCTCGGCCGGGTGGGCGGGGTTGCCTGCGCGGTGGTCCTGCGCTGCGCTGGCGGTGAGGGCTTCTGCCAGCGCGGCGAGGGTGGGCTCGTCCGCCAGATCAAGGCCCTTGGCGTTGGCGCGGCCCACAAATAGCGCCTGGGGGAGGGCGATGGCGGGATGCGAGGTGCCGGGCTGGGGCTCGGCGGCGACCGCGTGCGCCGGATCTTCGATCAGGGCTGCCACCGGCACGTCCGGATCGGCGATACGATTGACGAACGAGGAGTTCGCGCCGTTTTCGAGGAGGCGGCGAACCAGGTAGGCGAGCAGTGTCTCGTGCGTGCCGACGGGGGCGTAGACGCGGGCCGGGCGGCCAAGGCCTTCAGCGCCGACCACTTCATCGTAGAGCGGTTCACCCATGCCGTGGAGGCACTGGAATTCGTAGTCGCCGGGGGTGAAATGGGGCCCGGCGAGGTGGTGGATGGTGGCCAGCGTCTGCGCGTTGTGCGTGGCGAATTGCGGGAACACGGCATCACGCGCGGCGAGCAGCTTTTGCGCGCAGGCCACGTAGGCGAGATCGGTGTGGACCTTGCGCGTGTAGACCGGGAAATCGGACAGACCCGCTTCCTGCGCGCGCTTGATCTCGGCGTCCCAGTAGGCGCCTTTGACGAGGCGGATCATCAGGCGGCGGCCGGAGGCACGGGCGAGCGCAACGATCCAGTCGATCACCGCGGGGCAGCGCTTCTGATAGGCCTGGATCACGAAGCCAAGGCCTTGCCAGCCCGCGAGGCTGGGCGCGTGCGCGAGGGCTTCGAGCAGATCGAGCGAGAGTTCGAGGCGGTCGGTTTCCTCGGCGTCGATATTGAAGCCGATGTCGTAGCTCTTGGCGAGCTCGGCGAGCGCGAGCACGCGGGGGGCGAGCTGCGCCCTCACGCGCTGTGCCTGCGCGCGGGTATAGCGCGGGTGCAGTGCGGAGAGCTTGATCGAGATGCCGGGGCCCGCGATGACGCCGCGCCCGGCGCTGGCCTGCCCGATGGCGTGGATCGCATGGGTGTAGGACGCGAAATAGCGGTCGGCGTCCTCGGCGGTGGCGGCGGCTTCGCCGAGCATGTCGTAGGAGAAGCCATAGCCCTGCGCTTCGCGGCGGCGCGCGCGGGCGAGGGCCTGCTCGATGGTTTCGCCCATCACGAACTGTTCGCCCATCATGCGCATGGCCACATCGACCCCGCGCCGGATAACCGGTTCGCCAAGGCGGTGGACCATGCGGGTGAGCGCGTGGCCAAGGCCGGCGGCATCGACACTGGCGCTTAGCTTGCCAGTGATGACTAGGCCCCATGTGGCGGCGTTGACGAACAGCGGCTTGCCCCCGCCGAGGTGGGCGGCCCAGTTGCCGGTGGCGAGCTTGTCGCGGATGAGGGCATCGCGGGTGGCATCATCGGGAATGCGCAGCAGCGCTTCTGCAAGGCACATCAGCGCGACGCCTTCGTGGCTGGAGAGCGCGAATTCCTGCACCAGTGCTTGCACGCCTCCGGGGCGGGCCTTGGCGCGCAATTGCTCGATGAGCGTGCGGGCAGTTGCGGCGATGGCGGCGCGGTCTGCCTCCGGCAAGGTAGCGGCGGCGAGCAAGGGGCGGATCGCCTCGGGCTCCGCAATGCGGGTCGCCTGCGTGATCGCGCGGCGTAGCGGGGTTTCGGGCGAGAGGCGCGGGGCGAAGGCGGGGAGCGTGCTCATGCGCGGAGAATACCAGATATGCGGAAGGCGATTTGCCTGATCTGGATTGCTGAACGGCTCAATCTGCCTTAAGTTTGGGGATATGGCAGGCGATATAAATGAAGACGGCGGGAATGGCGGTTCGTTGGACCGGTTTGATCGCGCGATCCTCGATATTCTGGCGGTGGATGGGCGGCTGCCGATCACCGAACTGGCGCAGCGCATCGGCTTGAGCAAATCGCCGACGCAGGCGCGGCTGAAGCGGCTGATTGCGGACGGCACAATCCGGGGTTTTCGGGCGATCCTCGATCCGCGCAAGCTGGGGCTGGACCATGTCGCGTTTACCGAGGTGAAGCTTTCAGACACACGCGAGGCGGCGCTGGAGGCCTTCCGGCAGGCGGTGCTGCGCATTCCCGAGATCGAGGAATGCCACATGATCGCGTCGAGCTTCGACTATCTGCTGAAAGTGCGCACGGCGGATATTCGCCGCTATCGCACCGTGCTGGGGGAGAAGATTTCCAGCCTGCCGCATGTGGCCAGCACATCGACCTTCGTGGCGATGGAGACTGTACGCGAGTCGCACGATTGACGAAAAACATGATCACAAATCGGGCTGATTTTTCAGGCCTGATTGATTTGGGTTTCCCAGCATGCAGATAATGTGATCACATTGTGCATTGACAGGGCGAGGCCATGACCAGTATTTCCGCCGCATGACCGACCGCACCATCGACACGTTCTCGCCCGCTTCGCCCTATGCCGGCATGCCGACATATTATGCCGCAAGCGCCAACCCCACGGCCCGCCGGCCTGAGCTGCTGGGCGAGGAGCGCGCGGATATCTGCGTGGTGGGCGCAGGCTTCACCGGCATGGGCGCCGCGCTGGAGCTGGCCGAGCGCGGCTACAAGGTGATCGTGGTCGAGGGCGAGCGCGTGGGCTGGGGTGCTTCTGGGCGCAATGGCGGGCAGCTCGTCAATGGCTATAGCCGGCGCATGCAGGAAGTCCGCCAGCACTATGGCGCGGAGGCGGAAAAGGCGTTCGGCGCGATGGCGCTGGAAGGCCAATCGATCATCCGCGAGCGCGTGGCCAAGTATGGCATCGCGTGCGATCTGCGCAGCGGCAACGCGATCATGGCGATGAGCAAGCCCCAGCTGAACTTGCTGGCCGAGCGGACCGAGGAATGGCACCGCCATGGCCACACCCAGATGTTTCTGGCCGAAGGTGCGGCGGCGCGCGAGCACATCAATTCGGACCGTTATATCGGCGGCATGTTCGATCCCATCGGCGGGCACATGCACTCGCTGAACTATGTGCTGGGCGAGGCTGCGGCGTTCGAGAGCCTCGGCGGGCGGATCTTCGAAAACTCGCGGGTGACCCACGTCGATCGGGGCGCGGAGCCGGTGGTGCATACCGCCAAGGGCATGGTGCGCGCGAACAAGGTGCTGGTCTGCGGCAACGCCTATCTGGGGGATGCTGCGCCCGATCTTTCGGGGCGCGTGCTGCCGGTTTCGAGCCAGGTGATCGCGACGGAAGTGCTGGGTGATGACCTGCTCGAGACGCTGTTTCCGAGCAATTATTGCATCGAGGATATCCGCTACATTCCGGACTACTATCGGCGCACGGCGGACGGCCGGCTGCTCTATGGCGGCGGCACGATCTATGGCGGGTTCGATCCCGCCTCGATCGAGGGCAAGATCCTGCCGCAGATGTTCCAGACCTTCCCACAGCTGAAGGGTACCAAGGTCGAGTTCCAGTGGAGCGGCAACTTCGCGCTGACGATGACGCGCTATCCGCAGATGGGACGCGTTTCGGACAGCGTGTACTTCTCGCAAGGCGACAGCGGCCACGGCGTGACCACCACGCAGATGCTGGGGCGCCGTCTGGCCGAGGCAATCGATGGCCAGATGACCAAGTTCGACGTGTTTGCCTCGCTGCCGTACATCCCGTTCGTGGGCGGCAAGCTGTTTCGCGTGCCCTACTGCGTGGTGGGCGCGTGGTACTACGGATTGCGTGACAAGCTTGGAATCTAAGGATGAATCCTGAATCTCAAGTTAGCTTGAGGTGTGATTCCGGTTCCTGATTCCTTTCAATGACTTGAGTCATGTGACGAGAGTGGGGTTCAGGTAATGCGTCCGTGGGCCGCGCGGACCTTGTCGATCAGGCCGGGCTTCCATTCGGACTCCGCGCCAACCACTTCGGGGCGATCCGCGCACCAGCTTATCAGCATGAGCGAGCGCGTGAGCAAAAACAGATCGAGCTGCGTGAGGACGTCCTCAGGCGCTGCCCGGCGGCTGGTGTAGCCGGCGAGGAAGCGGTCGCGCAGTTCGAGGAACCGGGGTTCGTTGGCGGCGCCCCACAGGCTGACGGCCATGTCGAAAACGGGCCAGCCCCATGCGCAGTCGTCGAAATCGATGAGGCCGAGGTGATCACCGCTGACGAGGACGTTCGCAGGGTGCGCGTCGGCGTGGATCAGGATGAGGGGATCGGCGAGCGCGGCGAGGCGGGTGGCGACATGGTCGCGCGCGTCGCTGAGGAGCCCGCGTTCCTCGCCGGTGAGACAGGGTATATCCCAGAAGCGGCCCCAGAAGGGGGTTTCGCCGACGAGGCCTTCCGTATCGAGGCGGTGGCGGGTGAAGCCTGCGGGCGGGGCCCAGCCTGCCGTGGCATTGTGGAGATCGGCGAGGAGCGCGCCGGTGCGTTCGAACCAGTGCCAGGTTTCGGGGCCGCGATCCCTGCCGATTAGGCTTTCGAGCGTCTGGCCGGGGTGCCAAAGCGTGAGGCCGGCGAGGCGGGTGCGTTCAGGGTCCGGGGTGGGGACTTGCGCGTACCACGCGCCGTCTGCTGCGCGGCGGCCGGTGGGTACGAGGAGGCCTTGCGCTGTGAGATGCGCGGTAAGGTGGCGTTCGGATTCGAGCGCGGGGAGCGCGTGGTAGCCGGGGCGATGGAGGCGCAGCGCCCATGTCGTGCCGTCCGGTGCTTCGGCGCGGAAGACGACGTTTTCGCTTTTGCCGACGGGGTGTGGTTCTGTTTCGGGGAGGCCGAAGGCTGCGAGGGCGGCGCGGGCGGCGGGGAGGTAGGCCTCGATCTCAGGCATGCGCAGTCACGCGGTCGAAGGCATCGAGGAAGGCCATGGCGTCTTCGCGGGACAGGACGAGCGGGGGGCGGATTTTCACGCAATTGTTGAAGGCACCGTCGACTGAAGTGAGGAAGCCTTCGCGGCGGAGCGCGCAGACGAGCGCGAAGGCGTGGGCCGCATCGGGCTCGCCAGCGGCATCGACGAATTCGGCGGCGATAAACAGGCCTTTGCCGCGTACGTCGATGAGGCCGGGGGTGTGGCCGAGGCGCTGGCGCAAGGCGGCTTTCAGTTCGGCGCCGAGAATGCGGGCGTGATCGATCAGGCCTTCCTCCTCGATCACATCGAGCACGGCGAGGCCGACTGCGCCTTGCAGGGGGCTGGCGGCGAAGGTGTTGAAATAGCGGGTTTCTGCGCGGAACCGTTCGACCACTTCGCGGCTGGCGCATGTGGCGGCGAGGGGGAGGCCCGCGCCCATCGGCTTGCCGGTCACGACGATATCAGGGGTGAGGCAGACATGGTCGTAGCCCCACCATGTGCCGCTTCGGCCGTAGCCAGCCTGCACCTCGTCAGCGATGATCAGGCCGCCCTCGGCGTGGACCAGTGCGGCGGCCTTGGCCATGAAGGTTGGCGGGATATCGGGCAGGCCCTCGTTGGCGAGGATCGGGCAGAGGATGAGGGCGGCGAAGCCCTGTTCGCTGGCCTTGAGGTCTTCGATGGTGGCCTTGAGGCGTTCGATATAGGCATCGCCGAGGGCTTCTTGCGCAAGGCCGGGGGTAATCGGGCGCAAGGTTTCCGGGAAGGGGATCGCGCGCAGTTCGGCGTGGCGGGTATCGCCTGCCGGCAGGTTGGTGAGCGCGCCGACGACGGTGTTGTTGCCGTGGTAGGTGTGGTTCGTGCAGACGATCCCTCGCGCGCCGGTGGCCATGCGCGCCATGCGCAGCGCGATCTCGATGGCTTCGGTGCCGGAGCACGAGAAGACGGCGCTCTGCGTGACGCGCTGGAGCGCGGTGAGGCGTTCGGCCAGCGCGATGGCGGGCTCGCTGAGGTAGCGGCTGTGGGTGTTGAGCGTGGCCTGCTGGCGCGCCATTGCCTCCACGATCCGCGGGTGTGCGTGGCCGACCGATGCGACGTTGTTGTACATGTCAACGTAGCGGCGGCCGTCCGCGCCGAAGATGCTGGCGCCTTCTCCGCGCACGAGGTGGAGCGGTTCGTCGTAGAACAGCTTGGCGCCGCGCCCGAAAGCGCGGTCGCGGCGCTGGAGCAGGTCGCCGTCAGGCGTTGCGGAGGTACCAGTCATAGTCGAGCGCGGTGACCTCGCTGAAGAAGCGGTCCTGTTCGGTGCGCTTCACCGCGCAGTACATTTCAACGAAAGTATCGCCGAGATAGTCGCGCATGAGGGCCGAGGCGTGGAGCGCGTCGATGGCGGCGTACCAGTTGCCCGGCACCTGATAGGGGCTGTCCGCCGCCGCCTTGTAGCCATCGCCGACGACCGCCGGGCCGGGATCGATCTGGCCTACCATGCCGTGGTGGACGCCTGCGAGCATCGCGGCGAGCGCGAGGTACGGGTTGGCGTCGGCTCCGGCGAAGCGGTGTTCGACATGGCGCGAGGCGGGCGGACCAGCGGGAATGCGCAAGCTGACCGAGCGGTTGTTGACGCCCCAGACCGGCGCGGTGGGCGCGTAGGAATTGGCGCGGAAGCGGCGGAAGGAATTGGCGTTGGGCGCAAAGATGCCGAAGGCCTGCCCTTGCGTTTCGCGCAGGCCGCCGATGGCGTGGCGCATCTGCTCGGTGCCTTCGGGGTCGTCGCTGGTGAAGACATTCTTGCCGTCCGCGTCCGCCATGCTGAAGTGGAGGTGCATCGAGCTACCGGCGGAATGGCTGAAGGGCTTGGCCATGAAGGTGGCGGCCATGCCCTGCGTTTGCGCGACGCCCTTGGCGAGGCGCTTGTACATCTGCGCTTCGTCTCCGGCGCGCAGGGCATCGGGGCGGTGGTGGAGGGTGAGTTCGACCTGGCCTTGGGCATATTCTGAGATCACCGCTTCGAGCGGGATGCCCTGCACATCGGACTGGCGCCACAGTTCCTTGAAGAAGGGGGCGAAATCCTGAATGTCTGTCAGGCTGAACACGTCGATCAGGTGGGGCTGCGCAGCCGTGTGCGGCGAGCGGGCGAGGTGGACTTCGCCCTTGGGGCCGCGCACCGGATCAACGAGGTAGTATTCGATCTCGCACGCGACGACCGGGGTGAGGCCCAATGGCTTGAAGCGTTCGACCACGCGGGCGAGGACGTGGCGCGGATCGAGTTCGCAGGGGGTGCCATCGGCGTAGTACATCGATGTGATCACTTGCGCGACATCATCGCCCAGCCACGGCGCCTTGACGAGCGTGCCGGGGACGGGGCGCAGCATGTAGTCCGGATCGCCGTTGCCCCAGACGAGGCCGGTGTCTTCGCAGTCCTGCCCGGTAATGTCGGCCACCAGCATCGAACTGGGATAGAGGCGGCCGCTTTCGTAGATCGTGGCAAGCTCGCTCTTGCGCACGCGCTTGCCGCGCGGGACGCCGGAGAGCGCGGTGAAGATCACTTCGATGAACGCGATCTCGGGATTGGCGGCGAGGAAATCGCGGGCTTCCGCCGGATCGGCGATCATGGATTGGGGGGCGGTCATGGGTCGGCAAGGTCCTCGGCGGCGTTGGTAACGGGTGGTATGGAGCGGGGCTGGGGGTGTCAATCGCGCTTGGCGATCCTGCAAAAATGTGATCACATGGCGGCATGACGGCAACAGGTCTTTCAATCGCGGCGGAGGTATCGGGCGAGGACCCGCGCACCTTGCAGCAGCAGGTCCTGGCGGGGCTGCGGCGGCGCATCCTGCTCGGCCGTATCGAGCCGGGGCAGGCACTGACGATCCGGGGCCTGGCGGCCGAACTGGGGGTAAGCGCGCAGCCGGTGCGTGAGGCGCTGCGCCAACTGGTGGCCGAGCGCGCGCTGGAATTGATGGACAATCGCCGCGTGCGGATTCCGCCGATGACGATCGAGCGGTTCGACGACCTGATCGCCGCGCGCATCGTGCTGGAAGCCGAAGCGGCGGCGCGGGCCATGCCTTATGTGACGGACGAGATCATCGCGCGGATGGAAGCGGAAGACGCGGTGATCGACGAGGCGGAAAGGGCGCGCGATTACGACCGCTGGATCGGCGCGAACTTCGCTTTCCATGCTGTGCTTTACGGGGCCGTGCCGCAATCGGCCTTCCTGCCCCTGATCGAATCGCTGTGGCTGCAGGTCGGGCCGTTCCTGCGCCGGGCGATACGGACCATATCGGGGCATTATACGGTGGACCGCCACAGCGAGGCGCTGGCGGCGCTGCGGCGGCGCGATACGATGGCGCTGCGCATCGCGATCGAGGCCGATATCCGCGACGGCATCGCGCATATCGGCAGCACGCTGATCCGCAGCGAGGCTTTGGGCGAGATTTCGGGGGGCGTGCATGGCCCTTCGACAACCTCAAGGTGAGCGGGATTGTGAATGAGGCGGTCTAGCGCGGGGGCGACATGACATGAGCGAGCAGGATAGCCAGCCGAGTTTGGCGAAGGGCGCGCTTTCGGCGCTGGAATCGACGATCATGGGGATCGCAGGGACTTCGCCCGCGTTCACCGTCGCTGTCACCACCGGCACGATCTATGCCGCCATTGGCCCGCTTTCGGTGGGGAGCCTGCTGTATAGCGGGCTGGTGATGCTGGGCATCATGTTCGCCTTTGCCAAGCTTAACCGGGTGATGCCCGATGCCGGCGCAGCGTTTGCCTGGGTAGGCATTGTGTTTGGCCCGACATGGGGGTTCTTTGCCGGGTGGGGGCTGATGGTCGCCTCGGTCGTGTTCATGGTTTCCGCCACGCTGCCCGCCGCCACGGCAACCTTGCTGTTGTTCGCGCCGGAGCAGGTGGAAAACACGCCACTGGTGACGGCTATTGCGGCGGTGTGGCTGACCGTTGTGACGGGGATCGTGCTGCGCGGGATCAAGCATGCCAGCACTGCGCAGGTGATCGTGACGGTGGTCGAAGCGGTGATCGTGGTTGCGCTGCTGGCCGCCGCGGTGATCTGGTTTGGCGCGAAGCCGGCGCATGTGCCGTCGCTTTCATGGATCGCGCCGGGCTCGTTCACGTTCAAGTCGTTCGCAGACGGCGCGATTGTCTCGGTGTTCTTCTACTGGGGCTGGGACGTGACGATGAACCTCGGCGAGGAGACCGAGCCGGAGGACGCCTCAAGGGGTGCCTTCTGGGCGATGATCAACCTGATCGTGTTCTTCGTGGTGCTGATGACAGTGGTGCTGATCGCGCTTTCGGACAAGGAAATCGCGGCTGCCAATACCAATGTGCTCTATGCCATTTCGGCCAAGATCTTTCCTGCGCCGTGGAGCTATCTGGTGGTGCTCGCCACGGTTCTGAGCACGGTCGGCGCGCTGGAGACGCAGATCCTGCAGTTCAGCCGCAGCATGTATTCGATGGCGCGCGCGGGCGTGCTGCATCCGCGTTATGCCGCGGTGCACCGCGAGTGGCAGACGCCGTGGGCGGCAACGCTGGTGATCTGGGGTTTCGGGCTCGTGCTGCTGTTTTC
>CANCET010000054.1 GCA_947375105.1 Sphingomonadaceae bacterium
CTCGGCCGTGGCCTTGCCGCTGGGCGGCTGGCTGGTGGACCGGTTCGGCATCCGGCTTATCTTCACGCTGTCGGTCGTGGCGTTCACCGCCGCATCGATCCTGTGCGGATTGGCGCAGAACCTTGAACAGATGGTGGCGTTCCGCGTGATCCAGGGGGTCGGCGGTGCGTTTCTTTCACCCTTTGCGCAAACCGTGATGCTCAACGCCAGCACCGCGGAAGAGCGCCCGAGGATGATGGGTCTGTTCACGCAGGGCGTGATGCTTGGGCCCATCGCCGGGCCGCTGCTGGGTGGCTACATCACCGAAAGCTATTCGTGGCGCTGGGTGTTCTTCATCAACGTGCCCATCGGCATTGCCTCTGGCATGGTGCTGTGGTGGCTGCTGCCGCGCGTGCCCGCCATCCGCCGGCCGATCGACATGACCGGCTGGGTGCTCGTTGCGCTGGCGCTTGCCTCGTTTCAGCTGATGCTTGATCGGGGGCCTTCGCAGGACTGGTTCGGCAGTGCCGAAGTCGTCACGTATGCGGTTGTCTGGGCCTGCTCCGGCTGGATGGCGATGGTGCACCTCGTCACCGCCAAGCGTCCGCTGTTCCCGGGCCGGTTGTTTGCAGATGCCAATTTCGTCGCCAGTCTCGTGTTCATGTTCCTGATCGGCTGCGTGATGATGGCGGTGCTGGCGCTGCTGCCTGGGCTGCTTCAGGGGATCTATGGCTATCCGGCGGTTGATGCGGGCTGGCTGCTGGCCCCGCGCGGGCTGGGGCTGCTGGCCTCGATCACTTTGCTCGGCCGCTGGATCACGAAGATGGATCCCCGCATCGCGCTCACCATTGGCATGGGCCTTTCGGGCTGGTCGCTGTGGCTGATGTCGGGCTGGTCGCCCGATATGCCGATGGCGCCGATCTTCATTACCGGCCTGATCCAGGGCGTGGGCATCAGCTTCACGATCATGCCGATCAACCTCATTGCCTTCGCCACCCTGCCGCCCGAACTGCGCACCGATGCCGCCGGGCTCAACAACCTGATGCGTTCGATCGGCGCCTCGATCGGCATTGCGGTGTGCACCTTCATGCTCGCGCGGAATGTGCAGGTGAACCATGCCGAAATGGGCGCACGGATCACGCGGATGAGCGTGCCTTTCGATCTTGACCGGATCACCGCTTACGGCGGTGTGTCCGAGGCGGGGATGCGGGTGGTCGATGGCATGGTCAACAAGCAGGCGGCGATGATCGGCTACCTCAACGATTTTTACATGATGGCGCTGCTGTGCTGGGCAGCGATCCCGGTGCTGTTCTTCGTCAAGGCTGCCAAACCCGCCGCAGCGGGCGGCCCGCCGATGCAGGCAGCGGCGGCAGATCACTAAGCGATTGCTGGCGCCCGCGCCCGGGTCTATCGGGCTCACATGGCCCTGATTTCAAACCCGAAGCTCGCCTGGATCCTGCGCTGCGGCTGGCACGGCAAGTGCCCGCGCTGCGGTGAAGGTCACATGTTCGACGGATGGCTCAAGCTCGCGAAGACCTGCGACAAGTGCGGCCTCGATTTCGGCTATGCGCAAACCGACGATGGCCCCGCGTTCTTCGCGCTGTGCCTCACCGCGTTCCCGCTGGTGTTCGTGGTGGTCTATGTGCAGGTGAAGTTCGATCCGCCGTGGTGGGTGCACGTGTTCACCTCGGTGCCAATCCTCGTCCTCGGCTGCGTCGCCACGCTGCGCCCGTTCAAGGGCTGGCTCGCCGCTTCGCAATATGTGAACCACGCGGTCGAAGCGGGCACCGAAGGCCTCTGGGCCCAGCTCAACGCGCGCGAGAAGGCGGACGAGAAGCCCTAAGCGGTCCGGTAATCGGCGGTGATCGCCCCGCAGGCCGCGAGTTCTTCCTCGTGGCTCACCTCGCGCCAGGTTTCCGCCAGCGCCGCCGCTTCCCATTCCTGCATCGCGGGATGGGCGATCACCCGATCCACCCAGGCCTGGCCCCCACCGTCATTTGGGCCGACATCAAGGTCATAGGTGCGGATGCGGAAAGCCACTGGCGCGAAGAACGCATCCAGCGCCGTGAACGCGGCACCTGCCAGCCACGGCCCGCCAAAGCGCGTCAGGCCCTCCTCGAAGATCTCCCGCACCCGCGCCACGTCGCGCACCAGCGCCGCACGCATCGGGCTGGGCCGAACCCGGACTCCGACATTCATCGGGCAATCGTTGCGCAAGGCCGAAAATCCGCCATGCATTTCGGTGACGGCACACTGTGCGAACGCGCGGGCGGCCGGATCGGTCGGCCAGACGCCTTCGTGCCGGTCCGCCAGATAGAGCGCGATGCCCAGCGAATCCCACACCGCCACGCCGTCGTCGAGCAACACCGGCACCTGACCCGTGGGCGAGAACGCGCGGAACTCGTCGTAGTTCGAAGGCTTGGTGAAGGGCTCCAGCCGGTCATCGAAGGGAATGCCCAATGCCCTCATCAACACCCACGGGCGCAGCGACCAGCTCGAATAGTTCCGGTTCGCGGTGATGAGGGTATAGGCCAAGGGGCTACTCCACGTAGTGTGCGGTCGTCTTTGCGCGGACGTCCTCGGCGGTGACGCCGGGCGCCAGTTCGATCAACTGGAAGGGCGAGGCGTGGTCTGCCCGCGCGAACACGGCAAGATCGGTGATCACCATGTCGACCACGCCCTTGCCCGTCAGCGGCAGAGTGCAGGCGGGGATGAACTTGGGGCTGCCGTCCTTGGCGCAATGCTCCATCACCACGATGATCTTCTTGACGCCCGCGACAAGGTCCATCGCGCCGCCCATGCCCTTGATCATCTTGCCGGGCACCATCCAGTTGGCGATATCGCCGTTCTCGGCCACTTCCATCGCGCCCAGCACGGTGAGGTCGATATGCCCGCCGCGGATCATGGCAAAGCTCTGCGCGCTGTCGAAATAGGCGGTCTGCGGCAGTTCGCTGATCGTCTGCTTGCCCGCGTTGATGAGGTCGGCGTCTTCCTCGCCCGCCAGCGGGAAGGGCCCGATGCCGAGCATGCCGTTCTCGCTCTGCAGCGTGACCGTCATCCCTTGCGGGATATGGTTCGCCACCAGCGTCGGGATGCCGATGCCGAGGTTCACATAAAAGCCGTCCTGCAGTTCGCGCGCGGCGCGGGCGGCCATCTGGTCGCGGGTCCAGCCTGCGGTCATTCCATCATGCTTGGTCATCAGCCGACATCCGTGCTGCGGGTGGTGCGGAATTCGATCTTCTTGTCATAGGGCGAACCCATGATCAGGCGCTGCACATAGACGCCGGGGAGGTGGATGCCATCCGGATCAAGGCTGCCGGTGGGGACGATCTCTTCCACTTCGACCACGCAGACCTTGCCGCAAGTGGCGGCAGGCACGTTGAAATTGCGCGCCGTCTTGCGGAACACGACGTTGCCCGTCTCGTCCGCCTTCCAGGCCTTCACCAGCGCGAGATCGGCGAAGATGCCTTCTTCGAGGATGTAATCCTGAGAAGTTCCATCACGATTGGCGAAGGACTTCACTTCCTTGCCCTCGGCCACCAGCGTGCCCACGCCGGTCTTGGTGTAGAAGCCCGGAATGCCCGCGCCGCCTGCGCGCATGCGCTCGGCCAGCGTGCCCTGCGGGGAGAACTCCACTTCGAGCTCGCCCGAGAGATACTGGCGCTCGAATTCCTTGTTCTCGCCCACGTAGCTGGCGATCATCTTCTTCACCTGCCGCGTGCGCAGCAGCTTGCCGATGCCTTCGTTGTCGATCCCGGCGTTATTGCTGGCGAAGGTCAGGTCTTTCACGCCAGATTCGCGCACGGCATCGATCAGCCGCTCGGGAATACCGCACAGGCCGAAGCCCCCGCAGGCAATCAGCAAACCATCGCGCAGCAGCCCGTCAAGGGCGCTGGCGGCATCGGGATAAAGCTTCTTGGCCACGCGAGTCCGGCTCCTTTGTCTCGTCCCGCCTCTCTAGCGCGCGGGAGCAGCTTGTCACCCCAGCGGCAGCGCGAGCAGCGCGGAAAGATCGGCAAGTGCCTGCGCTTCGCCGGTCACCTTGATCGCCGCCATGCCAAGCTGCGCGGCTGGTTTGCAGTTCACGCCAAGATCGTCGAGGTAGATGCAGGCGGCCGGTTCCAGCCCCAGCTTCTCGCACATCATCATATAGATGCGCGGATCGGGCTTGCGCACACCGGCCTTGCTGCTCTCGATCACATGCTCGAACCGTGCGAAGATCTGCTCCAGGGCGTCGCTGCGATCCGCGCTGCGGGCGAGCCCGGCACCGTGACCGGTCGGGACGTTGTTGGTGATGCAGGCGATGCGGTAGCCAGCGGCCTTGAGCTGGTCGAGCGCGCGGACCATCGGCGGACGCACAGCGCCCGCCAGCACGGCGAGCACTTCGCTGCCGCCAAGGTCGAAACCCTGCGCACGCGCTTCGGCGGCAAACAGCGCGTCGAACTCTGCCGCACTGATCGCGGCCCGCTCGAACTGCGCCCAGGCATTGTCGTCGGGATTGATCGCGTTGACCCGGCGGACGAAATCCTGCGGCAGGCTCCGCGCTGCTTCCAGCCGGTTGAAGGCCTCGAACGGGGAGGACGTGATGACCCCGCCGAAATCGAAGATCACTGCCGCGAAAGTCCGTTCCGTCACCGCGTCCGCTCCCTGTAACTTGCCCTTTTGCGCATAGCGGTCGGCGCGGCGCGCGCAAGGGCGGGGAATTGATGTGGATCATTGGGCGCCGGCCCGGATCGGGTGTACTGTGCATCTCAAGCGAAGCCCAAGCCGAGGCCCAAGCCGAAGCCGAAGCCCAAGGAGAAACCTGATGCGCTCCATTCTCTGCCCGGCGGATACCGCCGATACGCTCAACGACCGTGTCGAGACCGCGCTTGCGCTGGCACGGGCACTGCGCGGCCATGTCTCGTTCCAGATTGCCACGCCGTTTGCGCAGATGGCGCTGTGGGAGCCGTTCGGCGGCGCGGCGCTCTCGGCCCAGGTGATCAACGAAGTGCGCGCGGCGGACGAACAGCTAGCCAAGGAGCTCGACGTGCGGCTCGGCAAGGAGGACGTACCCTACGACGTGGTGCTGACCGATCAGGGCCGAGTCGAAGGCGTTGCGGCTGCCGCACGCTTCACCGATTGCATCGTCTCCAGCCTCGATGATCCGGCGCTGGAGGAAGTCGCGCTGGGATCGCATTGCCCGGTCCTGGCCCTTCCACGCGGCGTGCCGCTCCTCACTTTCGACAAGCCGGTGCTCATTGCGTGGGACGGCGGGCACGAGGCGGCGGCGGCAATGCGCGCTGCGCTGCCGCTGCTCGCGCTGGCTGGCTCGGTCCATATCCTGATGGTGCGCGAACATGAGGACAGCTTTCCGGCGCGCGATGCCGCCTGCTACCTTTCGCGCCACGATATCCATGCCGAAGTCCACGAAGTGCCGCGCAGTGGGGCAATTGCGACGATGATCGCCGACATGGCGCAAGAGATCGGTGCCGGGCTCATCGTGATGGGCCTGTTCGGCAAGAGCCGCTTGCGCGAACTGCTGCTCGGCGGGGTCTCGCGTGCGTTGCTCGATACGTCGAATGTGCCGCTGTTCCTCGCGCATTGAGCGCCAGGACAAGCGCCAGCACCTGTCCCTTGGTGCATGTTGCGGCGCAGCGAGGGTGCTATCTGGTTTTGGCATTGTGCACATCGCAAGGAGTCATGGCGCTGTAATCTCGCCCGAAAATGGGGATTTTGCAGAGAGAGTGCCGCAGTAGTTGCGAAAACTGCAATCACCGCGGATCATTTCGCACTTGCGAAGAGGGGGAGGTAGTTGCATATGAAAATGGCCTTTCAGGCATCCTCTCCCAAACTTTTCAGGGCCCGGTCGGCAACGATCGGGCCTTTTTTTGCCTGCAAGCTGCCCGGCCCGATCTGCTGCTGCGCTGCAATGCTTGACTGAAACGGCTTCCGGGCGTAACGGCCCGCTTCTGATTTCGGGGCACGCGTTGTGTCGCCCCATCCAACCGATTCGAACGAAAAGAGCTGACCGATGAAGCGCACTTTCCAGCCCAGCAATCTCGTGCGTGCCCGCCGCCATGGCTTCCGCACCCGTATGGCGACGCCTGGTGGCCGCAAGGTCATCCGCGCCCGCCGCGCTCGCGGCCGCAAGAAGCTCTCGGCCTGATCGCCGAAACGCCCGTCGCCCCGGTCGATGATGCGACGGGGCGCCGAATCGGCATCATTGCGAAGCGCGCCGATTTTCTCGCCGCGAACAACGGAACCCGGGTCGCAAGGCCCGGTTTCGTGCTTTTGGTCAACCCGCTCGCGCGCGCCGATGGCTCGCTGCGCTTCGGTGTCACCGTCACCAAGCGCATCGGCAATGCCGTCGCCCGCAATCGCATGAAGCGCCGCCTGCGTGCGCTCGCCCGGGAAATCCTGCCGCTGCAGGGCATCGCCGGGGCAGACCACGTGCTGATCGGGCGCGAGAACGGCATCGAACGCGATTTCGCCGTGCTCCGCCAGGAACTCGAAGCCGCGCTTGCCCGCGCCGCCGCCGGCAAGGGCGATCCGCCGCGCCGGAATGGCCCACGGGGTAGGGGCGGAGCAAAGGCACACGGTCGGTGATCCGCCGCGTTCTGATCGTGCTGGTGCGGCTGTGGCAACTCGGCCCTTCGGTGCTGCTCCCGCCCTCGTGCCGCTACAGTCCCTCGTGCTCGCAATATGCGATCGAGGCGCTGCGCAAGCATGGTGCGATTAAGGGTGGTTGGCTGACAGCGAAGCGGCTATTGCGCTGCCATCCTTGGGGTGGCCACGGCCATGACCCGGTGCCGTGAAGACCGATCCGGCACCCAGAACTTACGAACGCGAGGCAGAGTGGAAAATCAGCGCAATGTGATCCTGGCAATGGTGCTCATGGCCCTGATGCTGATCGGCTGGGACGTGGGCATGCGGTACTATTACCCCGCGCCGGCCAAGCCTGCCGCCGGGGCCGCCGCTTCATCCGGTGCCGCCCCTGCCGCCGCGCCTGCGGCAAAGCTCAAGCCCACGCGCGAAGGCGGCCTGCAGGCTCCGGCCGATGTCGCGCTGGAAAAGCAGGATCTGGTTCAGGCGCTCGCCGCCGGCCACCGCATCGCCATCGATGCGCCCGGGCTCAAGGGCACGATCAATCTGCTGGGCGGCCTGGTCGATGACCTGACGCTCGCCCGCCACCGTGAGGCGCTGGACAAGGCGAGCCCGCCGGTGCGCCTGTTCTCGCCCGCAGGCACCCCTGCGCAGCACTATGCGCAGGTTGGCTGGATCGGCCAGAACGGCGTTGCCGCGCCCGGCCCGGACACGATGTGGCAGGCCGACGGCACGAAGCTCACGCCCGCCACGCCGGTCACGCTGCGCTGGACCAACACCACCGGTCAGACCTTCGCGATCCGCTATGCGATCGACGCGAACTACATGATCACGCTCACGCAATCGGTCAGCAATGCCGCCAGCGCCCCGGTTGCGGTCAAGCCCTTCGCGCTCGTCAACCGCACCGATCGCACCGCGAGCCTCGATACGTGGACGGTCCATTCGGGCCCGATCGCCGCGTTCGATGGCTCGGTCACCTTCGACAACAACTATGCCGACGTGAAGACTGCCGGCACGGTCAGCCCCGCAGGCAGCGCCAACTGGATCGGGTTCACCGACATCTACTGGCTCTCCGCGCTGATCCCGGACACGGCCGGCGGCGCGGTCAAGCCGCAGGGCGATTTCCGCAGCCTTGGGCCGGACATCTTCCGCGCCGATCTCATCTATCCGGTTGCCACCGTCGCGCCGGGGCAGACCGCCACGCAGACCGTGCGGCTGTTCGCTGGCGCCAAGGAAAACAACGTCCTCGAAGCCTACGAGAAGCAGGGGGTGACCAACCTCTCGCTCTCGATCGACTGGGGCTGGTTCCGCTGGTTCGAGAAGCCGATCTTCTGGCTGCTCGATTCGCTGTTCCGCGCGGTGCACAACTTCGGCGTCGCGATCATCCTGCTCACGCTGATCGTGCGCGGCATGATGTTCCCGGTGGCGCAGCGCCAGTTCTCCTCGATGGCGGCGATGCGCGCGATCCAGCCCAAGCTCAAGGTCATCCAGGAACGCTTCAAGGACGACAAGCAGAAGCAGCAGCAGGAAATCATGGCGCTCTACAAGGCCGAAGGGGTGAACCCGCTGGCCGGCTGCCTGCCGATCTTCCTCCAGATCCCGGTGTTCTTCGCGCTCTACAAGGTGCTCGTGCTCACCATCGAGATGCGGCATCAGCCGTTCTTCGGCTGGATCAAGGACCTCTCCGCGCCCGATCCGCTGCACGTGCTCAACTTGTTCGGCCTGCTCTCGTTCACGCCGCCCGAGTTCCTCGGCATCGGCGTGCTGGCGATCCTGCTCGGCGTCACGATGTGGGCGCAGTTCAAGCTCCAGCCAGCGGCGATGGATCCCTCGCAGCAGCAGGTGATGGCACTGATGCCGTGGATGATGATGTTCGTGATGGCGCCGTTTGCGGCGGGCCTGCTGATCTACTGGATCACGTCCAACATCCTCACCATTGCGCAGCAGAAGTATCTCTACAGCCGGCATCCGCAGCTCAAGGCGCAGGCCAGCAAGGACCAGCTCGATATCGACCGCTCTGTGGCGCGCGATCAGAAGGCGCAGGCCCCCAAGGGTACGCCGCGCAAGCCGAAGGCGCGATGATGGACGATACCGAAGCGGAAGCTGCGGCGCGCGCCGAGATGGAAGAGCGCGCGCGGCGCCTGTTCGCAGGGCCTGTCACGTTCCGCAAGTCCGCGCCTGCGCTCAAGTTCCTGCCCGATCCCGAAGTGCCCGAAATTGCGTTTTCCGGGCGCTCCAATGTTGGCAAGTCCTCGCTGCTCAACGCGCTGACCGGGCGCAATTCCATCGCCCGCACGTCCGTCACCCCGGGCCGCACGCAGGAGCTCAATTTCTTCGAAGTTGGCGAACCTGCGCAGATCCGGCTCGTCGACATGCCGGGCTACGGTTTTGCCAAGGCGCCGCCTTCCGTCACCGAGCAGTGGCGCCGCCTGGTGCGCGATTTCCTGCGCGGCCGCGTCGTGCTCAAGCGCACGTTGCTCCTCATCGATGCGCGCCACGGGATCAAGCCGGTGGACGGCGACATGATGCAGATGCTCGACGAGGCCGCTGTCGGCTACCGCGTGGTCCTGACCAAGGCGGACAAGATCAAGGCCAGCGAACTCGCCGCCACTGTCGCGGCGACCGAGGCCGCAGCGCGCAAGCGCACGGCTGCCTTTCCGCAAGTCCACGTCACTTCATCAGAGCTCAAGATGGGCATTGCCGAACTGCGGGCTGCGATTCTCGAGGACGCCGCGATCTGATCGGCAGCCATCGGCAGCGAAAGCTTACGCAGCCCGCCGTTCCAGCAGCACGTGCAGCGCCACCGGCCGTTCGATGAAATAGCCTTGCGCATAGTGGAAGCCGGCCAGCGTCGCTTCCATCAGCTGCATCTCGGTCTCGATCCCTTCGAACACGCATTCGAGATTGAGCGAGCGCGTCAGCTCGAAGATCGCGCGCACCAGCCGCCGTCCTTCCGCATCATCCAGCCGCACCGCGAAGCTGCGGTCGATCTTGATGATGTCGATCGGGAGCATGTGCAGAGTGCTGAGGCTCGAATAGCCCGTCCCGAAATCGTCGAGCGCAATCTTCACGCCGCAGGCTCGGAGCTGCTCCAGCGCAGCGCGCGCGGCGCTGAAATCGCCGATCAGCGATGTTTCGGTAATTTCGAACACCAGCCGCTGCGCGTCGATGCGGCTCCGCGCGATCCGCTCGATCAACGCGGCGACCGTATCGGGATCGGCAATGTCGGTGGGCGCGAGATTGAAGGACAGCCGCTGCACCGCGGGCAGGCCCGCACAGTCGGCCAGTACCCGATCGAACGCCGCGAGCGTCACCGTCCGCGCCATGCCGATCCGCTCTGCGGTTGAAAACAGGAGTTCCGCCGCAACGGCGCCGATCGTGGGTGATTCCCAGCGGGCCAGCGCTTCCACGCCGATCATCGTCATCGAACGCGTGCGGACGATTGGCTGGTAGACCATCGCCAGCTCGCGCTTCAGGTCCGCGCTCTGCAAGGCGGCTTCCAGCGCCTGTTCGGAGCGGATGATGCGTTCGAGTTCGGCTGAAAAGCGCACGATGCCCCCGCGCCGTGCCTTCTTGGCATGATACAGCGCAAAATCGGCGCGGTCGAACAAGTCGTGCGCGCGCGTGCCGGCCTCGGGCCAGGCTGCCAGCCCGCCCGAACAGCCGACCGAAACCACCAGATCGCCCAATGGCACTGGCTGCTGCACCAGTTCGCACAGCCATGTGCCCATCGCCTCGGCCGCCTCCAGCGTGCCTTCGATGATGAGGCCGAACTCGTCCCCGCCAAGCCGGGCGATCACCGCATCGGGCCCGCTCGCCTCGCGCAGCCGGTCGCCGATCACTTGCAGCAGCCGGTCGCCCTGCGCATGGCCATACACATCGTTGATCGGCTTGAACCGGTCGAGATCGATCACGCCGATCGAAAACGGCGGCACATCGCCGCGGCGCGCCAGCAGGGCATCGAGCCGCGCGAAGAAATAGCGCCGGTTGGGCAGGCCGGTCAGCGGATCGGAATGCGCCAGCCGCGCGTTCTCCTCGGCAAGATGCTGCGCGGCGGCGCGCTCCTGCTGGAGCGCCGCCTGCGAATCCTCCAGCGCGATGAACGATCCGAAGGAATCGCGCAGCACCTTCAACACCACCAGCCCGACAAGCAGGATATTGAGTGCCATCGCGGCCAGCGTGATCGTGCCGCTGGCGAGGCAATACGTCAGGAACACGCCGAGCACGATCAGGCACACGAGGTGTGCGGCGCGCGGCAGATACGTCAGGCAAAAGATGCAGCCCATCACCGTGATCGCCACGAACACCGTCACATGGCCATGTTCGGCCGATCCGCCGTATTGATCGAGCGCCAGCGCCCAGGCCACGAAGCCGGCCGAAAACGCTGCGGCCATGACCTCGATCTGCTTCATCTGCCGCAGGGCAAAGCGTTCGGTTACCCGGCTCTCGTCGATCGGCCGCAGCCATTGGGCCAGCCGGAGCAGGCACATCGCGATCAGCGCGGTTGGCAGCCACACCGCAAGCCAACGGGGCGCATAGCCAGTGTGGGTGTACGCCAGCGTCGCCGCATTCATGGTAAGAATGAGATACATCGGCGGCAATTGCCGGCGCAGCCGCAGGAACTGCTCGACCGGCAAGGGGCGGCGACCGGGCCCCTCGCGTAGGGTCCCATCCTGCCACTGGTGCAGTCCGTCAGCCGTGTCAGCCATCCATGTCATGGTGCATTGTCGCGCAGGCGGCCTTGTTCCCGCGTTGCACGGACCATCCGCGTGAATGCGCCGGGAGGTGCCGCAAAAAACTAACCTTTCCGGCCACCGCGCCAGAGCCACAACAGCACCTTGGCAGCACCACGTCAGCACCTCGCCAGCACCTCGACAGTATGGGGCCGAGCGGTTAGGCCTGCTGACCATGAAGCTCGTCATCGGCAATCGTTCGTATTCCAGCTGGTCGCTGCGCGGCTGGCTGACCGCCCGCCAGTCGGGGCTCGCCTTCGAGACGCAGGTGATCCCGCTTTACGCCGGGAACTGGGACGAGACGAAAGGCGCAATCCCGGAACTCGCGCCCTCGGTGGGCAAGGTGCCGGTGCTGTGGGACGGCGACGGCGTGGTGTGGGATAGCCTCGCGATCCTTGAATACCTCGCCGACAAGGTGGGCCGAGATCGCTATTGGCCCAAGGCGGACGCCGCGCGCGGCATGGCCCGCGCCCTCGTCGCCGAAATGCATTCCAGCTTTGGCGCGATGCGCGGCGAACTGCCGTTCAATTTGCGCATGACGCCGATTGCCAAGCCGCTCAGCGCGGCCGTGCGCGCCGATGTCGAGCGCATCCTCACGCTATGGGCACAAGCGCGTGCGCGGTATGGGCAAGGCGGCCCGTTCCTGTTCGGCACGTTTGGTGCGGCAGACATCTTCTACGCGCCCGTCGTGGTGCGGCTGCGGCAATACGGCGTGCCTGTGCCGGGCTTTGCCGCCGCCTATATGGATGCGGTGTGGGAGCACGAATGGCTCGAAGCCTGGCGCACTGCCGCCGCTGAGGAACCTTGGACCATCCCGCAGTTCGATGCGGCGGCCAAGGTCTGATCGGCACCGCAGGGCGCTTTCCTCGCACCCCTTGCTGGTCTAACGCCGGGCCATGCCAATTCCCACTGATGTCCTTGCCCGCACTTCCGCGCTGATCGAGGCGCCCAGCATCACGCCCGCAACTGGCGCGGTGTTCGATGTGCTCGAAGCCATGCTCGCCCCGCTCGGCTTCGCGGTCCACCGCTTCCTTGCGGGCGAACCACCCGAAGGACCGGTCGAAAACCTTTTCGCGATTCGCCGGGGCCCGCCGGGTTTTCGCCATTTCGCCTTCGCCGGTCACCTCGATGTTGTCCCTCCCGGTGAGGGCTGGTCGAGCGCGCCGTTCACGGCCGATTTGCGCGATGCGCCGGGCGGACAAGTGCTCTACGGGCGCGGCGCGGTCGACATGAAAGGCGCCATCGCAGCGATGGTCTGCGCGGTCGAGCAAATCCCCGCCGAGGCGGGCACGATCAGCTTCATCATCACCGGCGATGAGGAAGGCCCGGCAAAGTACGGCACCGTCCCGCTCATCGCGCACATGCGCGAAGTTGGCGCGATCCCCGATTTCTGCCTGGTGGGAGAGCCGACATCGGTTCAGCGGCTGGGGGACATGGTCAAGATCGGCCGGCGCGGGTCGGTCAACATCTGGCTCACCGCCAAAGGCGCGCAAGGCCATGTTGCCTATCCGCACCTTGCCGACAATCCGATTCCGCGCCTCGTCGCGCTGCTGGCCGAGCTCGATGCCATCGTCCTCGATGCAGGCAGCGACTGGTTTCAGCCCTCGAACCTTGAAGTTACCGATCTCGAGGTTGGCAACCGCGCCACCAACGTGATTCCGGCCGAGGCGCGCGCCCGGCTCTCGATCCGCTACAACGACCACCACACCGGGCAGGCACTGGTCGATCGCGTCACCGAAATCGCGGCGAAGCACCGTACCGATGTGCGTGCCACTCTGCACGGCGAGGCGTTCATCACGCTGCCCGGCGCGCAGTCTGCGCTCGTCGCCGCCGCCGTCAAAGCGGAGACCGGCCTCGATCCCGAGCTTTCCACCACCGGCGGCACGTCCGATGCGCGGTTCCTGCGTGCGCTGTGCCCGGTGATCGAGTTCGGCCTGACCAACGCCACGATGCACAAGACCGACGAGGCCGTGGCGGTAGAGGACCTCGAAGTCCTCGCCCGGATCTATCGGCGCATCGCGATCAGCGCGCTTTCCTGAGCACGATGTAGACCGCGCCGTCGCCGCCGTGGCGCGGCTGTGCAGGCCTTACCGAGGCAATGCGGCCCGAATGGGGACTTGCCGCCAGCCAATCGAGCAGCTTGGCACGGATCGCCCCGCGCCGCTCGCCGCGCAGATCGTTTTCCGCAACAGGTCGGTGCTTGCCGGCAATCAGCAGGATCACCCGCGCGCCCATCGCCAGCGCCTGCGCAATGCCGCCGTTCAGCCGGTCGTGCGCCATGCCGAGGGTCAGGCCGTGCAGGTCGATGGTCACATCGGGCTGGATCGGCCCTCGTCCCAGCTTGCGGTCCCAGCTCGAATCAAGCCCGCCACTGGTGAGCAGGCGGACAGGCGTTGTTACCGCAGCGGGCTCGGGGCGCGGCGGCGGGATCCGGCCCTTCAAGCGCTTGGGCGGTGGCGGCAGCGGCAGCGGCTCAGTGGGTGCGGCAACAGCGGGTGCGGCGACGGGCCGCCTCGGATGGAGCGGGGTCACCGTCGCGGCCACCCGGCGCCACAGCGCCGCCTCGTCCGGGCTGAGCCCGCGCGGGGGCGCCCTCATTGTCCATCCGATCTGGGGCCGTCCGACCTGGGTCCGTCCAACCGGAGTCCGTTCAACCGCGCGAGTGTGCCCTTGGGCAGCAGGATCAGTGCCTGCCCCTGCGCGCGCATTCCTCCCGCGATGGTGCGCGCCTCCGCGCCCGCGCCCCAGAAGCTGTCGAACCGGTTTGGTCCCTTGATCGCGCCGCCGGTATCCTGCGCCACCCAGAGTCCGCTGATAGTCTGGCCGCTGATCCCGCCATCGCCGTGGAGCCACACCGGCGCGCCCAGCGGAACGAACGCCGGATCGGCCGCCAGCGTCGTGCGCGGCGCAATCGGCACGCCCAGCGCGCCCACCGTGTCGGGCCCCGTCCGCTCGCGGAAGAACACGTAGCTCTGGTTCTGCTGCATCAGCGCGCGGCCTTCGGCCGGATGTTCGTGGATATAACGCAGGATTCCCTGCATCGAACCGGGGTATTGCCCGGGGCCGGAGCCAATCAGCCCCTGCGCGCGCATCACGCTGCCGATGCCGGTGTAAGGATAGCCGTTCTGTCCGGCGAATCCGAGGCGGATCACCGTGCCATCCGGCGCGCGCAGCCGGCCCGAACCCTGCACTTGCAGGAAAAACAGCTCCGCCGGATCCGCGACCCAGGCGATCTCCAGCCCTTTGCCGGCCAGCGCGCCGTTTTCGATCGCGGTGCGGTCGAAATAGGGCACGAACTGGCCCATCGCGTCATAGCGCCCCAAGGGCTGCGTGCCGTCCGGTTGCGGCGGCGCATCGCCCGGCCGCGCGCGCACCAGATCGGGGGGCAGGGTATAGACCGGCACGTCGAAGCCCGGCTGGCGCAGGCGCACGCCGGCAATCTCGGGCTCGTAATACCCGGTCACGAGCGCCTCGCCGCCGCCGACCGTGGCAGTCTCGAAGTAGCGGGTGAAAAAGCCGCGTGCGTCTTCCTGCGGCCAGCCCGCAGCTGCGGCGCAGGCAGGGGCCCAGTCCTCGGGCTTGGTCAGCCCGCTGGTATCGGTCCGCCGGGTCAGGCGCGGGCAGCTTGTGGCGAAGGCGGTGAGCGCCGCGCGGGCATTCCCCTCGCTGAAGCCAAGCCCCGCCGCCACTGGCCCACGGTGCGTGCCCACCAGCGCGGCATTGGGCGCGCGCGGGGGCACCGGCGGAACCGGCGCTCCTTGCGGAATGAGCGGAATGCAGCCTGAAAGAAACGTGGGCGCGATTGCGGCAAGCCAGGCCAACCGTTTGGCCCGCAATGCCGCACCTGCCGCCACGGTGCTCAGCCCTCGTCGGTCTCGTCGACCACCCAGTCCGGATCGCGCGCGGTGAGATCGCGCGAGAAGGTCCAGGCATCGCGGGTCTCGATGGCGTCGTCGAGCGAACCCGCCACGACCGCGCCGCTAGCATCACGCGTGACCGATGCGACATCCGCGACGAAACTGACGGTGATGCGCGCGCGGGGCGAGGCATAGCTTGCATCGACGATGCGCGCTTCCTCGATGCGGATCAGCTTGGCCGTCACCGTCTCGCCAGCAGCAGTGCGCGCGTCGATCGCTTCGGCAAACCCGGCATAGACGTCGCTGTCGCACAGCTGCAAAAGCTCGTCCTTGTCGCCGCGCCAGAAGGCTTCGAGCACCATGCCATAGGCACCGCGAGCACCGCCAAGGAACTGGCCGACATCGAACCGGCGGTCTGCCGCCACGATGGCGCGGATGCCCGCTTCAGCGCGCGAATCAAGCTGGTGATCCTGCGGCAGCGGCAGCGTGCGCAGCGCGCCGGTGGTCTTTTCAGGCAGGCGCGGGGCGATGCTGCGCGGTGCGCTGGCAGGATCGGGCTGCTCGACCCGGCGGCGCATCGGCTCCTCGTTCTGCTCGGGCCGGCGGCCAAGCACGGCGTAGAGGCGGAGGCCGAGGAATGCGGCGATCATGGCGAGAATCACAATTTCAACAATCACAAGGCCACATCCTGCTTGATCGCGGCGGCAACAGGTCCCGCAGGTCCACGTTATCGCCATTGGGTCATCGTGCCTCATGTGGTTACGAAATACAAATGAACAACGCGTGGACGGCACCCGGTTTGCCTTGCGGAGGCGGTTTTTCGCCTGCCTCTAGGTGCACTTCATCGTGAGCGCCCGATTGGGGACGATGAAGCCGCCCCGCCGCGCAAGCGCGATTGCCCCGTCCTTCGCCAGGTGCTAGTCGCCCGCCAACCGCGAACGACCCGTTCCATTCCATTCCATTCGCACGAAAGCACGATCATGGCCGAAGAAGGCGATATCATCACCCCGCTCGATCTCGATGCACCCGCTGGCGGCCCTGTCGCCAATGGCGAAGACACCAGCCCCGCGATCGGCCTGATCTCGCAGTACATCAAGGATCTCTCGGTCGAGAACCCGAATGCGCCGGAAAGCTACCAGTGGACGGATGCGCCGGAAGTCTCGATCGATTTCAACATCGGCGCCCGCCCGCTCGGCCCCGATGTGCATGAGATCGAGATGAAGATCACCGCGACGTCAAAGGCGCCGCAGGGCCCGATGTACGTGGTCGAACTGCTCTACGGTGCGCTCATCGGCATGCGCAACGTGACCGACGAGCAGGCACACCCGTTCCTCTTCGCGGAGGGTCCGCGCCTTGTGTTCCCGTTCGCCCGCCGCATCATTTCCGATGCTGTGCGCGATGCGGGCTACCCGCCGCTGCTGCTCGAACCGATTGATTTCAACGGCCTCTACCTGTCGCAGCTTCAGGCTCGCCAGGCCGAGGAACTGGCCGCCGGCACCGCCGGTCAGGCTTGATCTGGTCCGTTTCATGGCACCTCCGGCCATGAAGCTGATAGCATGAACCTCCTCAAGGCGACCGGCACGATCGGCGGGCTCACGCTCGCCAGCCGCGTGCTCGGCCTCGTGCGCGACAGCCTGTTTGCCCGCTACGTGGGCGCAGGCTTCGCGTCCGATGCCTTCCTCGTCGCCTTCCGCCTGCCCAACATGTTCCGCGCCCTCTTCGCCGAGGGCGCGTTTGCCGCCGCTTTCATCCCGATGTTCAACCGCAAGGTGGGCGATGCGGAAGGCCGCGGCCTGCCCGACGGGCTCGACTTTGCGGAACGCGCGCTTGCCGTGCTGCTTCCTGTGCTGATCGTGATGACCGTGCTGCTGGAAATCTTCGCCTGGCCGGTCACACTGGTCCTGTCAGGTCAGTTCAACGGCATCAGCCCGGATCAGTTCACCTTCGCCGTAGCGCTTTCGCGCATGACGATCCCCTACCTCCTGTGCATCAGCCTCGTCTCGCTATGCGGGAGCATTCTCAATTCGCTGCACAAGTTCTGGGTCAACGCGGCCGCGCCAATCCTGCTCAACGTGACGATGATCGCTGCGCTGCTACTGTTCCATTCCGCCGATCCGCTGGTCACCGCGCGCAACCAGGCGATTGCGGTTTCGGTCTCCGGGGCACTGCAACTGGCATGGCTGGTCTGGGCCTGCCGCAAGGCCGGCGTGGGCCTGCGCCTGCGGCTTCCGCGCCTCGATGCCGATGTGAAGCGCCTGCTGGCGCTGGTCTGGCCCGCCGCCGCCGGAGCCGGGGCGGTGCAGATCAACCTCGTGATTTCGACCGCGCTTGCTGCCTCGCTGCTCGCACACGGTTCGGTGACCTATATCTACATGGCCGACCGGCTGAACCAGTTGCCGCTCGGCCTTATCGGCATCGGGCTTGGCACCGTGCTGCTCCCCACGATCTCGCGCCAGCTCGGCGGCGGGGACGAGATCGGCGCTATGGAAACACAGAATCGCGGGCTGGAGCTTGCATTGCTGCTCTCGCTGCCGGCCACGATCGCACTGGTTCTGTGCGGCGAGCCGATTGCCGCCGCGCTGTTTGGCTATGGGCGCTATACCGCCGCTGACACGCATAACACCGCGCAGGCGCTGGCCGCTTTCTCGGTCGGCCTGCCGAGCTACATTCTGGTCAAGGTGCTGACGCC
>CANCET010000055.1 GCA_947375105.1 Sphingomonadaceae bacterium
CGGAAGCCAAGGCTGCTTCGGCCAAGTCGGCGAAGGACAAGCTCGCGTTCGACCGCGATTGCCTCGACAAGACCGCCAAGGGCAAGGGCGCTTCGGCCAAGAGTTCTGGCACCAAGGGCAAGGCCTCGTCGAAGTCGGCCGCCGCGAAGGGTAAGGGCAGGGGCGGCAGCGATACCCAGTGCCCGCCCGCGAACGACAAATCGCAGAAGGGCAAGAAGGCGAAGGCCGAGGCCGCGAATCCAAGCCGCATCTGGGTTCAGGTGCTCACCGGATCGAACCGTTCGGCGATGGGCAAGGAGTGGCAGCGCCTCACCGGGCAGGCCGCCGCGCTGCGCGGCCGCAAGCCGCTCATCAGCCCGTGGCGCAACAATTTCCGCCTGCTGACCGGGCCATTTGGCAGCGACGCGGATGCGCAGGCGTTTGTTGAGAAGCTGCGCAAGGAAGGCGTGAGCGGGTTCCAGTTCACCAGCCCGGCGGGGCAGGCCGTGGACGGCCTCGGGGCGAAGTAGCCGGGCGGACCCACATCGCGCCCACCGCTTCTCCACAGCTTATGAACAGACTAGTCGAGTTTTGCCCAGCCCCGCAGCAAGGCCCGATTGCCGCCGCGCGCCCGCTCCGCGATGGCTGCAACCGAGCCCAGCCCGGGTCTTTCAAGGAACTTGCGATGCGGACCGGCCATGAAGAAAGCGAACGCGAGGATGCGGCGCCGGTCGATATGCTCGCCTCGCTGTTCGAGGCACGCGGCTGGCCTTGCGAATTCGTCTCCGACGACGAGATCCACGGTGAAATCCAGGGTAGCTGGGCCAATTACCAGCTTCGCTGCATCTGGCGCAGCGAGGACCACGTGCTCCAGATCCTGTGCCTGCCCGATATCCGCGTGGCAGACGAAAAGCGCGCGTCGATGTTCGAAGTGATGGCGCTGATCAACGAGCAAGTCTGGCTCGGCCACTTCGATATCTGGTCCAACGGTTCGGTCCTGCTCTATCGCCACGGTCTGATGCTGGGCGACGACGGCCTGCTGAGCCTTGTCCAGGCGCAGACCGCGATCGAGGCGGCGGTTGACGAATGTGACCGTTTCTATCCTGCGTTCCAGTTCCTGCTTTGGGGTGACAAGACCCCCGCCGAAGCCCTCGCCAGCGCTCTGATCGACGCGGCGGGCGAGGCCTGAGATGACCTTCTCCCTTCTCCAGTTCGGCTGCGGCAATATGGGCGGCGCGATGCTGGCCGGCTGGCTTGCCGCCGGGTTTGATCCCGCCGCTTTCACCGTGGTCGATCCGGTGCTGGCGCAGGCACCTGCTGGCGTTGCCCTGTTGCGTGAGGCTCCCGCCGATGCAGCGCCCGCCGATGTTGTCCTCCTTGGCTTCAAGCCGCAGCAACTGAGCGCATCCGCTGCTGCTGTCTCGCCGCATTTGGGGGAGGGCACCCTGTTGCTCTCGATCCTCGCCGGGGTCGATCTCGCCACCTTGCGCCGCCTGTTTCCGCGGGCGGCCGGCATCGTGCGCGTCATGCCCAATCTCGCCGCCGCCATCGGCAAGTCGCCCATCGCGCTGTTCGGCGATGCTACTGGCCCCGCGCGGGAGCGCACCGAGGCGCTGATGGCCCCGCTCGGCCCCGCCGAATGGCTGGCACAAGAGGACGAGATGGACCTCGTCACCGCGCTTGCCGGTTCCGGCCCGGCGTTCGTCTACCGCTTCATCGATGCGCTTGCCGAAGCCGCCAGCGCGCTAGGCTTGCCGCGCAGCCAGGCAGACCGGTTGGCGCTCGCCATGGTCGAAGGCGCGGCGGCGCTTGCTGCGGCTTCGCCCCATGCGCCCGGCGAACTCGCCCGCCGCGTTGCGAGCCCGGGCGGCGTGACTCAGGTCGGGCTCGATGTGCTCGATGCCGATCAGCGCCTTGTTGCGCTGCTCACCGATACCTTGCGCGGCGCGCGGGATCGGAGCGCGGAAATGACCCGGCAAGCACGCAGCTGATCGGTTCCAATACCGAGCCGCGCCTAAACCCCAGCTTATTACGCTTTGACACAATCCATTATAGCGCTCCTGCTTGAAAACGCAGGGGTTTGGGGCGATATTGGTGGCACTTGGTCCATCCCGGGCCGAAACGGAGTTTGGTACGTCATGGCAAACTGGAATGACCCCCAGCCTTCTGGCTGGAGCCCGGCAGGCTTCGGCGCTGCGGCGGGTCTCGCCGGGCGCGGCGCCGCGTATGATGCGGGTCTGCGCCGCTACATGCTGTCGATCTACAACTACATGGCTTCGGGCGTGCTGCTTTCGGGCATCGTTGCGCTGCTGTTCGCCACCTCGGGCATGGCAGAGGCCGTGTTCGGCACCCCGCTGCGCTGGGTCGTCGCGCTCGCCCCGCTCGCCATCGTCATGGTGATGAGCTTCGGGATCAACCGCATCTCGACCACCACGATGCAGGCGCTGTTCTGGGCGTTCAGCGTGCTGATGGGCATTTCGCTCTCGTCGATCTTCGCGGTTTATACCGGCCCGTCGATCGCCGCGACGTTCTTCGCCACCGCGGGTGCCTTCGCCGGCCTCAGCCTCTATGGCTACACCACCACGAAGAGCCTTTCGGGCTTCGGCACGTTTCTCATCATGGGGCTTGTCGGCATCCTGATTGCCAGCGTGATCAACATCTTCCTGCAGTCGCCGGGTCTCGCCTGGGGTATCAGCTTCCTTGGAGTGCTGATCTTCGCTGGCCTCACCGCTTACGATACCCAGAAGCTCAAGCTGATGTACGATCAGGTCGCGGGCACTGAATTCGCGGGCAAGATGATCGTGCTTGGCGCGCTCACGCTCTACCTCGATTTCGTCAATATGTTCACGTTCCTGCTGCAGTTCATGGGCGATCGCCGCTGATCTGAAGCACTATTTGATTCACATTGCCGTGCCCGGCGGGCCATCTGGCTCGCCGGGCATTTTCTTTGTGCGGCAGGCCGGTTACACGGTGCGACAAACCTTTTCGGGGGAACCCACTCGCATGCCTCGTTACACGCGCCCTTCGGCGCCCGGATCTGCCAGAGCCGCATTTGCCCACATTGCGCGTTTCCTGCCTGCCGCAGTGCTCGCTGCCGCGCTCGCCAGCTGCGCCGCGCCTGCACCGCCTCCGCCCCCGCCGCCGCCCCCGCCGCCGCCCAAGCTCTATATTCCGCCGCCGCCCAAGCCCATGCCGCCCGCTGGCGCGAGCAACAACCTCGCCATTCCGCCGCTTGATTCCAGCGGCCTGCGTCTGTCGGTCAATCGCAACATCTCGCCGACGCAAATGGTGTGGAACCTGCGTTCCGCGCTCAACGTGGCTGCGCTCAATTGCAGCGATCCCAAGCACGCTGAGATCCTGCCGCGCTACAAGGTTTTCCTGAAGACCTATGCCAAGGCACTGACGGCGGCCAACCGCAAGGTCGATGCCGAGTTCAAGGCCCGCTACGGCGCGAAGTTCACCGCCCCGCGCGAGGCGTACATGACCTCGGTCTACAACCATTTCGCGCTGCCGCCCGCCATGAACGAGTTCTGCACCGCCGCGCTCGCTGTCACCGGCGACATGACCAGCGTGAAGCCGACCGAGCTTGAGGCGTTCGCCGTCCGCAGCCTGCCCAATATCGAGATAGTCTACGACGACTTCTACCGGCGCTACGAAAAGTATCGCACGGACCTTGCTGAATGGAACGCGAAGTACGGTCCGCCGCCGGCTCCGGTGGCGGCAGCCACAGCGGCATCCGGCACGCCCTGAACTTCGCCGCGGTAGCGTTGCAAATTTTGCGCTTGGCAATTCCGCCGCGGCTGGGCTAAGGGCCGCGCTCCCGGAGGGATGGCTTTGCGCCTGAACGCCGGAGGATACTGGGAACGGGGCCGTAGCTCAGATGGGAGAGCGCGTCGTTCGCAATGACGAGGTCAGGGGTTCGATCCCCCTCGGCTCCACCAGTATGCCGGTAATTGCCACATCCCGGCCTGCGAACGGCACCGCTCTGCGCTTCCGGTGCTCACGGCCCAAATGGCCTCGGCGCGCCGGTTCTCGATCGGTACCATTCTCGGCTCGGGCTGAGGCAATTCCCGACATACTGGTCTAACCGGCCAGCAGGTCGGGACAAGATCCCCTCTTTCTGCTAGAACCTTCCCATGCATTTTCTCGACCAGGCCAAGATTTTCATCCGTTCAGGCGCGGGCGGCCCCGGTGCGGTCAGCTTCCGGCGCGAGAAGTATGAGGAATATGGCGGCCCTGACGGCGGTGATGGCGGCAAGGGCGGCGACATCGTGTTCGAAGCGGTGGCCGGGCTCAATACCCTGATCGACTTCCGCTATACCCAGCACTTCAAGGCCCCGCGCGGCACCGGCGGCATGGGCAAGAACCGCACCGGCGCGGGCGGCAAGGATCTCGTCGTCAAGGTTCCTGTCGGCACGCAGGTAATCGACGATGATGGCGAGACCGTGCTGCTCGATCTCACCGAACCGGGCATGCGCGCCTTGCTGCTGCGCGGCGGCGATGGTGGGCGCGGCAACCTCTCCTACAAGTCCTCCACCAACCGCGCGCCGCGCCAGTGCGGCCCCGGCTGGCCCGGGCAGGAAATGTATGTCTGGCTGCGCCTGAAGCTGCTGGCAGATGTCGGCCTTGTCGGTCTGCCCAATGCGGGCAAGTCCACCTTCATCAACCAGATCACCAATACCAAGGCCAAGGTCGGCGATTATGCCTTCACCACCTTGCGTCCGCAGCTTGGCGTGGTGCGCCACAAGAACCGCGAATTCGTGCTGGCGGACATCCCCGGCCTGATCGCCGGCGCCGCCGAAGGGGCAGGGGTGGGCGATCGCTTCCTCGGTCACATCGAACGTTGCCGCGTGCTGATCCACCTTATCGACATCAACGGCACCGATCCCGCCGAGGCCCTCCAGATCATCGAGGAAGAACTCGAAGCTTATGGCGGCGGGCTCGACGAAAAGCCGCGCCTCATCGCGCTCAACAAGATCGACCTTGCCGACACCGAACTCGTCAGTGCCTACCGCGCCGAACTGCGCGCAGCTGGCGCAAAGCGCGTGTTCCCCATTTCGGGCGCGACCGGCAAAGGCATGGGCGCGCTGCTCGACGCTGTCCTCCAGCACCTCCCCGCCGCCACGGCGACCGAACGGCCCGAAGGCGTGGTGGAAGACGTGGAAGACCAGAAGCCCTGGTCGCCGATCTGAGCGGCGCGGCCAGCCGTTCGCTTCACATCGTGATCCCAGCCCCACATTTCGTCATCCCCGCGCAGGCGGGGATCCAGAGCGTTGCAGCGCTGAGGCTCGCTGGATTCCCGCCTGAGCAGGAATGACGATGGCAGGGGTATACGCCGCCCAGCCTCTTCACGCGCCGCCGCATTTCCCCTAAGCGGCGGCCACCATGTCCATTGACCGCCTCCCGCAACTGACCGATCCCGCCGAGGCCGCGCGCCTCGTCATCAAGGTTGGTTCGGCGCTGCTCGTGGGCGGAGACGGCGCGCCGCGGCGTGACTGGCTCACCGCACTGGTTGCCGAAATCGCCGCCGCAAGGGCGCGCGGGCAGGACGTCATCGTCGTATCCTCCGGCGCGATTGCGCTCGGCGCGCGCAAGCTCGGTCTCGCACGCGGAGGGCGCGGCAGCCTGGCCGATGCACAGGCCGCTGCCGCCGTTGGACAAATCGCGCTCGCCGGGCTCTGGGCCGAACTGCTTGCAGCGCACGGCCTGATCGCCGCGCAAGTGCTGCTGACGCTGGAAGACCTCGAAGACCGCCGCCGCTACCTTAATGTCACGGCCACGCTCGGCACGCTGCTTGCCGCAGGCGCGGTGCCCGTGATCAACGAGAACGACACCGTGGCCACCGAGGAAATCCGGTTTGGCGACAACGACCGCCTCGCCGCCCGCGTGGGTCAGGCGGCGGGGGCCAGTGCGGTGCTGCTGCTCTCCGATATCGACGGGCTCTACGATCGCGATCCCCGGCTCGAAGGCGCGGTGCGCATCCCCATCGTGCGCGGCGTCACCCCGGAGATTCACGCCATGGCGACCGCCGGTTCGTCGTCCGGCCTCGGTTCGGGCGGGATGACCTCCAAGCTTCAGGCGGCAGAGATCGCGGGCCTTGCCGGCATCGCGCTCGCAATCATCGATGGCCGGCCGGAAAGTCCCATCGCTGCTGCGCTCGGCGACGAGCGCGGCACGCTGTTCAGTCCTCCTCAACGCTCAGGTCGCAAGGCCCGCGCGCGCAAGGCGTGGCTGGGCGGCAAGCTGCGCATGAAAGGCTCCGTCACCGTCGATGCAGGGGCCGCCGCTGCCCTGGCGCGGGGTTCCAGCCTGCTGGCGGCGGGCGTTACCACCGTGGAAGGCGTGTTCCTGCGCGGCGATGCGATTGCCGTGCTCGGCCCGGATGGCACTGTGCTGGCGCGCGGCCTCAGCGAATACGACGCCGCTGAATGCACCGCGCTGATGGGCCGCCCTTCGGCGGAACACGAGGCGCTGCTCGGCTATGCCCCGCGCTCGGCGCTGGTCCACCGCGATCAACTGGTGATGCTGTGAACGCCGCGCGCGGCGATCTCGTTGCAGTGACAGGCGCGACCGGCTTCGTCGGGCAGGCCGTGCTGATGGCTGCCGGGCGTCACAGGATCGATGTGCGCGCGCTCACCCGGCGCAAGCAGCGCCTGCGCGGCGGGGTTGAATGGACCCTTGGCGATCTGGCTGACAAGGATGCGCTCAAGCGCCTGATGGAAGGCGCCAGCGCGGTGATCCACATCGCCGGTGTGGTCAATGCCCCCGATCCCGCCGGGTTCGACGAAGGCAATGTGCAAGGCACCTTGCGCGTGATCGAGGCGGCGCACGAAATGGGTGTGGGCCGCATGATCCACGTCTCGTCGCTTGCCGCGCGCGAACCGCAGCTCTCGATTTATGGCGCTTCCAAGCTGCGCGGCGAGAAGCTGGTGCGCGCTTCCGGGCTCGATTGGACGGTTGTGCGCCCGCCAGCCGTGTTCGGCCCGCGCGACACCGAAATGCTGGAGCTGTTCCGCCTCGCCCGGCGCGGCGTGATCCCGCTGCCGCCGCCGGGCCGCCTCTCGGTCATCCATGTTGCCGATCTGGCCGAATTGCTGCTCGCGCTGCTCCCCAGCAGCGAGGACACAACCCACCACATCTTCGAGGCGGACGACGGCGAGCCCGGTGGCTGGACTCACGTGGCGCTTGCCCATGCCATTGGCGCCGCCGTGCGCGAAAAGCCGATCCGTCCGCTCTCGCTCTCGCCGCGGCTGATCGCCCTTGCCGCCCGTGCCGATCGGCTGCTGCGCGGCAAGAAGGCCAAGCTGACGCCCGATCGTGCGCGCTACATCTGCCATCCGGACTGGACTGTGGGGGAGGGCACACAGCCGCCCCGCTCGCTCTGGCACCCGCGCATCGACACGCGTGAGGGGCTCCATGCCACTGCCGCATGGTACCGCGAGGCGGGCTGGCTCAAATAAGCAGGATATCGGCCGCCGTCAGCACCGGATGGCCCGTCAGCACCGCAAGCGTCACCGCCGCGCCGCTGCCTGATCCATCCGCGTCATAGAGCAGCAGCCCCTGTGCAGAATCGTAAAGCAGGTGATCGCCGGGATGGTCTGCGGCGGCCGCAAGCACCAGCGCCGGGGCGGACAAGGCGGGAAAGGCCGCCTTCACCAGTGCGATCCGGTCGGAGCCACTGGTGAAATCGGCAATGGTGTCGAATTGTCCGGGCCCAACCGGCCGCGTGTCGAACACGAACGTATCGCGGCCCGCGCCGCCGACGAGCCGGTCTGCCCCCGCGCCGCCGATCAATCGGTCATCGCCGCGGCCACCTTCGAGCACATCCGCACCGGCCCCGCCTTTCAGGATATCGTTGCCCGCCAAGCCTTGCAGGTGGTTCGCGGCTGCATTGCCCGTGATCCGGTCATTGCCCCTGCCGCCGATCGCGTCCTCGATCACCGTGCCGAAAGCGATGCCAAGGTTCTGCGTCAGGTTGCCGACGTCCGAGAGCGTCCCCGGCACCAGACTGATCCGCTGGTTGGTGCCATAGCCGCTCACGTCCAGCGTATCGTGCCCGCCGGCATCATAGATCGCGATCACCGGATCGGGATTATAGCCGGCATCGAAATTGAAGACCGGCCGCCATGGCCCGCTGAGCTTCGTGTGGAAGCCATAGGTGTCGTCGCCTGTCCGCGTCGCCGGGTCCGCGCCATACTTCTGCTGCGCCGCAAGAATGTCATACAGCAGCGGCGTTGCGGCGTTGATCCCGTCATGCGTCACGTCGCTGGTCAGTCCGCCGCCGATGCGGTCCACCGCGGGATCGTTAGCGCTGGCGGAAAAGTACGACATCACCGTCCAGCGCAGCGTGTCCTTCGTGAACCCGGCATTGGCCGCATAAGTCGGCGTGACGGCGTCGGCCACGTCATAGGGCGCGGGGTGCGAAAGGCCGAGCGTGTGGCCAATCTCGTGGAGCAGAGCTTCCAGCCCGCGCTCGCCATAGGCCCAAGTCTGGAACTCCGGCCACGCGGGATTGAGCCACACGCGCCCGGCATCGAGCACCGTGGTCCCCGCCGGTGTGCCTGCGGGCTGCGCGCCGGCGTGGCTCTGCGCATAGATGCCGCCGCCGCGTGTCGTGGTGGAGAATGCCGCCGTGATCGCCGCGTTGGGGGCCGCCGCCGGATCGGTCACGGGATCGAGGCTGATCGCGATGAGATCGTCCCACAGCTCGAATGCCAGCGCCGCCATGCCGGACAGCGAAAGCGCAACTGCGCTCCCCGGAGCGACGAACCCCGCCGTTTCGACCGAACTCCCGAACACGTCGTGCGGCGCGGTGGCCGGGATGCTGTAGGTGACATGCGTGCCGGGCCAGATACGCAGGGTCCCCTGTGCGGTTCCGCCCCAGTTGGTTTGCAGCGCGCGCACGATCTGTGCATCGGTGAAGACCGGCACGATTCGCGGGGTGGTCATGTCAGGTCCTCATGCTGCGCGCAGGCTGCTGTACCGGGCGCAGCGACTGCGAACAATCATGCGGGACGCGCCGGGGCCGTCCGATTGCGGGACGGTCAGGCCAGTTCGGCCACTTCGATGTTGGCCGCGCCTCCGGCAAGCCGCCGCGCCACCATGGCTTGAAGGGGCAGGCGCGCCTTCATGCGCACGGCTAGCAGCGCGGTGCCGCTCACCTTGCGCTGGACGAACAGCGTGTCCATCGGCGGCAAGTGCCAGGTGTCGCGGTCCTGCGCCACGGGTTCGCCGAAATCGCGCAGCTTGGCCACGAAGCTGCGGTCCGCGAAGTCGAAGATCTCGGCTTTGTTGACGTGCTCCAGGATGACCCCGATCACGCCCTCGAACGCATCCCCGTGCCGTGCCATCTGTTCTGCGGAGGCAAACCCAACCTCGCAGATGCGGCGTTTGAGTTCCGCCGGATCGCCATCGAGCCCGGCCTGCATCATCCGCGCATAGGCGCTGCGCGTTTCCGTCGGCACGCCGCGCGCCGCGCCGAAATCAAGCAGGACCACGCGTCCGGTTTCGGGCTGCCAGCGATAATTGGCAAAGTTCGGATCGGTCTGCATGAAGCCGAACTCGAACAGTTCGCGCAGCACCAGATCAAGCATTGCGCCCATCACCCGGTCGCGCACGTCCTGCGGCGCATCAGCCAGCGTGTCGATCGGCCGCGCGGCGATGAAGTCCATCGTCAGCACGCCTGGCACGGTCAGCTCATCGACCGGCGCGGGCACGACGAACTGCGCCTCGCCCGCCAGCATCGCGCCATAACGGCGCATTTGTTCGGCCTCACGCAGGTAGTCCGCTTCCTCGTGCAGCTGGCGCTTGGCCTCGGCCAGCAGCGGCGCGATGTCGAGCGACTTGGGCAGCAGGCCTGAAACGCGCAGCAGGGTTGCGACATTGTCGATATCGGCGTCGATGCTCGCGGCAATGCCGGGATACTGCACCTTTACCGCGACCGTGCGCCCGTCATGCAGCACCGCGCGGTGCACTTGCCCGATCGAGGCAGCGGCAATCGGCGTTGTCTCGAACCGTGCGAAACGCCGCCGCCAGTCCGCCCCCCAGGCTGCGGTCAGCACGGTCTGGAGCTGCTTGGGCGGCATGAAGTGCGCTGCATCGCGCAGCTTGGCGAGGATCGCGGTCAGTTCCTGCGGCAGCAGGTCTCCCGCATCGAGCGAGATCATCTGCCCCAGCTTCATCGCCGCGCCGCGCAGCCGCGAAAGCTGCTCGGTCACGCGCGTGGCGTTGGCGGGGGTCAGCAGCAGGTCCGACATCTGCGGCCGCTCGCCCCGGGCAAGCCGTTTGGCGCCCTCTGCGATGACGCCCCCGGCAACCCCGCCCGCCAGCTGCCCGAAAGCAGAGAAGCGCGAGAGGCGGCTTGTGGGAACTTTGCGATACCTGTCGTCGCTCACCGCTTGATCCTCTGCGCAAACATCTTCTGCAAGGCGGGCCGCACCCGCAGGAAGCGCACATAAGCCCATTCGAGGCCGCGCAACACCAGTGGAATGCGCGCCATCAGGCCGAGCGGCCGTAGCAGCGGGATCGCTCGCCACATCGCCGCAAACGCCGCCGCGCCATCGAGCAGCACGCCATCCTCGCGCGCATGGAGCCGCGCCAGCAGCAGCACCGGATCGAGCGGGCAGCTCGCCAGCGGTTCGCTCGCATCGATGAAGTCAATTCGCCGCGCCCGGTCCAGCCGCTGCATCAACGCGATCTCGCGCGTGCAGAGCGGACAGGCCCCATCATACCAGACAGTGAGCGGGGAGGTGGGCATGGCCTAGCGCCTAGGCCCTCGGGCCAAGCCCTCGCAAGGTGCTCATTGGTGAGGGAAGGCACCCCGCCTCAGAACCCTTCTGCCTCAGAACGCGGGATCGTATCCCGGCGGCAGTTCGCTCTCGCTTGCAGGCGAACCCGGCACATGGATGCCGCATTCGACCTTGTCCCAGCCCTTCCACCTGCCCGACCGCGGGTCTTCGCCCGCCGCGACCTTGCTGGTGCAGGGCGCGCAGCCGATCGAGGGATAGCCTTGCGCCACCAGCGAATGGCGCGGCAGATCGTGGCGCACCATGTAAGCTTCGAGGTCCTGCGAGGTCCACGAGGCGAGCGGATTGAACTTCAGTCGGCCTTCCGCATCGGTGCGGTCGATCTCGAAGCGCGGCAGGCCGCTGCGCGTCGCCGACTGGAAGCCCTTGCGCCCGCTGATCGAGGCATCGAACGAGAGGAGCGCGCGCGCCAGCGGCTGCACCTTGCGGATATCGCAGCAGCCGTCCGGATCCCACGACCAGCGCAGGCCATTGCTGTCCTTGGCCTCGAGCAGCGCAGCCTCGGGCTCCACGATCAGCAGGTTCGTAAGGCCGAGATGCGCCACCAACTCGTCGCGGTAGGCCACCGTTTCCGGGAAATGCTTGTGCGTTTCGAGGAAGATCACCGGGATCGATGTGTCGACCTGCGCGACGAGATGCAGCAGCACTGCGCTTTCCGCGCCGAAGCTGGAAACCACCGCGACATCGCCGATCAGCTTGTCGCCCAGGACGCTGCGCAGCATGTCCGGCGTATCGGTGCCGCGAAACAGGTTGTTGAGCCGGATCGCGTCACTCTCGGTGAAGCGCGGGCCGGCATCGATCCGGTCGGCGGCGCGTGTGGCGTTACCCGCCATGACGCTTGGCCCAGATCGGGCTGCGGCCGTCCACCGTCTTCTGATAGACATCGGGCCAGGTCGCAAAGGCCTGCTGCGCCGCCTCCGCCGCAATCGGCCTGGCGGGCGCAAAGGCATCGAACCCGCAACGCTTCATGTGGCTGAGCTGATCGAGCAGCACATCACCGGTTGCGCGTAGTTCGCCGGTATAGCCCGCTTCGCGCAGGATCCGTGCCGAGGAATAGCCGCGGCCGTCGCCGTAAGCCGGGAAGCTCACTAAGATCAGCGCGATCCGGCCGAGATGCGGCAGCAGCGCGCGCGCATCCTCGCCCGGCTCGATGCGGACTGCAGCCGCGTTGTCCGAAGCCAGAAAGTCTGCGAGCGACAGCACCGGCGCAGCCGAAGCCGTATCAACGCGCAAGCGCAAAAGGGTCTCACCCATAAATCGCCTCCTTGAACGGAGCCATGCCAATGCGGCGGAAGGTATCGAGGAAGCGCTCGCCTTCGCTGCGCTGCGCCAGATAGACGCTTGTCGCCTTTTCCAGCGCGTCAACCACGCCGTCCTCGCTGAAGCCGGGGCCGGTGATCACGCCCAGCGACGTATCCGCCGCCTCGCTGCCACCGAACGAAAGCTGGTAGTTCTCGGTGCCCTTCCGGTCGACGCCCAGAATGCCGATGTGCCCGGCATGGTGGTGCCCGCAGGCATTGATGCAGCCCGAAATCTTGAGCTTGAGCTCACCCAGATCGCGCTGGCGGTCCATGTCGGCGAACCGCTGCGAGATCTTCTGCGCCAGCGGGATCGAGCGCGCATTGGCAAGGCTGCAATAGTCGAGCCCCGGGCACGCGATGATATCGCTGATGAGATCGAGGTTCGGGCTGCCAAGCCCCGCCGCATCGAGCTTCTGCCACAGCGTGTAAAGGTCGGCCTTCTTCACATGCGGCAACACGATGTTCTGCGTGTGCGTCACGCGCAGCTCATCAAGGCTGTAGGCCGTGCCCAGATCGGCCATCAGGCGGATCTGGTCGGCACTGGCATCGCCGGGAATGCCGCCCGTGGGCTTGAGGCTGATGACGACGACGGCATAGCCCGGCTGCTTGTGGGCGGCGGTGTTCTGATCGAGCCATACGGCGAAATCGGGGTCGGAGCGGTCTAATGCATCCGAAAGGCCGCTCTCGAAACCGGGATCGGCGAAGAACGCGGCAATGCGCTCGAACTCGGCCTGTGGCGGCTCCAGCCCCAGCGTGAGGATATGTGCGAACTCTTCCTCCACCTGCCGGCGGTATTCGTCCGCGCCGATCTCGTGGACGAGGATCTTGATCCGCGCCTTGTACTTGTTGTCGCGGCGTCCGTAGCGGTTGTAAACGCGAAGGCACGCCTCGGCGTAGCTCACCATCTGCAGCGCGGGCACAAACTCGCGGATCACCGGCGCGATCATCGGGGTGCGCCCCATGCCGCCGCCAACATAGAAGCGCGCGCCGATCTCGCCGGCGTCGTTTTTCACGATCTGGATGCCGATATCGTGCAGCCGCATCGCCGCGCGGTCGGTATCGCTAGCGATTACCGCGATCTTGAACTTGCGCGGCAGGTAATCGAACTCCGGGTGGAAGCTCGACCACTGGCGCAGCAGCTCGGCGTAAGGGCGCGGATCGACCAGCTCGTCCGCCGCCGCCCCGGCCATGTGGTCTGAACTGATGTTGCGGATGCAGTTGCCGCTCGTCTGGATCGCGTGCATTTCCACGGTTGCCAGATCGGCCAGGATATCGGGCGTGTCGGCCAGCTTGATCCAGTTGTACTGGATGTTCTGCCGCGTGGTGAAGTGGCCATAGCCGCGGTCATACTTGTCCGCGATATCGCCCAGCAGGCGCATCTGCCGCCCGTTCAGCGTGCCATAGGGAATGGCGACGCGCAGCATATAGGCGTGGAGCTGCAGATAGAGCCCGTTCTTCAGCCGCAGCGGCTTGAACTGGTCCTCGGTAATCTCGCCTGCCATGCGCCGCGCCACTTGCCCGCGGAATTCCTCCACGCGCGCATCGACCATCGCCTGATCGTATTCGTCATACTGGTACATGTTCAGATCACCTGCTTCGCGGCGTCGGGATCGCCGGGGCGGAGGGAAAGATCGATCCGCACCGTGGGCCCAAGCGCCCGGATGCGGTCCTTGATATGCGCGGGGCGGACGCCGTCGGCGGTCTGCGTCGCGGCAATGGCATAGCTGGCGTTAACGCGCTGCGCGGCTTCCTCGGCGGCGAGAATCGCTGCGTCCTGATCGCCCACATCCACCGCGTCGTTCACATCGCGCGACCAGCCTTTGCCGTCCCACCACACGACATCGCCAGACGCCAGATCATTCCCCGTCAAAATCTTCACGCAGCAGTCTCCGCAATCTTCATGAGTTCATGGGCCTGCTCGCGCGCGGTCACTTCGCCGATCACGATGAGGGCCGGGCTTTTCACCCGCTCGGCCTCGACCAGCGCGCCAAGACCCGCCAGCGCGCCGCGCAGCACGCGCATCGTGGGCCGCGCGGCATTCTCGATCACCGCCACCGGCATGTCGGGCGCGAGGCCGTCCGCCATCAGCTTCTCGGCAATCGCATCGCTCGTCGCGACGCCCATGTAGATCACCAGTGTGCGGCCAACTCCGGCCAGCCCCGCCCAGTTCTGTTCGCTGAGGCCCTTGCACTGCCCAGCCACGAAGCTGACGATCGAGGCGCTGTCGCGGTGCGTCAGCGGGATCTGCGCCGCCGCCGCCGCACCCAAAGCAGCGCTCACGCCCGGCACGACCTGCACCGGAACGCCGGCAGCATGGCAGGCTTCCGCCTCCTCGCCGCCGCGCCCGAAGATAAACGGATCGCCGCCCTTCAGCCGCACCACATCGTGCCCCGCCAGCGCCTCACGCACCAGCAGCGCGTTGATATCGTCCTGCTGCATGGTGTGCCGCGCGCGCTGCTTCGCCACTGAAACCAGCCGCGCGCCTTCCGGCACCATGGCCATGATCGCCGGATCGACCAGCCCGTCATGCACGACCAGTTCGGCCGAAGCGAGCAACCGCGCTGCGCGCAGCGTCAGTAGGTCCGGATCACCCGGGCCCGCGCCGACAAGGTAGACTGTGCCGATTCTGGAAAGCGAATTGCTCATGGGAGCCAGATGGTCCTTGCGCCCCGCAATCGCCAGTGAGGAAACCTAGGGGGCGGGCTAGATCAGCTTTAGCGCGCAGCCACGCCCAGCTTCTCCTGCAAGCGCGGGTGGGCAAGCGGCTTCGGACATTGCTTTCGGGCAAAGTCAGAAACCAAGCCCGCTCATGCTGAGCTTGTCGAAGCATCCCAGTACAACCGCCGCACAAGCCCCTTCGACAGGCTCAGGCGCAGCGGCTCTGGGTGGTTGCCTTAGTGTCCGTTCCGCAAGCTGTGGACATATGTCGCCAAAGCATCGACCGTTGCGATGCATGAGGCCCGATCTGCGGACCTCGATCCGAGCCCCATATGGTCGGAGACGATCTGTGTGAGAAACTCCACCACGTCGTCAGAAGGTCGCCTCTGTTCCAGCATCTCAGCCGCTTTGCGCAGATATGGGTCGTATTCATCGGCGCCGTCTTCTGGCCATGCGCCTTCCGGCCCGCCCAGACCGATTGGGTCCCACAACCTCCAGCCGATATCCCGCAAAACGGTGAGTTCGATGCCGGGCTGCCTGTCCATCCCCTACTCCGCCCCGCGCCGCCCCAGCGCCTCCGCCAGCACCCGCAGCCCGTCCGAATCCCGCAAGGTCACGTCCGATTGCGGCAGGGGAATGCTCACTTCGCTGTCCTTCAGCGCATGCCACGCGGCTTTCAGTACGTCCGAACGCACGTTGCCCACGCCGTTCTCCGGGTCGTTGATCGAAATGTAGATCAGCAGCTGGATCGCGCTCGGCCCGAAAGCATCGAGCAGGATCGAGGGCGCCGGATCCTTCAACACGCGCGGCACTGTACGCGCGGCGTCCAGCAGCAGCTTTTCGGCCAGATCGAGGTCGCTGCCATAGTCCACGTTCACCGGGATCGTGATCCCGACCATGCGCGAGGAATACGACCAGTTCTCCACTTGCGTGGTCATCAGGATTTCGTTCGGGATCAGGATTTCGCGGTTATCGCGCGTCGTCACCGAAACCGCGCGCACGCCGATCCGGCTGACTTCGCCGAAGGTGCTGCCCTTGGTGTCGGTCACCGCGATCACGTCGCCCGGCTTGATCGAGCGGTCCATCAGGAGGATCACGCCGGCGATCAGGTTGCCGAAGGTTTTTTGCAGACCAAAGCCCACCGCGAGGCCGAAGGCGCCTGAAAACACCGTCAGCGTCGTGAGGTTGATGCCTACCGCATCGATGCCGACCAGCACCGCGATAGTCCACACCGTCACCGTAACCAGCTTTTCGCCGAGCGCGCGCTGCGTTCCGTCGAGGCCCTTTGCCGCCCGCACCATGCGCCGCCCGACCCGGCTCACCACGCGCCCGAATACGAGCACCGCGATGACGACAAAGATCATCCACACTGCGTTGAACAGCGAGATATGCGTGCGGCCGACATCGAAGCCGACATCGTCGAGCGAGGCGGCCCAATCAGCCACGGTCCGGCGCAATTTCGACCAATTGCTCATGCCGCCGCGCTCCATACGCGCAGCGCCTGTTCCAGATCGGCAATGAGGTCGCCCGCATCCTCAAGGCCGATGGACAGCCGCACGCCGAACCTGTCGTCCGCATCCAGCCCCGGCAGCGGCCACGCGCTCGCGGTGCGGATGGGAGCAGGGTCGACCGGCGTCGCCAGGCTCTCGAACCCACCCCACGAATAGCCGATGCCGAACAGCGCCAGCGCGTCGATCAATGCATCGCGTGCCGCAGAGGTGCCGCCTTTCAGCACGAAGCTGAGGAGGCCGCAGCCACCGCTGAAATCGCGCGCCCAGAATGCGTGCCCCGGCGAACCAGGCAGCATCGGGCACAGCACTTTGGCAATCTCGGGGCGCGTCTCCAGCCATTCCGCCACGGCCAGCGCCGAAGCCGTCTCCTGCGCCAGCCTGAGGCCCATCGTGCGCAGGCCGCGCAGCATGAGCGCGGCATCATCGGGCGAGACGACATTGCCCAGCCCTTGCGCCCGCACGCGCAGTCGCTTGCACCACTCCGGCCCGGCGCTGGCCGATCCCATCATCGCGTCCGAATGCCCGCCGACATGCTTGGTCAGGCTCATGATCGCAATATCCGCCCCGCGCTTCAGCGCCGGAAAGCCGACGGGCGAGGCCCAGGTATTGTCCAGCACCACGGTCACGCCGCGCGCCTTGGCAGCGGCGGAAAGCGCGGGCACATCGCACACTTCCATCGTCAGGCTGCCCGGGCTTTCCAGCAGCACCGCCTTGGTGCGCTCGCAGATCGCTGCCGCAAACCCGTCGACATCCGCCGGATCGAACCAGCGCGTCTCGATACCGAAGTCCCTCAGCAGCCCGCGCCCCATTGCCCGGCTTGGTTCGTAGGCGTTGTCGATCATCAACAGCACATCGCCGGGCCGCAGCACCGTGAGCAGCGCGCCCATGATCGCCGCTACGCCGGATGGATACAGCACTGTGCCTTCCGCGCCCGGCTCCAGCGCCGTCAGTGCCTCGGCCAGCGCCCACTGCGTCGGTGCGCCGCGGCGGCCGTAGTAGAACTTGCCGTCCTCGTTGGCCGGATGTGCCCGCAGCGCCGCCATATCGGGATAGAGATGCGTGCTCGCCCGGTAGACCGGCGGATTGACCACCGCGCCCGGATGATCCGCCGTCCCGGTCCACGCCGCCCGCCGGCCAACGCCGACCAGCCGCGTGCCGGTGCCGAGGTGTTCGTTGTCATGTTCCGCCATGCGCCACCTTTAGGGCCATTTTGCGGGGAAGGGAATTACTGCGCTGGCCCGGTCTCCTTCGGCGTCTCCGGGTCTGCGCCCCACTCCGTCCAGCTGCCGTCGTACAGCGCCACGTCGTCCTTGCCGATCAGATGCGCGGCGAAGATCAGCACGTTGGCGGTCATGCCCGAACCGCAGCTCGAAATGATCGGGCGGGACAAGTCGACACCTGCCGCCTCGAACACCGCGCGGATATCGGCGGG
>CANCET010000056.1 GCA_947375105.1 Sphingomonadaceae bacterium
ACCTCGATTTCCTCTCGCCGGAGGAAAAGGCCGTCTACAAGACCAGCTTCGAGATCGACCAGCGCTGGCTGCTCGAATTCGCAGCGGACCGCACGCCCTATATCGATCAGGCGCAATCGCTGAACCTCTATATCCCCGCCGACGTGGACAAGTGGGACCTCATGATGCTGCACTTCCAGGCGTGGGAGAAGGGCATCAAGTCGCTCTACTATCTCCGCTCGAAGTCGGTGCAGCGCGCTGGTTTCGCTGGTGGCGTGGAAGCGGACAATACCGCCGTCGCCCCGGTGATGGAACTGGCCGCCCAGCCGACCGACTACGAGGAATGCCTTGCCTGCCAGTGAGGCCTTCTCCGGGCATTCCAGCCTTCCGGCTCCTGCGCGGCCTTGTCCGCTGCGGGTTGCCGGATGGCTGCGCCCGGGCAGCGCGACAATCCGCGACACGATCCCCGCTTGCCTGAACCATCACCGCGCAGCTAAAGTTGCGATTAATTCGCAATTGCAAGGAACCTTCGGGAATGCGCGAGTTTCATCGCTGGATATCGGTTTTCTTCGGCGTGTTCCTGCTGTGGATCGCCGTCACCGGCACGCTCAGCCAGATCGTGCCGCTGCTTTCGGGCGGCGAGGAAGGCAAGCCGAAGGCCGCGCTAGCGCAGGCCGGGCCAGCCTTCACGTGTCCGCCAGACTACACATGCCGGCTGAGGCCCAAGCCGGGCGATCCGCGCGCGGTGATCGGGCTGCTGCACCATCTGCATTCGGGCGAAAGCTTCGGTCCGGCGGGCGTGGTGATCGCAACGCTTTCAGGCTTCGCGATGATCTTCTTCAGCGTCTCCGGCCTGTGGATGTATATCCAGATGTGGCGGAACCGCGCCGGTCGCGGGCTCTCGCCCCGCTGGTTCTGGAAGTAACGCCTGCCCTTCCGGGTGGTGGAAAACCTCTTTTCGCCCGCGCGGCCCGCTTCCGCGCGGATGCGCCCACGCTTATCTTGACCAACTTCTCCGCACAGGATCCGTCCCATGTCCCTTCTTGAAGCCCGCAGCTCCTACAAGCCCTTCGAATATCCGTGGGCCTACGACTTCTGGAAGCGCCAGCAGCAGATCCACTGGATGCCCGAGGAAGTGCCCTTGGGCGAAGATTGCCGCGATTGGGCGCAAAAGATCTCGGACCACGAGCGCAACCTGCTCACCCAGATCTTCCGCTTCTTCACCCAGGCCGATGTCGAGGTGCAGGACTGCTACCACGACAAGTACGGCCGCGTGTTCAAGCCGACCGAGGTCAAGATGATGCTCGCCGCCTTCTCCAACATGGAGACGGTGCACATCGCCGCCTACTCGCACCTGCTCGACACCATCGGCATGCCCGAAAGCGAATACGCGATGTTCCTCGAATACGAGGAAATGCGCGCCAAGCACGATTACCTGCAACAGTTCGGCGTCGATTCGGATGAAGATATCGCCCGCACCCTCGCGATGTTCGGCGGCTTCACCGAAGGCCTCCAGCTCTTCGCCAGCTTCGCGATGCTGATGAACTTCCCGCGCTTCAACAAGATGAAGGGCATGGGCCAGATCGTCTCGTGGTCGGTGCGTGACGAATCGCTCCACTGCGAAGGCATCACCAAGCTGTTCCACGCCTTCGTGCAGGAACGCGGCTGCCTGACCAAGGCGGTGAAGGAAGACATCATCGATTGCTGCCAGAAGACCGTCCGCCTCGAGGACGCCTTCATCGACCTGGCGTTCGAGCAGGGCCCGGTCCCGGGCATGAGCCCGAAGGAAATCAAGAAGTACATCCGCTACATCGCCGATTGGCGCCTCGGCCAGCTGGGCTTCCAGCCGATCTACATGATCGAGGAACACCCCCTCCCCTGGCTCACCCCGCTGCTCAACGGTGTCGAACACGCCAACTTCTTCGAAACCCGCGCCACCGAATACTCCAAGGCCGCCACCCGTGGTGATTGGAACACCGTGTGGTCCAGCTTCGACTCGCGCCGCAAGGCGAAGTCCGCCGAACCGGCAAACGAGCTGGTGGAAGAGGCCGAAGCCGACATGTTCAAGGCGGCGGGGATCGCGGCGGAGTAAAAGCCAGCCCCAGCCCCAGCCACTCCCGCGAGCGGGAGTGGCGTAAAGCGCGGCGCATGCATCCCCCTCCTGCCTGCGGGAGGGGGCAGGAGTGAGCCAGCAACGCTTCAAACAACCAAAACACCCTCACATTGACAAAACAAACCAAATAGGTTAAAAGCCACCCCGGATCGGGAGCAGGCGAGGCCAGCCTTCCCCCCGCTCTTCTGGCCTGAGGCTCACGCCAAAGGCCGACGCGGTCGGTGCGGGCTGCGGGTTGAAGGCGGGGCGTCGCCCCAAGGCCTCGGCCCGGCAGATGCCGTGCCCCGTGGATCACTGCCCACGCTTCGCCGAGCCGAAACGCCGAGCAAAGCAGGTTGCCGGCTGGTATGCGAGCCGCCCCCGGCATCCGGGTCTGGTCCCTATGAGGTCGAGCCGGATCGGACACTGCCCCTTCCAGCCATTCGCAAACGACGCAGCATGGCGACGTCCTTCCCGCAGCGCCCTCAACCGGCGCCGCACCGGCCGCGCGATCCACCTCTTCTGCCCGCAGGCCGCGCCGGCGTGCCGCCAAATCCAACAGCGCCCAGCACCCCTTCCCTTCGTCATCCCCGCGCAGGCGGGGATCCAGTGCGCCACGGCGCTGCGCGGGAATGACGAGGGGCAAGAAACGCGGCGATGGCGAGGGAAGCATGGAGTGCGGGGATCAGAGCACGCCGCAAAGTCAGCCCTCCAGCCACCCCATCATCTTCGCCAGCAGCATCGCTTCCATGAGGGCCAACAGCGCATAGACAGTCAGCCACATCAGTGGCCGGGGCACTTGCGCGAGTTCTGGCCGGCCGACAGGATAGGTGAGCGACACCACGCTTCCCACCGGTGGCCTCTGCACGGTGTTGTACACCGCTTCCACTACCTCGTGCTCGGCGCCCTCGCTGGTGAAGTGGTAGACCGGGGCGTAGCTGCGCGCGCCTTCATTCCAGGTCGAGCGGTAGCCCGTGACCACGGCGTCTATGCGCAGCGCAGGCCGCGTCAGCCGCACCCAATCGCGGCGCGCCAGCACCCAGATGCTGAAAAGGCAGAGCACCTGCCCGGCAATGAGGAAATAGAGCTTCATCGCGGCATTGATCGCACAAGCAGATTAAAGCTGCGTTTCGCGAAATTCCCCAAGCTCCCGGGGTGCAGGGGCAATGGCCCCGGCGTCTATCCTTCTTCCCCCAGCCGCGCCGCCAGCACCGCGATCTCTGCAGGCTCCAGCAGCCACGTCCGCGTCGCGCGGCCTGCACGGTGCACCGGCACCGTGAGCAGCAGGCGCGCGTTCTCCTTCGCGTGCGGCTTGTAGAGCGTGAAGTGCAGCGCGCATTCGCGGATCGTGCCGATGATCGGCACCCGGCCTTCAAGGTCGATCATCGTCGCGGCCTGATCCCACGGGATATCGGCGAGAGTGGCGCCAGCCATCACACGTCCAGGTTCGCCACGTTGAGCGCGTTTTCCTGAATGAAGTCGCGGCGCGGCTCGACCACGTCGCCCATCAGGCGCGTGAAGATCTCGTCGGTCACGTCGGCGTCTTCCATCTTCACTTGCAGCAGCGAGCGCTGCGAGGGATCGAGCGTGGTTTCCCAGAGCTGATCGGCGTTCATTTCGCCAAGGCCCTTGTAGCGCGAGATGGACAGGCCCTTGCGGCCCGCCGCCAGCACTTGCGCGAGGAGTTCGGACGGCCGGGTGATCCCTGCGCCTTCCTTGGCCGCGGGGCGCACCGGTGCGGCGGCAACCTCGGCTTCAACCTCGGTCTCGTCGGCCAGAACGACCTCGGGCTCCGGCTCGGCCGCCGCAGCGCTGCTGCGCACCAGCCGCGCGGGCACCGCGTAGACTTCGGCTTGCTCGCCGGCGAGGCGGGCAAGCTTGCGCGCCTCGGCGCTGGAGAGGAAACCCGCCTCGATCGGGTGCTGATCGGTTACCCCGCGCCACACGCGCCGGATGGAATAGCCGCCTTCCGGGCTCACTTCGGCGACCCAGCGGGCCTCGCGGTCGCCCCGGTCAAGCCAGCGCACGCTCGCGGCCAGCGCCGCCTCGCGCTCGGCGGCAGTCATTTCGGGTTCCAGCGCCCCGGCCAGCGCCAGCGCTTCGATGATCGCGGGATCATAGCGCTTCGGCGCGAAGGCCATGAGGTTGCGCAGCCGCAGCGCGTGATCGACGAGGCCCGCCAGATCCGCACCGCTGCGCGCGCCGCCTGCGGTCTCCAGCATGCGGCCCGAAAGCCCGGCGTCGACAAGGTAGCGATCCAGCGCCGGGCCGTCCTTGAGGTAGACTTCGCTGCGGCCCTTCGCCACCTTGTAGAGCGGCGGCTGGGCGATGAAGAGGTGCCCTTCGCGGATGATTTCGGGCATCTGGCGGTGGAAGAACGTGAGCAGCAGCGTGCGGATGTGCGCGCCGTCGACGTCGGCGTCGGTCATGATCACGATCTTGTGATAGCGCAGCTTGGCGAGGTTGAACTCGTCGCGGATGCCCGTGCCCATGGCCTGGATCAGCGTGCCGACTTCCTTCGATCCGATGATCCGGTCGAACCGCGCACGCTCCACGTTGAGGATCTTGCCCTTGAGCGGCAGGATCGCCTGGAAGTGCCGATCACGCCCCTGCTTGGCCGAACCGCCTGCCGAATCGCCCTCGACAAGGAACAGTTCGCACTTGGCGGGATCGCGCTCCTGGCAGTCCGCCAGCTTGCCGGGCAGGCTGGCGATATCCATCGCGCCCTTGCGCCGCGTGAGCTCGCGCGCCTTCTTGGCGGCTTCGCGCGCGGCGGCCGCGTCGATCACCTTCTGGATGACGGCGCGGGCGTGGGCGGGGTTTTCCTCCAGCCATTCGCTCATCTTGTCGGCCATCAGGCTTTCAAGCGGCTGGCGCACTTCGGAGGAGACCAGCTTGTCCTTGGTCTGCGAGGAAAACTTGGGGTCCGGCAGCTTGACCGAGACGATCGCGGTCAGCCCCTCGCGCATGTCGTCACCCGTGAGGCTGACCTTCTCCTTCTTGAGCATCCCCGACCGGTCCGCATAGCCGTTCAAGGTGCGGGTCAGCGCCGCGCGGAAAGCCGCAAGGTGCGTGCCGCCGTCGCGCTGGGGGATGTTGTTGGTGAAGGCGAGGACGTTTTCGTAGTAGCTGTCGTTCCATTCGAGCGCGACATCGATGCCCACGCCGTCGCGGCTGGCGGAAATGGCGATCGGCTCCGGCATCAGGGGCACCTTGTTGCGATCAAGGTACTGCACGAATGCGCCGATGCCGCCGACGTAGTAGAGATCGTGCTCGGCCACTTCCTCATGCCGCTTGTCGCGCAGCAGGATGCGCACGCCGGAATTGAGGAACGCCAGTTCGCGGTAGCGGTGCTGCAACTTGTCGAAATCGAACTCGAGCACGTTCTTGAAGGTGTCGTGGCTGGCCGAGAACGTAACGCGCGTGCCCTTCTTGACCCCGCCCTTGCCGTCTGCCGGCGCAGGTCCGGTCACCTTGAGCGGACCGACCGCATCGCCGTGCTCGAAGCGCATCCAGTGCTCCTGCCCATCGCGCCAGATCGTGAGTTCGAGCCATTCGGACAGAGCATTGACCACCGAAACGCCGACGCCGTGGAGCCCGCCGGAAACCTTGTAGGCGTTGTCGTCGCTGGTGTTCTCGAACTTCCCGCCCGCGTGCAGCTGGGTCATGATCACTTCGGCGGCGGAAACGCCTTCTTCGGCATGGATGCCGGTGGGAATCCCGCGCCCGTTGTCTTCCACCGAGACCGAGCCATCGGGGTTGAGTTCGATCAGCACCAGATCGCAATGGCCGGCCAGCGCCTCGTCAATCGCGTTGTCGGAAACCTCGAACACCATGTGGTGCAGTCCCGAGCCATCGTCGGTATCGCCGATGTACATGCCGGGGCGCTTGCGCACGGCATCGAGCCCCCGCAGGACCTTGATGGAATCGGCGCCATATTCGTTGGCGTTGGGGATGTTTTCATTCGTACTGGCCATCCATCCGACATAGGCATTCGCCGGCCATTTCCCAAGCGAATCCGGCCTGTTTTGCACAAGCGAGAGCCCTGTTTCACCCGCTGCACCGCGCAAGGCTGGCGGCAGCGGCGCAATCGTGCTGAAACACCGGCACACCCCACCACGCAAAGGACATTCCGCCCCATGCGCAAACTGCTCACGGCAACGATCACGGCCACGCTCTCAGCCACCCTGCTTGCCTCATCGGCGCTGGCCGCGCCCGCCGCAAAAAGCGACCCATACGGCGGCGAGGAAGCCTTCCGCAGCCTCTACAAGGAACTGGTCGAAACCAACACGACGCTCTCTTCGGGCAGCTGCACGCTGGCGGCGGAGCGCATGGCGGCACGGCTCAAGGCGGCGGGCTTTGCCGATGATCAGCTGACCCTGTTCGCCACGCCGGAGAAGCCCAGGGAAGGCGGCCTTGTCGCGGTGCTGCCCGGCACATCGAAGACCGAAAAGGCTATCCTGCTGCTAGCCCACCTCGATGTGGTGGAAGCCAAGCGCGAGGACTGGGTGCGCGATCCCTTCACCCTGATCGAGGAGAACGGTTACTTCTACGCCCGCGGTACCGAAGACGACAAGGCGATGGCGGCGACCTGGGTCGATACGCTGATCCGCTTCAAGCAGGAGGGCTTCAAGCCGAAGCGCACCTTGAAGCTCGCGCTCACCTGCGGCGAGGAGACGACGTACGCGTTCAACGGCGCCGAATGGCTGGCGAACAACAAGCGTGATCTGATCGACGCGGCCTATGCTCTGAACGAGGGCGGCGGTGGCCGCACCGATGGCAAGGGCGTGTCCGAAGGCGGCAAGCTGGTCGTCGAATCCATCCAGGTCGGCGAAAAGGGCGTGCAGAACTTCCGGCTCGAAACGCGCAATCCCGGCGGCCACAGCTCGATTCCCGTGCGTGACAACGCGATCTACGAACTCGCCGCCGCGCTGGTGAAGCTGCAGGCCTATGATTTCAAGCTCGAGCTTTCGGACACCACGCGGGCGTTCTTCGCCAAGGCCGGCGCTGGACGGACCGATGATCTCGGCAAGGCGATGCAGGCGATTGCCGCCAACCCCGCAGATAGCCCGGAATCCCGGACTGCCGAGGCGGTGCTCAACACCGACCGCACGTTCCACTCGATGCTGCGCACCACCTGCGTCGCCACGCTGATCGATGGCGGCCACGCCAACAACGCGCTGCCGCAGCGCGCCGGAGCCAATGTGAATTGCCGCATTTTCCCGGGCCACTCTGTCGAGGAAACCCAGCAGGAATTGCAGGCCGTGGTCGCCGATACCGGCGTCACGATCACCCCGGTCCCGCCGCTGCGCCCGCTCGCCAAGACCCCGCCACTGGACCCCGCGATCATCGGCCCGATGGAAAAGCTCGCCGCCAGGTACTTCCCCGGCGTGCCGCTGGTGCCGACAATGTCGACCGGCGCAACCGACGGCATCTTCCTCGCCGCCGTGGGCATTCCGACCTATGGCGTGCCCGGCGCATGGGGCAATCCGGACGGGAACGGCGCCCACGGCCTCAACGAGCGCATGGAAGTCAAGGCGATCATGACCGGCCGCGCCTATCTCTATGAACTGGTCAAGACTTACGCAAAGTAATCAGCTCGCTGTAATTGTTCAGTTTATCCGGAATTGCCGCCGTCCTGTCCGCGGGTCCATGGACCTGTGGACAGGACTGCGCGCGGCCCCTTGACGCGCGAGTTGCGCCTGTGTTCTCTTCCCCGCATGCGTCACGAAGCGGTCATCCGCATCCCTCACATGGCTCCACGCAGGTCCGTTGCCGTCCAGCGGGGCAGGAGACCTGACGCGACACAGCGAAAGGGCCGAACCGGAGCATGCTTCACAGGGCGCTGATCGAGCGGGCGGCTGCGGCCAGACCCCATAGTGGTAGCCCTCATGGGGGCGAAACCGCCGTTCTGGGCCATGATCGTCATCTCTCGAATTGCCCGGCGCTTGTGCTCAACGCCGATTACACCCCGCTCAGCTACTATCCACTGAGCTTGTGGCCGTGGCAGACCGCGATCAAGGCGGTGTTCCTCGAACGTGTCGACATCGTCGCGACTTATGAGCGCGAGGTCCACAGCGCCTCGCTCGACATGAAGATCCCCTCGGTCATCGCGCTCAGACAGTATGTCCGGCCGAGCGAGTTTCCCGCCTTCACGCGCTTCAACCTGTTTCTGCGCGACAAGTTCCAGTGCCAGTATTGCGGCTGCCCGGACCAACTGACCTTCGACCACGTCGTCCCGCGCCGCCTCGGCGGGCGCACGACATGGGAGAACGTGGTCGCCGCCTGCGCGCCATGCAACATGCGCAAGGGCGGGCGCACCCCGGCCCAAGCGGCGATGCGCCTGATTACCGAACCGATCCGGCCGACTTCATGGCACTTGCAGGAGCGCGGCCGGCTGTTTCCGCCGGGCCACCTCCACGAAAGCTGGCGCGACTGGCTCTACTGGGACGTCGAACTCGAATACTGACGTCCGGTCAGAGCACGAAATCACTCGCCGCGAGGCTTGAGACACCGTTCACCTGCAACGCGAAATCAGCAACGCCATCGCCGTTCTGGTCGCCATAGACCGTAATACCCGCCGCGCTCACCTCGAAGCGCAGCTCGCCGATATGGCTGTCAGCGGTGTTGAATGCGGCGCTGCCGATGAACACGAACGTCTGGTCCCCCGCCGCCGCGGCAACGTTGCGGGTATCGGCGTCGATCCGCGCGAGGTCGATCCGGTCACCGGTGTTCCACCCTGAAATGACGTCGGCAGACGCCGCCTTTGCCCCGCCGAAGTCACCCGGCTTGAACACGAAGCGGTCGTTGCCGGGCCCGCCAATCAGGATGTCGCGGCCGGCACCGCCGATCAGGATGTCGTTCCCCGCATCGCCGCTGAGGCGATCACTGCCAAGCCCGCCATCGAGCGTATCGGCGCCGTCGCCCCCGAAGAGCTTGTCGAGCCCCGCGCCGCCGAGCAACTGGTCGTTGCCAGCCCCGCCCGAGAGCGTGTCGTCACCGGCCCCGCCGCCGAACAGGTCCGCTCCGCCCTTGCCCGTAACGCGGTCGTTGCCCGATCCGGCCTCGACCCAGGTCAGCGTGCCCAGCGTGCCCGCCAGCGAGATCGTATCGGCAAGGCCGCTGCCCGCCACGAAGTGGTTCAGGTTATCGGCGGACGAGAACGTGGTGTGCACGTCGTCGAGCGTGGTCTTGGTCAGCGTGAGATGCCGCGTCGCGGTTTCCGTGCTGTCCGCCAGCACCGAGGCCTTGCGCACCATGCCGGTCGCGTCCTTGATCGTCACGCCGAAGTTCAGCGTCACCACCCCGTCTGCCGCCGCCGTGATCGCGCCCGAAAGATCGAGCGAGCCGGTCTTCGTGGCGAGCGCCTTGCCGCCCAGCGTCCATGAAAACGAGAACAGCGCGTTGTTCGGCGTCGCTGCAAGCGCCGTCGTCAACAGGCGTTGCCGGGGCAGCGTGATCAACCCGCTGGTGACCGCATAGAACCGGTCGATGAAGGCTTCCTTCTCCGGCGCGCTGAAGGCCGTGTTGAGGGAGAGCATCTTCGAGGTCTGCGTCGCGCGCCACACCCCGGTGGAGCGATAATAGCCGCCTTCGTAGATACCCACGGTGCCAAGCCCGTCCTTGAAGCCCAGCCATTCCTTCCACGGCACTTTGGCGGGATCGTTCGTGGTGGCGACATGGATGCTGCTCAGCCCGTCAAGCGGGAAGGTCCCGACCAGTTGGGGATCGGCGTATTCGTCCTGAAGTCCCGCAAAGCTGTGCCCGATCTCGTGCAGCGCCACCTCGTAGGACGCAGGGTTGCCCGCCGTCGCCCAGGCGACCGAACCACCCGCACCGCCATACTTCGACGAATTGATGAGGACGATGACGATGTCCCGCTCGTTACCCGCCAGCGCGCCGAGCGTATTGTAGACCTTGCCCTCGTCGCCATAGACCAGCCGGCCATCGCTGCCATAGGCGCGCGCATCGAACGCGGTGTTCACGGTGGTCGTGTCGGTATCGTATCCGGATTGGGCGGATGCGACGAAGACGGCCTTGGCATTCACCAGCGACGCATAAGTCGCGAAGGGATCGTTGAGCGTCTTGTTGCTGCCCGAAAGCATGTAGGTGGTGAAGGCGTTGGCATCGGAGAGGAACTTGCCGCGCTCCACCGCCGTATAGCCCTCGGCCACGATGACCACGTCGATCCGTGCCGAACTGCTCCCGGTCGAACGAATGGGTGTGAGATCCATGACGTGCTGTTCCCCCGACCGGCGCGGCCCCGCACCAGTCGCGTTACGCTATCACGCAGCTCCGGTCATGTCAGCGGCGTCTCTCAGCGAACGCGGAGCGCCGCCTCGCACTCGCTCATGAGCTCGGCCATGATCGCGGCGACGGGCTCTTCCTTCGTCACCATGCCAACCGATTGCCCGGCCATCACCGAACCGCGCTCGACATCGCCATCGACCACCGCGCGGCGCAGGGCGCCTGCCCAGAAGTGTTCGATCTCGAGCTGTGCTTCGCCCATGTCGACCTCGCCTTCATCAAGCCGGCGCGCAACTTCGATCTGCTTGGCGTTGAATTCCTCGGCGCCCTTGTTGCGCAGCGCGCGCACAGGAATCACTGGCAGGCGCGGATCGATCTGCACGCTCGCCACCGCATCGCGCGCATTGGCGCGGAAAAACGCGGCCTTGAACGCAGGATGGGCAATCGATTCGGTGGCGCACGCAAAGCGGGTGCCAAGCTGCACGCCGCTCGCGCCCATTTCGAGGTAGCTGGCGATCATCTCGCCCCGGCCGATCCCGCCGGCCACGAACACCACATGCTCGGCCGCCAGCGCGGGCAGGAATTCCTGCGCCAGCACCGATGTCGAAACCGGGCCGATGTGCCCGCCGGCTTCCGAACCCTCGATCACCAGCGCATCGGCGCCCGAGCGGAACAGCTTCTTCGCCAGCGCCAGCGTCGGCGCGAAGACGATGACCTTGGCGCCAAACGCCTTGATCGCCTCGACACTGCCCTTCGGCGGAATTCCGCCCGCAAGCACAACGTGGCCGACGTGGTGGCGCGCGCAGACCTCGATGAGATCGAACAGCGCCGGGTGCATGGTGATGAGGTTCACGCCGAAAGGCTTGGCCGTCAGCGTCTTGGTCGCCGCGATTTCCTTGTCGAGCAGTTCAGGCGTCATTGCCCCGCAGGCAATCACGCCGAACCCGCCGGCATTGCTGATCGCGGCAACGAGATTGCGCTCGGAAACCCAGCTCATCGCGCCGCACAGCACGGCATGCTCGGTACCAAGGAACTCTGCACCGCGCGCCATGAGCGCGGCGGTCTTGGGGTATGCGGTCATCAGTTCATCCGGTCTTTTCGGCGCCGCCGAGGCTGTTAGAGGCGCATCACGGCAGCATCAAGGCAGGCTCTTTTCAGGCCGCATCCAGCTCGTAGGCCGTGTGCAGCACGCGCACCGCAAGCTCGACCTCGTCGGAATCGATCAGCACCGAAACCTTGATCTCGCTCGTCGAAATCGCCTGGATGTTGATCCCGCGCTCGGCCAGCGCCTTGAACATCGTCGAGGCGACACCGGCGTGGCTGCGCATGCCCACGCCCACGACCGAAACCTTGGCGACCTTGCTGTCGGCGATCATGCGGTAATAGCCGATCAGCTCCTTGCGCTCCTCCAGCAGCGCCTGCGTGCGCGCGAGGTCCGCCTGCGGGCAGGTAAAGGTCACGTCGGTCTCGCCCTTGTCCTTGGCGATGTTCTGGATGATCATGTCGACGTTGATGTTCGCCTCGGCCAGCGGGCCGAAGATCGCGGCGACCGCGCCGGGGCGATCGGGCACGCGGGTCAGCGTCACCTTGGCCTCGTTCTTGTCGGCGGCAATGCCGGTGATCAGCTGGCGTTCCATCTCTTGTCCTTCATCCGTTTCGGCCAGAATGCGGTCCAGTTCCTCGTCGGAAACGATCATCGTGCCGGGGATGCTGTCCGCCGGCGGCGCGCTTTCGTCGATGAACGAGGAAAGCACCTGCACGCGCACGCCTTCCTTCATCGCGAGGCTGACCGAGCGCGTCTGCAGCACCTTCGAACCGACCGAGGCGAGCTCGAGCATTTCCTCGTAGGTCACGTACTTGAGCTTGCGCGCCTTGGCCACGATGCGGGGATCGGTGGTGTAGACGCCGTCGACATCGGTGTAGATATCGCAGCGATCCGCGCCCACCGCCGCTGCCACCGCCACCGCCGAAGTATCCGAGCCGCCGCGCCCCAGCGTGGTCACGCGGCCTGCGGGATCGAGCCCCTGAAAGCCCGGGATCACCGCAATCTCGCCCGCTGCCATCGAGGCAAGCAATGCAGGCGAGGTAATGTCCTCGATCCGCGCGGCAGCGTGGGCATCGTCGGTGCGCACCGGCAATTGCCAACCCAGCCACGAACGCGCCTTGCAGCCCAGCGCCTGAAGATGAAGCGCAAGGAGGCCCGACGTGATCTGCTCGCCCGCCGCGACGACCACGTCGTACTCGGCGCGATCATAGAGCGCGTTGGCCTCGCGGCAGAAGTTCACCAGCCGGTCGGTCTCGCCCGCCATGGCCGAAACGACGACGGCGACTTCATGGCCGGCTTCCTGCTGGCGCTTGACGATGCCGGCCACACGGCGGATGCGCTCGGTGCCGGCCATCGAAGTGCCGCCGAATTTCATCACGATCCGGGCCACGCCTCATCCCCCAAAAACTGATGACACAGCATTGAAACAGGTTTCCCCCGCAGCCTCTCGACCGCGCGGACGCGGCGCTTTAGAGTCGCGGCATGAGCATTGCAACCACTCCGGCAACAACCGGCGCGACCATCAGGCCCGAAGAAGCTGCCCATTTCGGCAAGCTGGCAGCCGAATGGTGGGATCCCAAGGGCAGCTCGGCGATGCTGCACAAGCTGAATCCGGTGCGGCTGGGCTTCCTGCGCGAGGCGATTGATTCGCACTTCGGCAGCGATCCGCGCACCTTGCGCCCGCTGGCAGGGCGCACCGCGCTCGATGTCGGCTGCGGCGCGGGGCTGCTGGCGGAGCCGCTGGCGCGCATGGGCGCGGCCGTCACGGCGGTGGATGCGGCGGCGGAAAACATCGCGGCGGCCAAGGCCCATGCGCAGGGCGGCGGCCTCGCCATCGATTACCGGCACGGCGAACTGGCGGCGCTGGGCCTCGGCCGCTTCGATCTGGTCACCTCGATGGAAGTGATCGAACACGTGGCAGACAAAGCCGCGTTTGTCGCCGGGCTGGCCGACCGGGTGGCGGAAAGCGGCCTCCTCGTTCTCTCGACCCCCAACCGCACCACCGCGTCGCGCCTGCTGCTGGTCGGCGCGGCGGAAGGCGTTGGCATGGTACCCCGGGGCACGCATCACTGGGACGATTTCATCACCCCGCTGGAATTGAGCGATCTGCTGGCCGGCGCCGGGTTCGCGATGGGCAACCCGCGGGGTATTTCGTGGAGCCCGCTCAAGGGCCTGCACCTCTCGGACGACCTCTCGCTCAACTACATTGTCACCGCGCGCAGAATGGAAGGGGTGCAAGCCTGATGGCCACCGGAAAAGTCTTCGAACGCCACAAGCAGGCCTGGACCACCGACGAAGTGCAGAAGCTGCATATGCTGGCCAAGAAGGGCATGCCGCTGAAAGGCCTCGCCAAGGCGCTCACCCGCAGCGAGGAATCAATCAAGATTCGCGCCAAGGCGGATGGGCTGGCCATCGAGAAGCTGCGCTAAGGGCCTGACACCAACTCGCCACATCCCAACCGATCTAGCCCCTTTGTCACTCCCGCTTTCCCCTTCGACTTCCCCGTCTTATTCCTTCGACTTCCCCGCCTCATTCCTTCGTCATCCCCGCCTCATTCCTCCGTCATCCCCGCGAAGGCGGGGATCCAGAGCACCGCAGCGCCACGGCTCACTGGATTCCCGCCTTCGCGGGAATGACGAAAATGAGGCAGTGCCGGAAGGCTCAGCTTACCCCGCCGAGGGCAGGAACCGTTCCACCAGCTCACGCGCCAGCCGGGCCGGACGCAGCGTGGCGGCATCGAGGCAGCACCAGCTCGATTTCACTTCGGCGAGCACGTCCTCACCGCGCTTGATGATCGTCTCGTAAAACGCGCGCGCGCCCTGCACGCGTTCGAGAATCACGTGCGCGATCACCGGATCGTTGAGGAAGGTCGGCCGCCGATAGGTGATGTTGTGATTGGTCGCGACCCACACATGGTCGGCAATCGCCTGCGCCGGCGCAAACGTGCGCCAATGGCCGACAACGGCATCCTGCACCCATTTGAGGTAGGACGCGTTGTTGACGTGCCCCATGAAGTCGATGTCGGCTGGATCGACGGTGATCGCAAAGGCGAAAGGCGCGGCAGTATTCACACCGGTGTAGATAACACGGCGGTGCCCTGCTGAACAGGGCAACCCGCGTGTCTTTTCATGGCAATTCAACCCAGAATGGCGCTCCATTCGGCTTCCTTGAACCCGACCAGCAGCCCGCCGGGATACTCCACGATCGGCCGCTTGATTACCGAGGTGTTGGCCGCCAGCACTGCGGGCGCACCATCGCCCGCCAGCGCGGCCTGATCCTCCGCCGATAGTTTGCGAAACGTCGTCCCCGCCCGGTTCACCACTTTGCCAGGCCCCGCCGCCGCGATCCATCCGGCGATGCGCTCGGGGTCCGCGCCCTGCTTCTTGTAGTCGTGGAAGGTATAGGCAATCCCCCTGGATTCCAGCCAAGTACGCGCCTTCTTCACTGTGTCCCTATTTATAATGGTTGTACACACACACTAAATCCACTATTTTGCATGCAGTTAGCTTAGATTTCACAGGCGCATCGCTGCATGGCCAAGATCGCAATTTTATACGCCCGCTTCAGCTCGATGGAGCAAGCAAAGGGGTTCTCCTTAGAGCGCCAGCTTACAGAGGGCAGGCAATTCATTGAAAGCAAGGGTTGGCTGCTCGAGAATGAAATAGTGGATAAAGGCCGAAGCGCGTTTCACGGAGACAATCGCGCGGAAGGCACTGAGCTTCATAAGCTTGAACTTGAAGCGCGCGCCGGATTGCATTCGGGTAAAGTGTTGGTTGTCGAGAACATTGACCGTCTCAGCAGACAGGGCGCCAAGGCCGCCGCGCAGCTTATATGGGCACTGAACGAAGCTGGCGTGTCTGTTGCCACGTCCCACGACGACTACCTCTATCACGCTGACCGCCAAAACACAGACATGATGGAACTCTTCTCCATCATCATCAAGGCACAGCTTTCCTACGAGGAATCGCTCAAAAAAAGCGAGCGTACGAAGTCCACATGGAGAAACCGGCATTCGAAGATCAGGGACGGCAGCAAAGCGACGACAGCGATCAAGGCACCAGCTTGGATCGATGCCAAGGGCGGCATTTATACGTTGAATGATTACCGCTCCAAGGTGCTCAACGAGATATTTGACCTTTATATCGATGGCATCGGCATCTTCAAAATCACGCAGCTCCTAAATGAACGCAGTGAGCCAGTATGGGCCGTTCGCAAACGTGACGGCAAGGGCGGCTGGCACGTTCCATATGTCCATCGGCTGCTCACCAAGAGAGCGGTCCTCGGAGAGTATGTTACGGTCGGCGGTGAAACCTTGGCCACGGACTATTTTCCTCAAGCCGTCAGCGCTGACAAATTCAATCGAGTACAGGCAGCACTTGCGTCCAAAGGCAGCACGGGTGGCCACGCCTACAAGCGACTATCAAATCTACTCACCGGGCTTGTTGTATGCGCAGATTGTATGGGCAACGCAGCCTACGAAAATAAGGGAACAAACAGCATCCCTTACATCAAAAAAAATGGCGAGCGAGTAACGTACAACAGAAAGCACTACGAGCGCCTACGATGCAACAATGCTCGCCGAAAGCATAGTTGCTCAAACAACGTGCTGCTGGATTATAAGGTCGTCGAGGCCTGTGTTTTGGACAACCTAGCATTCTTGGTCCACGATGAGGCCAGCCAAGATGACAAAAACAAGGTAAGCAACGAGCTTATTGCGGAAATGTCTCGTCAAATTGAGGTAAAAACTCAGCAAATTGAGAACCTTGTTGATGCACTCGCCGAGGGCGGCAAGGCGGTAGCTGGCCGCATCGTGAAGCTAGAAGCCGAGATTGAAGATTTAAATAGATCACTAGAGACCGCTATAAGAGAGAACGAAGAATCTCTATCCCAGCCATCTCAAGAGAGCCAACTAGAAATCGTTGAGGCGTTACGAAAGGAAATTAATGATAGTGATGAAAACAAACGGTTCTTTGTCCGTAGTAAAGTAAACAGTGCCCTAAAGAGAATTGTTGATAAAATAATTTTTTCTCAAGACGGAAATTTCCTTATTTTTGGCGAGCAGGAGGATATATGGCTTATATTTGATAAGTACGGCCACCAGATAGATAATTATAACGAACTTTCTACGAAGATAATGACCCTTACGGAGATAGAAGCTTTACTGCCACCACATTCGAACTGATCGGCCGCCGGCAAATAGATCAAGCGCCAGGAGCGCAGTGGCTTCTAACAGCGGGATTAGCGTAAAAACGGCCCGTCAAGGGTCCGACAGCGCGGCGGTGGTGACGTGATAACGCCAAGCAGCGGCCCCCTACCAAAGGCTCTGTCACGCACCGTGTTGGCAACACGTAGCCGCCGTTGGTTCAGGTCGGGTGCGAAGGTCCGCTTTCGCGCATTCTGCGGAAAAAGCGGCCGTTCCGGACACGACAACATTGAAGCCTTTTGGTCGAGGCGGTATCCCTGACTAGTGTTTGATCCAGCGACCGACCCACGATCCGTTCCTACCCTTTTTGAAGCGGTCGTCAGCGCTGACCGTGTCACGGCGAGTCAAGCACTTGCGGCTTTGCAGTGGCGCGGAACTGAGGAGGTGCTAACTCTCGCGGTGGCACTTAGCCAAAGCGAAAATCCAACCTTTCGCGAGCGTTCGGCCGAGGTGCTTGGGCGGATCGGCACTCCCGTACGAACATTTCCAGATCAGTGCTTTGCCGCACTTCTGACGCTTTTATCTGATGATGATCAATCGGTGATGATTGCGGCAATGTCGGGCCTTTGGTGGACCGACGCTGTACGTGCCACACCACTCCTAATCCCCTTTGCCCAACACTCTGATAGTTTTATTC
>CANCET010000057.1 GCA_947375105.1 Sphingomonadaceae bacterium
GTCCCCATGCTCAGCACGCGCACTTCGTCGCCATACTTCTCGCCGAACAGCGCCATCGCCCCCGCCGCAATCGCATCCTCGGGGCTCATCAGCCGCGTCGTCACCGGCGCATTCGCAAGGATTTCGGCGTTCACTTCGTCCTCGACTGCGGCGAGGTCCTCTGCCGTCAGCGCGGTTGGCTGCGAAAAGTCGAAGCGCAGCCGTTCGGCCGAGACCATCGAGCCCTTCTGCGTCACATGCGCGCCCAGCCGGTTGCGCAGCGCCTGGTGCAGCAAGTGCGTCGCCGAATGGTTCGCCCGCGTCGCATCGCGCCGCGCCACGTCGATCGCCAACTGCACCGCATCGCCCACCTTGATCGAACCGGCCTCGACCGTGCCCTGGTGCGCGTGCAGCCGGCCCAGCGGCTTGGCCGTATCGCTCACCGCAATGCGCAGGCCCTCGATGGTCGAGATCGTGCCCGCATCACCCATCTGGCCGCCGCTTTCCCCGTAGAACGGCGTCTGGTTGGTGATGATCGTCACCGCCTCGCCGGCCTTGGCTTCGGCCACTTCCTTGCCGTCCCTGACCAGCGCGACGACCACGCCTTCGCCAATCGTGGCGGTGTAGCCGGTGAATTCGGTCGCGCCTTCGCGCTCGGCAATGTCGAACCACACTTCGCTATCGGCGGTCTGGCCGCTGCCCTTCCACGCGGCGCGCGCTGCCGCCTTCTGCTGCGCCATCGCCGCCTCGAACCCAGCGCGGTCCACGCTCACGCCGCGTGCCCGCAGCGCATCCTCGGTGAGGTCATAGGGGAAGCCGAAGGTGTCATAGAGTTTGAACGCGGTCTCGCCCGGCAGGCTATCGCCCGCACCCAGATCGCCCGCTTCCTCGTCGAGCAGCCGCAGCCCGTTCGCCAGCGTGCGGCGGAACTGCACTTCCTCGCGCAGCAGCGTCTCTTCCACCAGCGGCTGCGCACGGCCGAGTTCGGGGAACGCCTGACCCATCTCGGTCACCAGCGAGCCAACCAGCCGGTGCATCAACGGCTCCTTCGCGCCCAGCAGATGCGCATGGCGCATCGCGCGGCGCATGATCCGCCGCAGCACATAGCCGCGCCCCTCGTTCGAAGGCAGCACGCCGTCTGCCAGCAGGAAGCTGGAGGAGCGCAAGTGATCCGCGATCACACGGTGGCTTGCACGGCTGTCACCCTCGGCCTTGGTCCCCGTCAGGCTTTCCGAAGCCGCAATCAGCGCGCGGAAAGTGTCGGTATCGTAGTTGTCGTGCTCGCCCTGCATTACTGCGGCGATGCGCTCCAGCCCCATGCCGGTATCGATGCTCGGGCTCGGCAGGTTCGTGCGCGTGCCATCCGCCGCCTGCTCGAACTGCATGAACACGAGGTTCCAGATCTCGATGAAGCGGTCACCGTCCTCGTCCGGCGATCCCGGCGGTCCGCCGAAGATATGCTCGCCGTGATCGTAGAAGATTTCCGAACACGGCCCGCATGGCCCGGTATCGCCCATCGACCAGAAGTTGTCCGAAGTCGGGATGCGGATGATGCGGTGGTCGGATAGCCCGGCGATCTTCTGCCACAGACCGAACGCCTCGTCGTCGGTGTGATAGACGGTGACGAGCAGCTTATCCTTGGGCAAGCCCCACTCGCGCGTCAGCAGGGTCCAGGCATGGGTGATCGCCTGTTCCTTGAAGTAATCGCCAAACGAGAAATTGCCGAGCATCTCGAAGAAGGTGTGGTGCCGCGCGGTGTAGCCCACGTTGTCGAGATCGTTGTGCTTGCCGCCCGCGCGCACGCACTTCTGCGAGGATGTCGCCCGCTTGCTCGCGCGCGTTTCAAGTCCCGTGAACACGTTCTTGAACGGGACCATGCCCGCATTGGTGAACATGAGGGTCGGGTCGTTGAACGGTACCAGCGGCGCGGAAGGCACGATCTCGTGCCCAGCCGAACCGAAGTAGTCGAGGAACGAGCGGCGGATTTCGTTGGTCGAAGTCATGACAAGCCGATTAGGCGAGCGTTCGGCGCGGAACAAGCACGTTTCGGCTATCGAGGCGCGCTTGTCCCCATCCTGCGGCAGTCAATTCCGATAGTTCAGGCGTTGTCCGCGGTCGCCGTCACCAGCCAGGCCGCCGCCGGAAAGCACACCCGCCCGCCAACACAGCGCGACTGCACAAGTTCGAGCAGCCCGCGCTCGAACGCCGCGCGTGCCTGATCGGGCAGCGTGCGGATCGCTGCCGCCGCCGGGCCGATCCGGCTGAAGAACGACAGCGCATCGGCCACCGGATTGGTGCCTGATCCCGCCACATAGGCAAAGTCGAGCGGCTGGAAGGTCACGTCGCGCCAGCCCTTCAGGCAGCGGCGGGCATGATCGGGATCGGCGAAGGCAAACGGCCCCGGCGGAAAGTCGGCAGCCGGCGCAGGCCGGCCAGGCGGCAACAGCCGCGCAATGTCCATCGCCCAGAGATTTTCCGATGCAGGGCGGAAGCACGAAAACACCATGCGCGCGCCGGGTGCGGCAACGGCGGACATATGCGCGAAGGCTTTGGGCGGATCGCTGAAGAACATCACCCCGTGGCGCGAAACATAGAGATCGGGCGCTGCGCCGTCCGCTTGCCAATGGGAGGCATCGGCCACCGCAAACGACACATTGCCAAGGCCCTGCGCACGGGCCCGCGCCGCTGCGACCAGCTCCTCGGAAATATCGACACCGGTAACTTGCGCATCAGGGCGCGCCGTGGCCACCGCCAGCGAAAGCTCTCCGGCGCCGCAGCCCACATCGATAACGCGCTTACCCGGCTCCGCTGCAATCGCGGCCAACAGATGCGGCGTAAGCGCGGCGAAGCTGCGGTCAGTCCGCTCCCACTCCGCCGCCCAATTCTGGCCGACCCTGCCTTGCCATTCTTCTGCGCCCGTCATGCCCTGAAGGCTATGCCTTGGGGCAGTACCGGGCAAGCGCTAATCCGGCCCACCCGATCAAGTCGCGAAATAGGGGCCGCCCTTGGCCCGCGCCGCTTGCCAGGCCGGCCGCGCATGGATCGCCGCGACGAAGGCAGCGAGCTTCGGATAGGTCTCGCCCATGCCCTGCATCACCGCGACTTCGGCCGGGAAACTGAGCATCACGTCCGCACCGGTCCAATCGTCGCCGATGAAGTGCCCCGAAGGCCGCAGGATCTGTTCGAGATAGCCGAAGTGCGCTGCCAGCTGTTCATCGATGCGCGGCCGCAGCGGTGCGCCAGCCTCCCCGAGCCGCGAGACATAGAGATTGAGCAGGATCGGCGTCATCGCCGAGCCTTCGGCGAAATGCATCAGCTCGTTGTGCCGCAGCGCATCATCGGTGCCCGGCGCGGGCAGCCATTTGCCGCCGCCATGGGTTTCGCACAGGTACTGCACGATTGCCCCGGATTCCTCGATGACCCGGCCATCCACCTCGAGCAACGGCGACTTGCCGAGCGGATGCACCGCCCGCAGTTCCGGTGGTGCAAGGTTCGTCTCGGCGTCGCGCAGATGGACCTTGAGTTCATAGGGAACGCCCAGTTCCTCCAGCAGCCATAGAATGCGCTGTGAGCGGCTATTGTTGAGGTGGTGCAGAACGATCGACATCTGGCTTCCTTCCGATACTTCCAATTGCGGCCAAGCTAGGGGCTTTCGGAGAGGCAGGGAAGAAGAAGGATTGGCCCGGGAAACGCACCCTCATTCCAAACAAAAAACCGGCGCGTTCCGTCCGGGGAACGCGCCGGTCTTTGGACTGGCGGCAGGATGCGGGGGAGCGCCCGCCGCCTGAAGGATCAGATGTCGTCGTCCGCGTCCGGACCGACCATCAGGCCTTCGGCGACCTTGTCGGTCTGGCCGCGGATTGCGGCTTCCAACTTGTCGCAAAGTTCACGATTTTCGCGCAGGAAATTCTTGGCGTTCTCGCGGCCCTGCCCGATCCGGACCGAATCGTAGCTGAACCACGCGCCTGACTTTTCAACGATGCCAGCCTTGACGCCGAGGTCGAGAATCTCGCCGATCTTCGAAATGCCCTCGCCGTACATGATGTCGAACTCGACCTGCTTGAACGGCGGCGCCACCTTGTTCTTGACGACCTTCACGCGGGTGGCGTTGCCGACGATATCGTCGCGGTCCTTGATCTGCCCGGTGCGGCGGATGTCGAGGCGGACCGAGGCGTAGAACTTGAGCGCATTGCCGCCCGTCGTCGTCTCGGGGTTGCCGTACATCACGCCGATCTTCATGCGCAGCTGATTGATGAAGATCACCATGCAGCGCGAGCGGCTGATCGAGCCGGTCAGCTTGCGCAAGGATTGCGACATGAGGCGCGCCTGGAGACCAACGTGGCTGTCGCCCATCTCGCCCTCGATCTCGGCGCGCGGCACGAGTGCTGCGACCGAATCGACCACCAGCACGTCGATCGCGTTCGATCGCACCAGCGTATCGACGATTTCCAGCGCCTGCTCGCCGGTATCGGGCTGCGAGACGATCAGTTCGTTGATGTTGACGCCCAGCTTCTTGGCATAGACCGGATCAAGCGCGTGCTCGGCATCGACGAAAGCCGCGGTACCACCGCCCTTCTGCGCCTCGGCGATTACGTGGAGCGCGAGCGTGGTCTTGCCCGAGCTTTCCGGCCCGTAGATCTCGATCACGCGGCCACGCGGCAAGCCGCCCACGCCGAGTGCGATATCAAGCCCGAGCGAGCCAGTGGAAATCGCCTCGACCTGCATTGTTTCCTTCGAGCCCAGCCGCATGGCCGAACCCTTGCCGAATGCCTTGTCGATCTGCGCGAGCGCTGCATCGAGCGCCTTCTGACGGTCCATGTCCTTGTCTTTGCCTTCCTGGATAAGCTTCAATTGTGCCGCCATGGCTTGCTTCCCCTTGCTAGAGATGGCTGACAGGAACCGTCAACACTCACCTTGTACCCACTTTGTTCTGCTGGAACAAGGGGGGAACGATAATCCTCGCCATATTGGTGGAAAAAGCCAGCAATACGCTGACTTTCTTAGGAATTTTCCGGAAGCCAAAGCTGACTAGCCGCCCCTGTGCCGCGCAGGACCATCCCGGCAACCCCCGGAATTTTTTTCGGGCACGCACCCCATCGGGCCGAGATTGACACGCGCCCGGGCGCACCATAGCCTTGCTGCACTGCACAACGCGCCTCCGCGCGGCTTGCCGAGGAGATCCCGATGAAGCCCCTCCTGTCTTCGGCGCCCGCCGCACTCGCCTTCGTGCTGGCCGCCGCCTTCCCCCTTCCCGTCGCCGCGCAGGACGCCGCCCATGCCGTCCGCCCCATGCCGATCAACGACCACCTCGTGGCCTTCTACCAGGGCCGCCCGGACCAAGCCGCGGTCAAGCCGGGCCCGCGCCAGTGGCCTGATCTCGGGGCAATCTTCGTCGGCGTCGCCACGTATGCCATCCACGATGGCGATACCGCGCTTGTCTATGACAGCTTCACCGACCCTGTTTCAGCCCAATGGGTACGCGATTGGCTGGTGAAGGCTGGCGTGCGCCGCTTCATCCTCGTCAACAGCCACTGGCACCTCGATCATATCGGCGGCAACGTAGTCTACGCCGACAGCATGCGGATCGCGACCGAGGCCACCCGGGCGAAGCTCGCGATGAAGCGTGAGGCGATCGAAGCAGGCACCGAAGAAGGACCACCGGAAATTCGGCCGCTGGCGCTCCCCGATCTTGGCGTGACGTCCGACACCACGATGATGGTCGGGAAGGTCCGCGTGCTGCTGCGCCCCATCGCCATCCATTCGGCCGATGGCCTTGTCATCGAACTGCCGGACGACCAGCTGCTGCTGGCGGGCGATACGCTGGAGGACACCGCAACCTTCGTCGCCGAGCCGGAATCGATCCCGCAGCAGTACCGCAATCTCGGCGCGATGCGCGGCTGGGGCTTCACGAAGATCCTGCCCAACCACGGCAACCCGGCGGTGATCGCGGCGGGCGGCTATGGCCTTGGCCTGATCGATGCGACGCGCGCCTATATCCGGGCGCTGGTCGAACATTCGCATGATGCCGATTTCCAGAAGCAGCCGCTCGAAAGCTTCGTCGCCGGCGCGATCAAGCACGGCGATGTCAGCCTGTGGTGGCCCTACCGCGATGCCCACGCCAATAACCTCGCGGTCGTGGCCAAGGCCTGGAAGGACAAGCCCGTCCCAGCATTCGAACCTGCGCCGTAACGCTGATCAACGCGCCTTCAGCACGTCCTCGACCGCCGTGCAGATCTGCGCCACGCTGAAGGGCTTGGCGAGGAAGTACATGTTGGGAATATCGATCTCGCGCCGCAGCTGCTCCTCGGCATAGCCCGACATGAACAACACCGGCAGTTCGGGCCGCAGCGCCCGGATCTCGCGCGCCATGGCGGGGCCATCCATGCTCGGCATCACCACATCCGACAGCACGAGATCGAACTCCTCGCCCGCCGAAATCGCGCGACCAAGCGCCTCCAGCCCGTCCTCGCCGTCGCTCGCGGTGGTCACGTCATAGCCCTGCCGCACCAGTGCGCGCTCGGCCACCGCGCGCACGGTGTCCTCGTCCTCGACCAGCAGCACGCGACCGCCGCCGGACCACTGCTTGCGCTTGGCCGGAAGCTTCGCCGTCGCCGCCGCGGTGGCAGCAGCCGCCGCATCGGCAATATCGGCGGCATCGGGCACGTGGACCGGGAAATAGATCGAAAACCGCGTCCCCTTGCCCACTTCGCTTTCGGCGAAGATGAATCCGCCCGATTGCTTGACGATGCCGTAGACGGTCGAAAGCCCGAGCCCGGTGCCCTTGCCCTTTTCCTTGGTGGTGAAGAACGGTTCGAAGATCTTGCCAATCTGCGCTGGCGGAATGCCGTGTCCGGTATCCTCCGCCACCAGCGCGGTATAGTCGCCGATGGGGAGAATCTCGCTCTTCATCGCGCGCACGTCGGACGCGGTCACGCGCTTGGTCTTGAGCCGCAGCACGCCGCCGCTCCTGGCCGCCGGAATGCTCCCCGCCGCGGCGTTCCCGGTCATTGCATCGCGCGCGTTGACGGCAAGGTTGAGCAGCACCTGCTCGAGCTGCACCGGGTCCGCGCGGACGAGGCCCAACCCCCGGTCATGCGTCACCTCTAGCTGGATCTTCTCGCCCAGCAGGCGTTTGAGCAGGGTGGAAATCTCCGCCACCACATCCGGCAATTGCAGCACTTCAGGACGCAAGGTCTGCTGGCGCGAAAACGCCAGCAATTGCCGCGTCAAGCTTGCCGCACGGTTCGAATTGGCGCGGATCTGCTGGATGTCGTCATAATCGCTGTCGCCGGGCGTGTGGCGCATCAGCATGAGATCGCAGTAGCCGATGATCGCGGTGAGCACGTTGTTGAAATCGTGCGCCACGCCGCCTGCCAGCTGGCCCACCGCCTGCATCTTCGTCGCCTGCGCAATCTCGCGCTTCAGCCGCGTTTCCTCAGAGGAATCCTTGAGGCTCAGGATCACCGCGCCCTCGCCAAGCCCGCGCACGCCGGCAAGGCTGAGCGAAACCGGATCCTCGGGCGCCGCGCGCAGCCGCACCGCGACGTCGCCCGCGCCGCCGCCGCCGGCAAAGCGCCGCACCGCATCGGCCAGCGCACCCTTGTCTTCGCGGATCACGAGGTCCGACGGATAAGGTGGCGGCCCGCTTTCATCATGCCCCGCCGCGCGCAGGAAGGCCTTGTTGGCAAACAGGAACCGTCCGTCGCGGTCGGTCATCGCAAGGCCCAGCGGCAGGCGCGAAAGCAGCGCCTCGATCTGTGGCAGTCCGGTGCGGGTATCGCCCACGCCGCCCTGGTTGTCGATCAGCAGGAACAGCGAGGCGGTCTGCGCCGGATCGGCCGCTGACGAACGCGCGGCAACCGCTTCCGGATCGGCAATCGGCACATGCAGCATCCGCACCGATGCCCCGCGATTGCCTTCGCGTGCATAGAAAATGCGTTCCTGCTCGTCTGCGCTGAAATAGCCTACGAAATCGGAACCCGCCACGTCGGTTTCCGCATCGCCCGTCGCGCGCGCGGCAAACAGCGCGTTGGCCGCGTGGATGCGCCCGTCCTGCGCCACGGCGACAATCTGGATGCCCTCATGCGCCAGCGCCTTGCCGACCTTGCCGCGCACGTGGTCGATCACCTCGTCCAGCGGATCGCGGCGGACAACCGGCATGAACCGCCAGATCAGGAAGTCCTGCCCGCGCCCCGAACGGTCGATTTCCAGCCGCCATTCGCGCCCGCCCGCATGGACCGGCTCGAACGCGGCGCGCCCGTCGCGCCAGGCGGCACGAGCGGCGCTTTCCAGCGCCTCGTTGCTCGCGCTGTCGAGGCCCAGCCGGGGCGGTGCGGTGCCAATCCCGAAGCAATCGGCAAAGCGGGCATTGGCGCAGGTCAGCCGCCCGGCACGGTCGATGATAGCGGTGGCTTCCTCGCCCCGGTCGATTGCAGCATGGGTTACCGACCAGTCAGGCGGTGCGAATTCGGCCACTTCTGCCGGTTCGCGCTGGCGCAGGGCGTAGCCCAGCACGATCGCGAGGCAACCAACGCCCAGCGCATAGGCCAGCGCCGCCACCGGCTGGCCCGAAGCCAGCCACACGACCAGCGCGCTCGCCAGCACCGCGCCGATCACCATGAACCGCTCGCGCCAGCGGGGTCCGCTCGCGAAGGATGTTTCCGCCGTCAGGGTGCTCACGCTCATGCCGCCGGGATCCCCCGGCGCTCAGGCAGTTTCACGCATGATGCGCTTTTGATGCGCTCACCCATGTTCGCGCATGATGCGCTTTTGATGCGCTCACCCATGTTCGCGCATGATTCTGGCCTTGTCGCGCTGCCAGTCGCGATCCTTGATCGTCGCGCGCTTGTCGGCATTGTTCTTGCCCTTGGCGAGCGCGAGCTCGACCTTGGCGCGGCCTCGGCCGTTGAAATAGACCGAAAGCGGCACCAGCGTCATGCCCTTGCGCTCGACCGCGCCGGTGAAGCGGGCGATCTCGCGCTCCTTCAACAGCAGTTTGCGCGGGCGCTTGGGCTCGTGGTTATAGCGGTTGCCGTGGCTGAATTCTGGCACGTTGGAATTGACCAGCCATACCTCGCCGTCCTTCACCTCGGCATAGCTCTCCGCGATCGAGCCTTCGCCGAAGCGCAGCGATTTCACTTCGGTGCCCGTCAGCGCGATCCCCGCCTCGTACACATCCTCGATAAAGTACTCGAAGCGCGCGCGGCGGTTTTCGGCGACGATCTTCTTCTTGTCGAAGGCAGGCGGGGTGGGACGGGCCATGGTCATCGCCATGTAGGCTGCTGCCGCGCGAATGAAAAGGGAGCCTGCTCCGCTGCCGCCGCATAACCTTTTGCCCATCCGCTGCGAACAAGGCTTGCCAAGCCCGCGCTGCAGCGCACAAAAGGCGCCGGGGGAGGCCATGCGCCATATTGGGCGCGACGCAAGGATTCGGCGCAAGATGGCCCGCATGAACAAGCCTGACCCCACTCCGCTGCCAGACGAAGCCGCCGTGCTCGTGCTTCAGGGCGGCGGCGCGCTCGGCGCCTATCAGGCTGGCGTGTTCGAGGCGCTGGCCGCTACCGGCCATGAACCCTCATGGGTCGCGGGCATCTCCATCGGTGCGGTCAACGCCGCGCTCATCGCCGGCAATCCACCAGAGCAGCGCCTCACCGCCCTGCGCGCCTTCTGGGACCGGGCCTCCTCGCGCGTGCCCTTCCCCTCGCCTTTCGCCGATGGCTGGGGCCGCCGCCTGTTCAACGAAGCCGCTGCCGGCGTGGTCGCCCTTACCGGCATCCCCGGCTTCTTCGAGCCGCGCACTATGCCCCCTTGGCTCGCGCTGCCCGGCTCGCCTGAGGCCACCAGCCTCTATGACACCGCCCCCTTGCGTGAGACCTTGCTCGAGCTTGTCGATTTCGATCTGCTCAACAACGGCCCGATGCGCTTCAGCGTGGGCGCGGTGAACGTGCTGTCGGGCAATTTCATCTATTTCGACAACCGCGAGCGCCTGATCGGCCCAGAGCACGTGATGGCCAGCGGCGCTCTGCCGCCGGGCTTTCCCGCCGTGATGATCGACGGCGAGCCCTATTGGGACGGTGGCATCGTGTCCAACACACCCCTCCAGTATGTGCTCGATACGCGGGACGGCACTTCGCCGCTGCTGGTCTTTCAGGTCGATCTGTTCAGCGCGCGCGGGATGATGCCCCGCTCGCTGGCCGAAACCATCCAGCGCGAGAAGGACATTCGCTTCTCGAGCCGCACGCGCCTTGGCACAGATCTGCAAGTGCGGCTTGAGGCGATGACTGCCGCCGCCGCCCGCCTCGCCGCGCGCCTGCCCGAAGAACTGCGCTCCGATCCCGATCTCATGGAAATTGTCAGCCACGCCTGCGATTATCCGGTGACGATCCTGCACCTCATCAACCGCAGCGAAAGCTTCGAATCGCACAGCAAAGACTATGAATTCTCACGCGGCACGGTCGAAGGCCACTGGGCCTCGGGCCGCGCTGATGTCGAGCGCTCGCTCGCCAGCCCGCGCTGGAAAAGCCGCAAGATCCAGGATTGCGGTATCGTCACGCTCGATCTCGCCTGACCCCCCACAAACCTTCAGAACTCGGGAGCTTCCCATGGACCTCACCAACAAGATCGCCATCGTCACCGGCGCCGCCAGCGGCATCGGACTCGCCATCGCCCACCGCTACGCCGCAGCCGGTGCCAAAGTCGCCATCGCCGACTTGAAGCTGGAAGCCGCACAGGCCGCCGCCGATGCGATCAATGCCGAACATGCCGCCTCCGCCATGGCCGTCGCGATGGATGTGACGAGCGAGGATCAGGTCAACGCCGGCGTCGCCGCCGTGGTCGCGGCCTGGGGCACGGTCGATGTGCTCGTCTCCAACGCGGGCATCCAGATCGTCAACCCCATCGAATCCTTCGCCTTCGCCGATTGGAAGAAGATGCTCGCCATCCACCTCGATGGCGCGTTCCTCACCAGCAAGGCGGTGATCCCGCATATGTACAAGCAGGGCTCGGGCGCGATCCTGTTCATGGGCTCGGTCCACTCGAAGGAAGCGAGCCCGCTCAAGAGCGCCTACGTTACCGCCAAGCACGGCCTGCTGGGCTTGTGCCGCACGATCGCCAAGGAAGGCGGCCCCAAGGGCGTGCGCACCAACGTGATCTGCCCCGGCTTCGTGCGCACGCCGCTGGTGGACAAGCAGATCCCCGAACAGGCCAAGGAACTCGGCATCAGCGAGGACGAGGTCGTGAAGAAGGTCATGCTCGGCCAGACGGTCGACGGCGAATTCACCACGGTGGAAGACATCGCCGAACTCGCGCTGTTCTTCGCAGGCTTCCCGAGCAACGCGCTGACCGGCCAGTCGCTGGTGGCGAGCCATGGGTGGTCGATGAGCTAGGCGGGTTCGGCGGGCGGTAACCCGCTTCGGCAACGTTTGCGCCGGTCTGTCCGAAGACAAACCGGCGCAGTCGCCTTGCAGTATCGCGGGGCTGGGATCAAACCACGATCAGCAGCGTTTGCGGCGATTGTTGGCCAGTTCGTGACCGGCCAAGCCGCCCACTGCCGCGCCGCCCAGCGTACCGCCGGTGCCGCCAAAAACGGCTCTGCCCAGCAAGCCGCCGCCAACCGCGCCGGCCACGGTGCCGGTGGTCTTGTTGAAGCGCAGGCAATTGCCATGGTCGTGGCGCGCGTCGCGATACTGCGAATATTGGTGGTGAGAATGACGATAATGGCGCGCTTGTGCCTCGGTCGATAGGCCGGCGCCGACAACAGTCATGCAGATGGCTGCCGACAAGATAGATCGTTTCATGGTGATACCCTTTGTGGTGATACGGTGCCTGCGGAATCCGCAGCAGCGCTGCATGGCGGGCCGCGTTGATACCCACTTGCACCAGACCAGATGAACCTAGGATTGGTCGGAGCCACTGAAGCGACACGGCTCGACGGAACGGTGGATCAGCGCCGAGACCTCCCGCCTTCCCCACACAAAATTGCACAGAGCGGTCCGTTAGGTCACCTTACATTGACCGCGCGGCTGGGTTACAGCATCCGGGAATCCGAACCCGGCCGCCATGGCCCCCAGCAAGCGCAGGCAAGACCAACCCATGACCAACCCGACCGCATCCGACCTCCTCCGCATCTTCGAGCTCCAGCAGGCGAACCAGTGGAACGTGAAGGCCTCCAGCGCCGACGTGCGCAAGGCCAAGCTGGCAGGCCTGAAGGCGGCCGTCGAAGCCCATGCCGATGCCATCGTCGCCGCCGTACTGGAAGACACGCGCAAGCCCGAGGGCGAGATTCGCGTGACGGAAGTGCTGAACGTCACCGCCAATATCCAGCGCAATATCGACAATCTCGATGCATGGATGGCGCCCACCGAAGTCACCCCCTCGCTCAATCCCGCCGACCGCGCGCAGATCCGCTATGAAGCGCGCGGGGTCTGCCTGATCCTCGGGCCGTGGAACTTCCCGCTGGGCCTCGCGCTCGGGCCGCTTGCCGCTGCTATCGCGGCGGGCAACTGCGCCGTGGTCAAGCTCACCGATCTCTGCCCCGCCACCGCCAAGGTTGCCGCCAAGATCATCGCCGAAGCGTTCGATGAAAACGAAGTCGCGCTGGTGGAAGGCGACGTCAGCGTCGCCACCGCGCTGCTCGAATTGCCGTTCAACCACATTTTCTTCACGGGCAGCACCCGCGTTGGCAAGATCGTCATGGCCGCCGCCGCCAAGCACCTCGCCAGCGTCACGCTCGAACTCGGCGGCAAATCGCCCGTCATCCTCGATTCGGGCGCGGATATCGACAAGGTCGCCGCGCAGCTCGCCGGAGCCAAGCAGTTCAACGGCGGGCAGGCCTGCATCAGCCCAGACTACGTCTTCGTGCGCGAAGAACAGCAGGCCCAGCTCGTCGAAGGTTTCAAGACCAACGTTGCCAAGAACCTCTACGACGAGACCGGCGCGATCAAGAAGGCCAGCATCGCCCAGGTCGTCAATCAGGCGAACTTCAACCGCGTGAAGGCGCTGTTCGATGACGCCGTGGCCCAAGGCGCAACCGTCGCCGTCGGCGGCACGATGGACGAAAGCGATCTCACCATCAGCCCCACCCTGCTGACGGGCGTCACTCCGCAGATGAAGATCCTGCAGGAGGAAATCTTCGCCCCCGTGCTGCCAGTGATGAACTACGAAACCATCGATCAGGCGATCGACTACATCGCCGCGCGCGACAAGCCGCTGGCGCTCTATGTCTACTCGGACGACGAGGCGAACATCGAGAAGGTCATCAGCCGCACCTCATCGGGCGGCATGACGATCAACGGCGTGTTCTCGCACTATCTCGAAAACCACCTGCCCTTCGGCGGCGTGAACGCCAGCGGCTCGGGCAGCTATCACGGCTACTTCGGCTTCAAGGCCTTCTCACACGAGCGCGCGATCTATCGGCACATGTGAGCTCGGGTCAGATCAGCCCCGCATGCTTCAAGGCCGCGTCCACCTCGGCGCGCGCCTTGTCGCTGCACGGCACCAGCGGAAGGCGCAACTCGTCCGTCAGGTCGTCATGCACGCGGCTCAGCGCATACTTGACCGGGCCGGGTGAGGCATCCTCGAACATCGCGTAGTGCAGCGGATAGAGCAGGTCGTTGATCTCCCGTGCCTTTTCGAAGTCGTTTGCGGCGCAAGCGGCCTGAAAATCGGCACAGAGGCGCGGCGCGACGTTTGCAGTCACGGAAATGCAGCCCACCGCGCCCGCGGCATTGGCCGGCAGCGCCAGTTCATCATCGCCCGAAAGCTGGCAGAACGCCTTGCCGATACCCATGCGGTGGTCGGTCACGCGGGAAAGGTCACCGCTCGCGTCCTTGATCCCGATGATCTTGTCCGGATAGCGGCGCGCCAGTTCGCACACCGTCTCGGGCAGAATGTCGGTCACAGTGCGGCCCGGCACGTTGTAGAGGATGATCGGCAAGTCATTGTGTTCGGCGAGGTAGCCGAAATGCGCCAGCAGCCCCGCCTGGCTCGGCCGGTTATAGTAGGGCGCCACGCAAAGCGCCGCCGCCGCCCCGCTCTTGCGCGAGAAGGTCATGTGCATATGCGCGTTCATCGTGTCATTGCTGCCGCAGCCCGCAATCACCGGCACGCGCCCCGCCGCCTGCTCCACGCAGACCTCGATCACGCGGTGATGCTCGGCGTTTGAAAGCGTCGAGGATTCACCCGTCGTGCCGCAGGGAACCAGCGCCGACGAGCCATTTTCGATCTGCCAGTCGACCAGCCGCCGAAACGCTTTCTCGTCGAACACCCCACCGCGAAAAGGTGTCACCAAAGCCGGAATGGAGCCGGAAAACATGGACTTTGCCCTTCGATCTGCGCCACAAGGCGTCTCAATGGCGCGGCGCTCCGTGCCAGAGCGCCGCCGAAACGCCTGATAGGAAGACGAAAGCCGGAATGTCCAGCATGGAGATGAGTGTGGAGCCCGGAATGCTATGGCGAAAGCTCCTGCTGGCGACTGCATTGCTGCCCGTACTGGCCGCATCGGCGGCATGCCATGCCAGCGATGCCGATCCCGGCGGGGCGGCGTGGGACGCCGCGCGCGCCCGGTTGATCGCGCAATCGCAGGGCCCGATGGCGCAGGCCGTCAGCCGCTGGGAAATGCTCAGCGCATCCGATCGCTTCGCCTTTGGCGATTATGCCAGCTTCATCCTCAGCTACCGCGGCTTCCCTGAAGAAGCCAAGCTGCGCCGCGCGGCCGAAGCCGCGCTTGATCGACAGTCCGCCGATGCCGCCAGCGTCGCGGCCTTTTTCGATCGGGTGCCCCCGCTGGCCAACCCGGCCCGCGCGCAATATGCCCTCGCGCTGAAGGCGCTTGGCCGCCCTGATGCCGATGCGCAGGCGCGCGCGGCATGGCGCGGCGGTCCGATGAGCGAAGCGGCCGAAACCGCGATCCTCAGCCTGTGGGGCGGCACCTTCACCGCCGATGACGAGGACGCGCGGATGGACGCGCTGCTCTGGGCCGGAAACCCCTCCCCCGCCGCCCGGCAGACCGCGCGCGTCAGCCCCGCCCGGCGCGGGCTTTTCGCCGCCCGCCTCGCCACGCTGCTCGGGCTCGATCCCTATGCCGCCGCCGATGGCACCAGCAGCGAAGCGCTCAATGCCGATCCGGGCTTCATCTATTCACGCGCACGCCAGCTGCGCCGCCAAGGCAACGCGGCCGCTGCGCAGGCGCTGGTCGCGAACCGACCGCTGCTCACCCGCCCGCCGCTCAATCGCGACAAGTGGGTGGACGAACTCCTCACCAATGCGCGCGGCGCCGCCACTGCCGGCGATGCCGGCACGGCCTACCGCATCGCCGCCGGGATCGACGACGCCTTCCCGCGCGGCGAGGATGTCAGCCAGCTGCCCTTCGACCTGCGCGACGACTACACCTCGCTGATGTGGCTTGGCGGCCAGCAGGCGCTGCGCCAGCTCGGCAGCGGCACCAACGCCGCGCCCCTGTTCTGGCGCTACGGTGCCGCGGCGCGCACCCCCGGCACACGCTCCAAGGGCTTCTACTGGGCGGGCCTTGCCTCCGCGCAGGCTGGCCAATCCGCCGAAGCGCAGCGCTACTTCGAAATGGCAGCGGCTTATGCCGATCAATTCTACGGCCTCCTCGCGCTCGAAAGGCTGGGCCGCGCCGTCCCGCGCTTCGCGACCGATGCTGATGTCCAGCCCACGCCCGATGAACGCGCCCGCTTCAACGCCTCCCTGCTCACGCAGGCCGTGCGCGAAGCTTCGCGCGATGCCGATTGGCGCACCACCGTACGCTTCTTCCGCGAAATCAGCGAGCAGCAGCAAACCAAGGCACAGCATGTCCTCGTCGCCGATCTCGCGCGCGAACTGGGCCGCCGCGATCTTGGCGTGATCGTGGGGCAGGCCGCCGCCGCGCGCGGCTATCTCGATTTCCAGCACATCGCCTTCCCGGTGATCCCCGTGCCACCCGGCTATGAACACGCGTGGACGATGATCCACGCCATCGCCCGCCAGGAAAGCCAGTTCGCGCAGAACGCGGTCAGCCACGCCGGCGCGCGCGGCCTGATGCAGCTCATGCCCGCCACTGCCGGGGAACAGGCGGGCAAGCTGGGCCTGTCGTTCTCCACCTCGGCGCTGATCGATGACGCCGGGTTCAACCTGCAAGTCGGCGGCGCGTATTTCCAGCGCCTGCTCGATTACTACAACGGCAGCTACCCGCTCGCCGTCGCCGCCTACAACGCGGGCGCCGGCAACGTGAACAAGTGGCTACGCGCCAATGGCGATCCCCGAGTGGGGACGACTGCGGGCGGCCCCGGCTGGATCGACTGGATCGAGCGGATCCCGATCCAGGAAACCCGCAACTACGTCCAGCGCGTGATGGAAAACGCCGTGGTGTATGAGGCAATGTATCCGGACAAGGCGAGCTACAATGGCCCCAATCCGCTCAGCCACTTCCTTGGCAAGCCGACGCCCGGCTGAGGATCAAGCTGAGGATCAATCCGGCAGCATGTCCTGCAACCGCGCCAGCAGCTTCTGGATGTTCAGCGCGGCCAGCTTGAACGTCTCGACGTCGTCCTTGTTGCTGCCCGCGCGCGCTTCCTCGGCCGCCTCGACATAGCCATCCAGATCCGCCTCGAGCGCATCCACCAGGATCTCGAGCTCGTCTTCGGTCAGCGTCAGCGCAATGGTCTTGGCCATGGAATCCTCTTTGGCAAATCAGATCGCCCTGCCCTAGGCGCAGCCCCGCAGCGGAGCAACCTTCCACGCAGCGCCATCCCCCGCTAGACCATCGCCGATGCAACCTGATGGCAACCCGATCACCCCCGCCGGCATGGCCGCCTTGCGCGCGCGCTACGATCACCTGCTCGGCACCGAACGCCCCGCCATCGTCGAGGTTGTCAGCTGGGCCGCTGGCAACGGCGACCGCTCCGAAAACGGCGATTACCTCTACGGGCGCAAGCGGATGCGCGAGATCGACCGCGAGCTGAACTTCCTCGCCAAGCGCATGAAGGCCGCCCGCGTGATCGACCCCGCCCGCCAGCCGGACCAGACCCGCGTGCTGTTCGGCGCCACCGTCGAAATCGCCGACGAGGACGACAATCGCATGCTCCTCACGCTCGTGGGCGACGACGAGCAGGACGCGACCGCCCGCCG
>CANCET010000058.1 GCA_947375105.1 Sphingomonadaceae bacterium
TGTTCGTCGCGCGGTTCACGTCGAACTATGAAGAGAGCCGCGACCATTCGACGGCGATGCGCATGATACTGATGGGTGCCTCGATCGGCATCCCGCTGTTTATCTATGGGGTGGCGATCGGCATGTGGGCCGCTAGCGGCGCGGTGCCATGGGTTCAGGCTCTGGCATTGCTCGTCACGATCTCGCTGCTCGCCACCGTCACCGAATCCGGCCGCCTTGCCGGGATGCTCACTGCCGAAATCGCGATGTGGTCGGGCGTCACCTGGGTCACGAACATCGGGGGCGGCATCACGTCGCTCATCATCGGCGGTGTCATCGCCGTCACGGCCTATCTCCGCCAACGCGAAATCGATCTGAAGCTGCGCCTCGCAGTCGAGCAAGGCGTGCGCATCCAGACCCGCGCCGAGGAGATCCTCGCGGACTATGAGGAAACCGGGCAGGGCTGGTTCTGGGAGACCGACCGCCGCGGCCTGATCACCTATCTCTCGCGGCCCATTGCCGATGTACTGGGGCGCGATGTCGGCCATTTCATCGGCCGCCCCTTTGCAGAACTGTTCAACTTGTCGGAAAAATCAGGCGAGGGCGAACGCACGCTCGCCTTTCACCTGTCCGCTCGCTCCAGCTTCAGCGAGCTTGCGGTGCGCGCGGCGGTGATGGACGAGGAGCGCTGGTGGTCGGTCACTGGCCGCCCGACGTACGACGCGTTCAACAACTTCCAGGGCTTTCGCGGTTCGGGCACCGATCTCACGGAAAAGCGCCGCTCGCAGGAACATGCCTCACGGCTGGCGCATTTCGATTCGCTGACCGGGCTCTCGAATCGCTTCCAGATGTCGCAGACGCTGGAAAAGATCCTTACCGCACCCAACGAGCAGAACCGCGCCTGCGCCGTGTTCCTGCTCGATCTCGACCGGTTCAAGCAGGTCAACGATACACTGGGGCACCCGGCGGGCGATGCCCTGCTCAAGCAGGTGGCGCAGCGGCTGGAGCGGGTGATCGGCACCGTGGGCCGGGTCGGCCGGCTGGGTGGTGACGAGTTCCAGGTCATTCTCGCGGGCAAGATCGCGCGCGAGCAACTGGCGCATCTGGCCGAACGGATCATCGAGCAGCTGAGCCAGGCCTATGCGATCGATAGCAGCCGCGTGATGATCGGCGCCTCTATCGGCATTGCGCTTGCGCCCGATGACGGCGTGACCAGCGAGGCACTGATCCGCAATGCCGATCTCGCGCTGTATGCCGCGAAGGATGGCGGGCGGGGCCGCTTCCACTTCTACGCCGCCGATCTCCGTAGCGATGCCGAGGAACGCCGCCAGCTCGAAGAAGACTTGCGCGATGCGATAACCCAGGGCGATCTGGAGCTCTATTACCAGCCGGTGGTGCAGACCGCGACCGAGCGGATCACCGGGTTCGAGGCGCTACTGCGCTGGAACCACCCGCAGCACGGCTTCATCTCGCCTGCCAAGTTCGTGCCCATCGCGGAAGATGCGGGGCTCATCGTCACGATCGGCGAATGGGCGCTGCGGACGGCCTGCCGGGATCTGGCAAAATGGCCGCCCGACGTGCGCGTCGCCGTCAATGTCTCGCCGTTGCAGTTCGCCAACCCGGCGCTGCCCGCCATGATCACCAGCGCCCTTGCGGCTGCGGGGGTTGATTCCGATCGGCTGGAGCTGGAAATCACCGAAAGCGTGTTCCTCGGCGACGATACCGCGACCGAGGCGATGTTCCGCTCGCTCAAGGGCATCGGTGTCCGCCTCGCGCTCGATGATTTCGGCACCGGCTATTCCTCGCTCGGCTATCTCAAGCGCGCGCCGTTCGACAAGATCAAGATCGACCAGTCGTTCGTGCGCGGCGCGACCCAGCCCGGCAGCCGCAACGGCGCGATCATCGCCTCGATCGTCAGCCTTGCCGAAGCGCTGGGCATGGAAACCACCGCGGAAGGCGTCGAAACGCTCGACGAGCTCGATCTCGTCCGGATGCTCGGCTGCAGCCACGTGCAGGGCTATATCTACGAACGCCCGCTATCCGCGCCCAACACCGAGACGCGCCTCGCCACCGGCCTTATCGCCATCGCGCGTGGTCCGCGCTCGGCCCGTGCCGCGCGGCAGGCCATGCTGCGCCGCGTCGTGCTCGATCACGGCGGTCACCGCTATAACGGCACCGTGCGCAACATGTCGCTGACAGGCGCGCTGATCGAGGGGCTGTGGAACGTGCCGTCGGGCACGATCTTCCGCATCCAGCTTTCGGATGGCCACACGGTTACGGCCACGTGCCGCTGGGCCAGCGAAGACCGCATGGGTGTCGAATTCTCGCAGCCGCTGCGGCTCGACGAGGACGGCCGCATCGCTGCCGTCGCGATCAAGTCCACGCTTCCGCTGCCCGATCCCCTCGCGAACCAGCGCAAGGTCGGATGAGCTCGGAGTTCCGGGGCCGCCCCAAACGCGCGTCGTCCGCGCGTTTGGCAGCCCGAGCCTAACCCTTGCCGAAGATCTTCGCGATCAGCTTGCTGCCGGTGCCCAGCGGGTTGCGCCGGATCTCGCGCTCCTGCTCGCCCAGATAGAGAAATACCCCGTCGCTTGCCTTCTGCGTTACATAGCCGGTCAGGTCGCGTGCGCCGAACTGGCCGGCGATCAGGCTGTTCTTCGCGGTGAAGTTGTCGAGCGCCTGGAACGCCTTCACGCCCGAGAGTGACTTTGCCACGACCGGGGTCATCGCCTGTTGCAGGTCCGGCCCCATGCTGCGCCGGAAATAGTCGGTTGCCGATGTATCGCCACCGGTCAGCACACCCAGCGCGTCGGTCACCGTCATCCGCGTGATCGCGGTTTTCAGCAGCGGCAGCGCCTTGCCCACCGCACCCTCGGCGGCGGCGTTGAGCTTGCCCGAAAGCCCGTCGGTCACCCCGGCGCGGTCGAGCGCGGAAAACAGCCCGTCGAGTTTGCCGAGCGCGCCCGGCAGGCCGATGCGCACGCGCGGATCATTGGCAAACCCGCCAGGCTGGCCCAATTGCCCCACCACGCGCTCGGCCGCCTTGCCCAGTGCCAGCTTGAGCCCGCCCGAAGCTTCGCGGCTGGTTACGCCGGGCGGCGGCGCCGTGGTTGTGCCGCTGCCGCTGCTTCCGATGCCGCTGTGGCCAAGCAGGCCGCCGAGGATGGCGCCGGCATCCTGCGCCGATTGCGCCGCAGCGCCAGTCGCGGCGAGCGCCGCAACGGCTGCCGCCAGTAATGCGGTCTTCACGCGCATGGCATATCGTCCTCCCCTCAGGTGTGCGGTGTGCAGTCTGCGCCGCCGCGCTGCGCTCGGCAAGTAGCAGGCCTGCACCATTGGGCGGGTGCTAGCCCAGCATGCTAGTCAAAATGGCAATGGCCGCGCCCCTTGCTGCGACCTAGCTCAAGCGCATCGCATTTTACTTTGCACGGAGCGCCCAATGCCGCACACCAATCGCCGCGTATTCATCCGGCAATACCGCGAAGGGATGCCCGCGCTCGAGGACTTCGGGATCGAGGATCTGGAGATCGCCGATGTGCCCGCCGGCCATGTCGTCGTGAAAGTCGATACGCTGTCGATGGACGCATGGATCCGCACCACGCTCACCCCCGGCAGCTTCCACGAAACTGCGCCGCTCGGCTCGACTATCCGCGCGCTCGGTGTCGGCCAGGTCGTGGAAGGGGGCGGGGAAGGGCTCGCAATCGGCGATTGGGTGTTTGGCATGCTTGCCGCGCAGACCCACGCGCTGGCGCCTGCCGCCTCGCTCACCAAGCTCGACCTCTCGAACAGCATCCAGCCGCGCGACTATGTCGGGCCGCTCGGTCTCACCACCGGGCTCACTGCGTGGGTCGGCCTGATCGCGGTCGCTGAAGTCAAGGCGAGCGATACCGTGCTGGTCTCCGGCGCGGCGGGGGCGGTGGGCTCGATGGTGGTGCAACTGGCCAAGGCGCGCGGATGCCGGGTCATCGGCATTGCCGGCGGGCCGGACAAGTGCCGCTATCTCAAGGAGAAGCTCGGCGCTGATGTCGCCATCGACTACAAGCACGCCGATGTCGCCGCCGAAGTGGCCGCTGCCGCGCCCGGCGGGATCGACGTGTTCTTCGACAACGTCGGCGGTGAGATCCTCGACGCCGCGCTTGCAAACCTGGCTCCGGCAGACGCGCGCATCGCGATCTGCGGCGCGATCTCCCAATATTCGGACCTTGCCAACGTGCGCGGGCCGAAAAACTACCTCAAGCTCGCCGAACGCAATGCCGCGATGAAGGGCTTCGTCGTCACCCACCACGCCGCCCGCTTCGCCGAAGCGCGGGCCGAAATCGCGGCGCTGATGCGCGAAGGCAAGGTGAACCTGCCCGAACACGCGGTCCACGGCATCGATCATTTCGCCGAGGCGCTGCTCCTGCTCTTCGCTGGCGGCCACACCGGCAATCTGGTGGTGCAGCCCTGAGGTCACTCCTGCGCGGCGTAGGCCTTCACCAGATCGTGCACGAAATCGCGCGCAAGATAGAGCCCGGCAACCGACTGCCGCTCGTCTTGGCCGTGAGCATTGTTGCCATCGGGATCGGTATAGAGCCCGGGCACGCCATACGCCGGGATGCCAAGCGGCCCCAGGAACGCCGCATCCGTGCTCGTGAGCGATAGCCCGGGAACCAGCCGTATGCCGGGAAAATAGCGGGCGACGAGCTTTTCTGCCGGGCGCAGGATGCGCGGATCAAGCTGCGGCGTAACTGGCACCGGCCGCACCCCGCTAAGGGGGGAAATGACCAGTTCGGGATTGCCTGTCGCTTTCACCAGCGCATCGCGGGTTGTCTCGGCATCCTCGCCGGGCAGGACGTAGCAATTGATCGAAGCCTTGGCGGTTTGCGGCAGTGCCGTGAGGGTGTAGCCACCCTGGACTAGGGTGGCGGCGCAGTGGGTGTGCAACAGGGCGTTGTAGGTGCGGTCGGCAGAAACCATCGCCTCGGCCGCGCTGTCGGTGGGATCCGCGGCAAGGCGGACCATCGCCCCGCCCAGCGCATCGCCGCGCTGTGCACCGACCTGCGCGAAGTACCTTTGGGTCGCGGCGTTGAAACGCAACGGGAACTTCAAGGTGCGGACCTTCTGGAGCGCGTCGGCGATCTTGTAGATGGCGTTATCATCGATCGGGATCGTACCGGGGCCGCCTGGGCTGAACGCCTCGATATCGAAATTGGCCATCGTCATCTCGCCAACCGCGATGGTCTGGCTGATGACCTTGCCGCGGCCATCGGTTTCGCCGCCGCCGCTTTCATTCAGCGCGAATTCGGCTGCGAGCAGTTCGGGCCGGTTGCGGGCCAGCCATTGCACGCCGTTGAGCCGCCCGCCGGTTTCCCCGCCGCAGGTCAGCGCCAGCTTGATCGTGCGCTTCGGCTTGAAGCCTTCCGCGCGCAGGCGCAGCAGGGTGTCGATCCAGATCGCATCGAGCGACTTCATTTCGGCCGCCCCGCGCCCGTAGAAGTAGCCATCCTTCTCGACGAGCTTGAACGGATCGGTCTTCCAATGCTGCGGCCTCGCATTGACGACATCGAGATACCCCAGCAGCAGCATCGGCTTCGCGCTGCGCGAAGTGCCGGGCACGGTCACCACCAGCCCGCCATCGAGCGGCAGCGCCTCATCGCGAAACTGGATAAGCTGTTCGGCGGCAAACCCGGCCGCCCGAAACCGGATGGCAATCTTCTGGGCGAGCAGCGTGCAACTGCCCGTCGTCACTGAAGTGTCTGTCTCGATCAGTTCGCGATAGAGCTCGCGGAAGGCCGCTTGTGCCGGGCTTGGCGACCCGGCTGCGGTGACCTCGGCTGCGGTGGCATCGGCGGGTGCCAGGACGAGTGCCAATGCGGCACCCAGAACGGTCAGGTGTCCCACGAATGCCGCCTCCCGTGCGGGTTGGATGGAAATTAGGTATATTTACGTTAATGAGGCCAAGTTCACTTTCATTGACCTGAGACAATCGACAGGGGCTTGGTGCACTTTCCTGTTCCCGGCGGGCAGAAGCCCGTTCACGGTGCTTCAATAGCGCTGTAATCGCGGCGTCATCGCAGCTACCTATCGGCTGGGGGCCCGGTTGTGAGGGGGCAGTGATGGTTGCGATCGGAATGTGGGTACGGGGTGTTTCGCTGCTGGCGCTGGCGGCGGCCGGTCCCGTTCGCGCGCAAGCTGTGGATGGCCCGCCAGCGGCAGACGAAGCGGCGCCAGACGGTCCGCGCGAGATCGTCGTCACCGCGCAGAAGCGCGCGCAAAAACTGCAGGATGTGCCGCTTTCGATCGTTGCGCTCACCACCGAAGCACTGGCCGAGCGCAACGTTCGCAATTTCAACGATTACGCCAAGTTCCTGCCGAGCTTGTCCTATTCAAGCTATGGCCCCGGCCAGGCCGAAGTCTATTTCCGCGGCCTGTCCAACGGCAACCGCCTCTCCACTGGCTCGCTGCCCACTGTCGGCGTCTATCTCGATGAGCAGCCGGTCACCACGATCGGCTCTACGGTCGATGTTCACGTCTACGATATCGCCCGGGTCGAGGCGCTGTCCGGCCCGCAAGGCACGCTGTTCGGCGCGAGCAGCGAGGCCGGCACGCTGCGGATCATCACCAACAAGCCCGATACCAAGGCGTTTTCCGGCTCGGTGGACCTCACGGCCAACACCGTCGCGCATGGCAAGGCTGGCGGTATCGCCGAAAGCTATCTCAACATCCCGCTGTCCAGCCGCGCCGCGCTGCGCGTGGTCGGCTTCTACCAGTACGACGGCGGCTATATCGACAATATCCGCGCGCCCAAGGGCGTTACTTATCCCACTTCGGGCGCGGTGCGCGACAACAAGGCGCTGGTCGGCCGCGATCAGAACTCGGTCGAAGCCTACGGCGGGCGTGCCGCGCTCAAGGTCGATCTTGATGACAACTGGACCGGTACGGTCGGCATGATGGGCCAGCACCAGACCTCGAACGGCACCTTCGGCTACAAGCCCTCGCAAGGCGATCTGTCGATCAGCCGCATCTTCCCCGAAAAGCAGAAGGACACCTGGTATCAGGCCAGCCTCGCGATCGAAGGCAAGATCGGCCATTTCGACCTGACGTACGCGGGCGCCTATTTCGAACGGACGGCGCAATACACTTCCGATTATTCGGATTACGCCTATCTCTACGATACCTACTACGCCAGCACGCCGGACTATTTTGGCAACAATTTCAAGGATAACGCAGGGCATCTGATCAGCCCCGCGCAGATCGTGAGCCAGAGCGAGCACTTCACCAAGCAGAGCCACGAACTGCGCATCGCCTCGCCCTCGACCGACCGGCTGCGGATTGTCGCGGGGCTGTTCTATCAGCGCCAGACCAACAACTGGCGCAATCTCTACACCGTGCCGAACCTTGCCGATGCGCAGTCGGTCACCGGGCTGCCGGGCGTGAACTACGCCAATATCCAGTACCGCACCGACCGCGACTATGCCGCCTTTGCCGAAGCCGCGTTCGATATCGTGCCGACGCTGACGCTGACGGCGGGCCTGCGCGGCTATCACTACAACAACAACGTCATCGGCTTTTTCGGCTTCAACGCCGCGCGCTCCGCCGTGGGCGAGGCGCTGTGCTTCCCCGGCACTGTCGGCGCGTATGGAGTCCAGCGCCCCTGCGACAACATCAATACCAAGGCCACCGGATCGGGCACGCGGCACAAGCTCAATCTCAGCTGGAAGGCCGCGCCGGGCAAGTTGCTCTACGCCACATGGTCAACTGGCTTCCGCCCCGGCGGCATCAACCGCCGCCCCACCGCGCCACCCTATCAGGTGGAAAAGCTCACCAACTACGAGATCGGCTGGAAGACGAGCTGGCTGGGCGGCAAGGTACTGTTCAATGGCGCGGTGTTCCTCGAAAAGCTTGCCCAGGCGCAGTTCGCGGTCACCAGCGACCAGAACGGCATCACCGATATCGTCAATGCCGGCCGCGCCCGCTCGAAAGGCATCGAGGCTGACCTCACCGTCGTGCCTACGCGGGGTCTGTCATTGCAGGCCAGCGGCACGCTCGTCGATGCGGTCATCACCACGGACCTCTGCCAGTATACCAATGCCGCGTTCGACTGCACGATCCCCAGCCCGTCCGGGAATCCGAACGTGCTGCGCGCCCCGGCAGGCACGCGGTTTTCCGGCAGCCCGCGCTTCAAGCTCTCGGCGATGGCGCGTTACGAATTCGGCCTCGGCAAGCTCGATGCGTTCGTGCAGGCGGCAGGTTTTCACCAATCCGCCGTCACGTCTTCGCTCGATATCGACGAAGCCGGCCTGATCGGGCTCCAGCCGAGCTATACCACTTTCGATCTGTCCGCCGGGCTTAGCCGTGATGCGTGGTCGGCCTCGCTCTCGGTTGAAAACGTGGGAGATCGCCGCGCGCAGCAAAGCCGCACGTCGACCTGCACGATATCGATCTGCGGGCCGGGTTCGGTGGTGGTCTATCCGCTGCGGCCGCGTTTCGTCAGCCTGCGCGTCGGGCGGCGGTTCTGATGGGAGAGAACATGATGATCCGTTCGCTGATGGCCGCTGCGCTGTTGCTGTTGCCGCTCGCTGCCCGGGCCGAAGCGCCTGCGGAAGGCCAGCGGCTGATCCTCGTCACGATGGACGGCACGCGCTGGCAGGACGTGTTCCGCGGGCCAGACAAGGCGCTGGTGGCGGACCCGAAGTTCACCCATCCGGACTGGAAGGAGACGGTCGAAAAGGCGTGGAGTACCGGCCCGTCGGTCATGCCGTTCGTGCACAGCCTGCCCGCGCAAGGCGGGGTGCTTTATGGCAACCGCGATGCCGGCGAATGCATCGCTGTCACCAATCCGATGTGGTTCTCCTATCCCGGCTACAACGAACTGCTCACCGGCCGCCCCGATCCCGCGATCACCACCAACGACAAGAACCCGAACCGAAACGTCACGTTTCTGGAATGGCTCAATCACCGGAGTGGTTTTGCAGGGCAAGTCCGGGTTTACGGCACCTGGGATGTCTTTCCCTATATCATCAACGACAAGCGCAGCGGGGTTCCAGTGAACGGGGAAGCCCCCGGCGCGCACCCCACGGAAACCCGCACGATGCGCATGGCGCAAGATGCGCTGCGCTCCGCCAGCGGGATGCGCGTGCTCTATGTCGCGCTCGGCGATACCGATGAATTCGCGCACGAGGGGGACTACGCGCAGTACCTCTCCTCTATGAACCGCGACGATGATCTCATCGCCGAACTGTGGCGCACCGCGCAGGCCGACCCGGCGTGGCGCGGCCGCACCACGCTGATAGTCACCACGGATCACGGGCGCGGCGGCAAGCCCGGCGGGGCGTGGACCGAACACGGCAGCGCGGCGGCCTTCAAGCTCGCCCCCTCGGAATACACGATCCAGGATCCGGAAGGCTTCCCGGGCTCTGACCAGATCTGGATGGCCGCAATCGGCCCGGGCGTCCACGCTGTTCCGCAAATCTCGCTGAAGCCCGCCGCCTGCTTCACGCAAAGCCAGATCGCCGCCAGCGCGCTCACCGCGCTGGGCGAGGACTGGAAAGCGTTCGACCCCGGCGCAGCCGCCCCGCTGCCGTTCTTCGCGGGGCGATGAACGCACCTATTTCTTGCGCACCCACTTGAGGTCGTAGTCCGTCGTCCATGTCTTGCCGCCGTCCTCGGTGCCGGTGGCAAGCTCGCGGATCGATCCGTCGGGCATGAGGCTCAGCGTCCAGTGCCGCAGCCGCACCCTCTTTTCGCCATTCGGGCCGGGGGGCAGGGGCTTCTCGGTCACGTAGAGCATCTCCCCCGGCTTCGCGAGTTGCCCGCGAAAGCTCGTCGCCGCGCCGTCGTCGGTCGCCCAAGTGTAGCCCCATGAACCCAGCAGCCGCGACCAGTTGAACAGCCCGATGCCATTGCCGGTGGGGTGGCCGTCGGTCTTGGTCCAGTGCTCTTCGATGGCGCAGTCATTGAGGATCAGCGTCATGGTCACTTCGTCGGTCTTCGTGGTGCCGGTGTAGACGTCCCAGCTGCCCAGCGTGAAATCCTGCTCGCGGAACTTCGCGTCGTTGCGGCAGGTATCCGCGGGCGTTCCAGCCGCCCAAGCGGTAACAGGCGCGGCAAGGGTAACCGGGACGGCGGCAAGCAGGGCGGCGGCAAGAAGCGGACGATGCATGGACGGTCTCCTGTAGAGGACCACGCGATGAGGCCGCAAATTGGGCGATTGCGCAAGGGCGCACGATGATTACAAATCATGATGAGGCGAGAGGCTTCACGGGGGCAATGCGATGGGCGAATGGTCTGACAAGGAACTGGGGCTCCATTTGCCGATTGCGCGGCGCGACTTCATCGGCGGCGTCGCCGCTGGCGCAGCTCTGGGTACAGCATTGGCTGCAGCGCCCTCCGCCCTCGCACAAGCCGCATCCGCGCCCACACCAGGGCCAGACTACCCCCCACTGAAGACCGGCCTGCGCGGCCAGTATCCCGGCTCGTTCGAAGCTGCGCATATGACGCGCGACGGCGCATTCGGCGGCGCACTGCCCGCCGAAGACAGCGGCGAGCACTATGATCTCGTCATCGTCGGCGGTGGCATCTCGGGCCTCGCTGCTGCGCATTTCTACCGTCAGGCGCTGGGGGACGACCGCCGCATCCTGATCCTCGACAACCACGACGATTTTGGCGGCCACGCCAAGCGCAACGAGTTCCATTACGAAGGCCGCACGATCCTTGCCTATGGCGGCACGATGAGCATTGAATCGCCGTTTCCCTACAGCTTCACCGCGAAAAAGCTGCTGGCCGATCTCGGCGTCGATCTCACCAGCTACGAACGCTACGAGACGAAGGCCTACGATGGCCTCGGCTCGGCCACGTTCTTCGACAAGGAGCACTTCCTTGCCGACAAGCTCGTCACCGGGACGGGCCAAAAGCCCTGGCCGCAGTTCTTTGCCGAAGCCCCGCTCACGCCCGCTGTGCGTGCCGATCTCACGCGGATCTTCACCGAAAAGAAGAACTACCTGCCGGACCTCAGCCCCGAGGCACGCGCCGAATATCTGCGCCACATCAGCTATCAGGACTATCTCCTGAAGCACGCCGGCATGTTGCCCGAAAGCCTGCCGTATTTCCTCGGCCACTATTTCCGCAACAACAAGCGCGTCGATACGCTGCCCGCATGGGAAGCGGCGCTCGGAGGCCGCATGCCGGGCTTTTCGGGCATGGATCTGCCCGAACAGATCACCGCCGAAGCCCAGCATTTCCATTGGCCGGACGGCAACGCCACTGTCGCGCGCCTCCTCGTCAACCGGCTGGTGCCCGGCGTCTTCCCCGGTACGCTCGATCAGGAAAGCGTGGTCCTCGCCCCCGCGACCTACTCCGCGCTGGATAATCCGGCGAACCCCACGCGCATCCGCCTCGCCAGTATGGTCATCCGCGCCGAACATATCGGCAGGCCCGCCCGACAGACCGAGAAGGCGGTGCGCGTGGTCTATGTGAAGGACGGCAAACCTGTCTCCGTCACCGGTGCCAATGTCATCATGGCCTGCTTCAACATGGTGATCCCGTTCATCGTGCCCGATCTGCCCGCCGCGCAGAAGGAAGCGCTGCACTATGCCTCCAAGGTGCCGATGCAGTATACCAACGTGCTGGTGAAGAACTGGCGCCCTTGGGCCAAGCTCGGCGTCAAATCCATCGGCGCGCCCAATGGCTATCATATCGGCGCCTCGCTCGACACGCCGATGAACATCGGCGGCTATGCCAGCGCGCTCACGCCGGACGAGCCGGTGGTGATCCACATGGTCCGCAATCCCAACCAGCCCGGCCTCCCGCGCAAGGAGCAGAACCGCCTCGGCCGTGCAGCCATGCTGGCGGAGGATTACCCCACCATCGAGCGCGAGATCCGGATGCAGCTCCAGCGCATGCTGGGCGGGGCGGGCTTCAACGCCGCGCGCGATATCGCCGCGATCACGGTCAACCGCTGGCCCCACGGCTATGCCTATACTTACGATACACTGGGTGATCCGGACGTGCCGGACGAACTGCGCCCCCATGTCATCGGCCGCCAGACTTTCGGCCGCATCGCCATCGCCAATGCCGATGCGGCAGGATCAGCCTTCACCAACACCGCCATCGACATGGGCGAACGCGCCGTGCAGGAATGCCTGATCAGCCGGGGACTTATCTGACGCAATGATCGAGCTTTACCACTGCCGCGATGCCCGTTCCTTCCGCGCGCTCTGGGCGCTTGAGGAACTGGGCCTGCCCTACAAGCTCCACACCATGCCGTTCCCACCGCGGGTCCGCGTGCCCGAATACCTTGAGCAAAACCCGCTCGGCACGATCCCGCTGCTGGTCGACGGCACCACGCGGATGACCGAATCCAGCGCCATCCCGCAATACCTCGCCACGCGCTACGGCCCGACGCCGCTGGCCCTCACGCCGGACGAGGCCGACTACGGCCTCTGGCTCGACTGGATGCACCGCAGCGAGGCGACGCTGACGTTCCCGCAGACCATCGTCCTGCGCTACACCCGCTTCGAACCCGATGAGCGCAAGCTGCCCCAGGCCGTAGACGACTACACCCAGTGGTTCTTCTCGCGCCTCAAGCACCTCACGCGCGCGCTGGAGGATGGGCGCGAATGGCTGTGCGCTGGCCGGTTCACCACCGCCGACATCTGCACCGCCTACGCGCTCCTCCTCGCCATCGACCTCGGGCTCGATTACAAGTTCAGCCCTGAAATCGCGGCCTACTGGCAGCGCGCCAGCGCACGCCCGGCGTTCCTTGCCGCCAAGACTGCACAAGGGTAGACCCCGCACGTATCCGGCTCGGCGGAGAAATCCAAAGAAAACGGGGCGGTGGTCTTGCAGCCACCGCCCCGTTTTGATTCAAAAGGCTTGTTTGTTCAGAACTTCACGCTGCCGCGCACGCCAAACGTGCGCGGAGCCTGGAACTGGTAGGTGTTGGCGCTGGCGTTGAAATTCTGCGTTGCGTAGGCCAGCACCTGCTTGTTGAACACGTTTCGGACGTAGGCCTGGACTTCCCAGAAGCTGCCCTCCGGCGCGAACTTCAGGCTGGCATTGGCCAGCACGTATTCCTTGCTCTGCGTATCGGCGGTGTTGAACACCGAGTAGTAGAACGCAGAGGAATACTTGGCATCAACGCGGGCCGTGAACTTGCCGAACGAAACCGGCAGCTCCTGCTCGATCCCGCCCGAAGCGGTGAAGCCAGGCGCGTTGGGCAGGCGGTTGCCGCTGATGTTGATTGCCGCAGGCGGGGTCGCGCCGTTGTTGATCGTGATGCCTTCGCCAAACTTGGTGTGCAGGTACGTGGCATTGAGGTTGAGGCGCGTGCCTTCGCCCACCAGCGCGACCGCGCTGCCCTCGATCCCGAAGATCGAGGCGTTGCCGACGTTGAACACGCCCGAACCACTGCTCGTCGCGGCGGTGAACTGCGAGCCCTGATAGCCCTTGTACTTGAAGTAGAAGGCCGAGGCGTTGAGCTGCAGGGTGTTGCCCATCAGCGAGTTCTTGGTGCCGAGTTCGAACGAATCCAGCCGCTCCGGGCCGTAATCGACTGAAGGCGCGCTGCCGTTGGAGTTGAATCCGCCCGACTTGTAGCCGCGGTCATACTTGGCATAGATCAGCGAACCCGAAGCAGGGCGGTAGTTCAGACCCACGTGCCAGGTCGGCTCGCCCTTGCTGAGGTTGCCGTTGCCCGGCGTCGTCAGCGGGAAGGGCGGGCAGGTGCCCGGCGCCGGGAAATCGTTACCGCAGAGCGGGAAGGCGAGCGCGGGCAGGCTCAGTACGGCATTTCCGGTGCGCACCTTCTTGTCCCACGTATAGCGGCCGCCCACGCTCAGCTGCAGCTTGTCGGTGAGGTCGTATTCCACCTGCCCGAACAGTGCCTGCGAGCGGGTGAGGATGTTGTAATCGAACTTGATGCCATAGCGGTTCGATTGGTCGGCATTGGGCACGCCGGTGAGAAAGCCGCCGGGGCCGAACAGCGGGCCGGTCATGTCGAGGTTGAAGATCCCCGAATTGACCACGTTCTTTTCCTCAAAATAGAAAAAGCCCGCCTGGAAAAAGAGCTTGCCGCCCTTGTCGTTACTCACGCGGAACTCGTGGTTCCAGGTCTTTGGGGTTTCCTGCTGGCGGAACTGGCGGTTGGCAGGATAGCCGCCGGTGGCATCAAGCTGGTTGCGCCAGTTCTGGCTATCGTAGCCGCCAGTGTAAATGAAGTTGAGGCCGATGCCGGCGCTGTAGGCCAGCTCCCAGCGCGCGCGGTCGCTTTCAAGCTTGGTCGTGGTCGGCACGCTGCTGGTAAAGACCTCGGCCTTGCCGAAATCGGGGGCTGGCCCGCCGAGTGGGCCGCGGAACTGCGCATCGCCGTTCACATCGCGGCAATCGTGCTGGTACGAAACCCACGCCGAAAGGCCATTGTCGCCCTTGTAGAGCGCCTGAATGCGGCCGGACTTGAAGTTCTCGTCATCGCCGTCGACCGCAGGGCCTGTCGAGAAGCGATAGCCCTTGTGGCTCAGCGCCGTGCCCGAGGCGCGGACCGCAAAGCCTGGCGCGAGCTGCACGTTGACGCCGGCCTCGCCATTGAAAGTCTTGTAGTTGCCCACCTCGGCGCTGGCATAACCGCCATTGCGCATTTCGGGGCGGACTGTGACGATGCTGACGAGGCCGCCGGTCGAATTGCGGCCCTGCAGCGTGCCCTGCGGACCCTTGAGCACTTCGACGCGGGCAACATCATAAAACGAGGAATTGATCGTGAACGAGCGGTTGGTGAAGAACCCGTCGCGGGTGATCGGCACCGAAGGGTCGCCGATTTCGGTAACGTCGGTCGAGGCGATGCCGCGCACTGCGACATAGGCCGCGCCGGTGGAGTTCGTCACGTTGAGGCTGGGATCGATCTGCGAAAGATCACGCACCGTGTTGACGCCCTGATCGGCAAGCGCCGCTGCCGTGTAGACGTTGAGCGCGATGGGCGTGTCCTGCGCGGCGGTCGCGACGCGGTTGGCGGTGACGACGATCTCACCCAGGCCGGCAGGCGCCTTGGCCGCATCGGTTGCAGCGGCGGCTTCCTGAGCCTGAACAGGTGCGGCAATTGCAAACAGGCTTGCGCCCAGCAGCAATGCAACGGCGGTGGCGGCCTTCATGGACTCTCCCCTTGGCTATTATTTTTGAGCCGAAAATTAGATTAAGAATGACTGTTCTAATAATGGTGGTTGGGACGGTCGTCAACCTGGGGCTTTGCGGGCTGGGGAAAGCCGCGATCGTCCGTTGTGCCAGCGCCCGTAGCGACCCACACCGGCGTCATCCCATTGGCCCTGATGACACCGCAGGCCCACACTGCTAACGGCGCGGGATGACCGACCTTTCGCTGATCCGCAATTTTAGCATTATTGCTCACATCGACCATGGCAAGTCCACGCTCGCCGACCGGCTGATCCAGTTCACCGGCGGGCTCGCCGAACGTGAGATGAGCGAGCAAGTCCTTGATAACATGGACATTGAGCGCGAACGCGGGATCACGATCAAGGCGCAGACCGTGCGGCTCGACTACACCGGCAAGGACGGCCGCACCTATCAGCTCAACCTGATGGACACGCCGGGCCATGTCGACTTCGCCTACGAAGTCAGCCGCAGCCTTGCCGCCTGCGAAGGCGCGCTGCTGGTCGTCGATGCGGCGCAGGGCGTGGAAGCGCAGACGCTCGCCAACGTCTACCAGTCGATCGAGCATGACCACGAGATCGTGCCGGTGATCAACAAGATCGACCTGCCCGCCGCCGAGCCCGAGAAGGTGCGCGCCGAGATCGAGGAAGTGATCGGCATCGATGCGAGCCAGGCCGTGCTCACCAGCGCCAAGTCCGGCATCGGCATCGAGGAAGTGCTCGATGCCATTGTCGCGCGCATCCCGCCGCCGGGCGGCGATCGCGCCGCGCCGCTGAAGGCCATGCTGGTCGACAGCTGGTACGACCCCTACCTCGGCGTCGTCATCCTCGTGCGCGTGATCGACGGCGTCATCAAGAAGGGCCTCTCGGTCAAATTCATGGCCGGCGGCACCGAACATCTGATCGACCGCGTCGGCTGCATGCGGCCCAAGCTGCAAGTGCTCGACGAACTGGGTCCGGGCGAGATTGGCATCATCACCGCGCAGATCAAGGAAGTGGCGCAGGCCCGCGTGGGTGACACGATCACCACGGTCAAGCAGGGCGCAACGCAGGCGCTGGCGGGCTTCAAGGAAGTGCAGCCGGTGGTGTTCTGCGGCCTGTTCCCGGTCGATGCGGCGGACTTTGAAAAGCTGCGCGAAAGCATCGGCAAGCTGCGGCTGAACGATGCCAGCTTCTCGTTCGAGATGGAAAGCAGCGCGGCGCTCGGCTTTGGCTTCCGCTGCGGCTTCCTCGGCCTGCTGCATCTTGAAATCATTCAGGAACGCCTGAGCCGCGAATACGACCTCGACCTCATCACCACCGCGCCCTCGGTGGTCTACCGCCTGACGATGACCGACGGGACGGTCAAGGAACTCCACAACCCGTCCGACATGCCCGATCCGGTCAAGATCGCGGAAATGGAAGAGCCGTGGATCAAGGCAACGATCTACACGCCGGACGAATACCTCGGCTCGATCCTCAAGCTGTGCCAGGACCGCCGCGGCATCCAGACCGGCCTGACGTATGTGGGCGGGCGCGCGCAAGTGACGTATGAACTGCCGCTCAACGAAGTGGTGTTCGATTTCTACGACCGCCTGAAATCAATCAGCCGGGGCTATGCCAGCTTCGATTACGAGCAGATCGGCCTGCGCGAGGGCGATCTGGTGATGATGAACATCCTCGTCAACAACGAGCCGGTCGACGCGCTGAGCATGGTCGTCCACCGCACGCAGGCCGACCCGCGCGGCCGCCATCTGGTCGAGCGCCTCAAGGACCTGATCCCGCGCCACATGTTCAAGATCCCGATCCAGGCCGCCATCGGCGCGAAAGTGATCGCGCGCGAAACGATCAGCGCGATGCGCAAGGACGTGACCGCCAAGTGCTATGGCGGCGACATCAGCCGCAAGAAGAAGCTGCTCGACAAGCAGAAGGAAGGCAAGAAGCGTATGCGCCAGTACGGGAGTGTGGATATTCCACAGGAGGCGTTTATCGCGGCGCT
>CANCET010000059.1 GCA_947375105.1 Sphingomonadaceae bacterium
TGGCCTTCGCGCTATGGCCCGCAGGGCACCGGGGCCACCGGCACCGCGTTCAAGGGCATGGGCTATACCTCGACCAAGATGACCGCCGATGCCGGAACCGCGATCATGTTCGTGGAGATCGCCTACGACTACAAGCCGTTCTTCCTCGGCAGTATTCTTCCGGCAAAGGTGATCCGCAAGGAAGCCGCGCTCTATGTGCGCGACGACCGCGATCTGACCCAGATCTACAACCCCTCTCCCACGCAGCCCGTGGCGAGCTGCTAGCGCTGTTTAGGCCGGCGTTGCAGCGTTGGCGGTGCCTGTGCCTGTACCTGTGGCCGGCACGAACCGGCTGACCACCCACACGACTGCGCCGAACCACACCGCGCCCAGCGCCGTGGCGATGATCACCTGGCGGAAATCCTCGCCGGCCTGAATGACCGGTGCGTTGAATACGGTGACGAACAGCATCGTGCTCTGGTTGCACACCAGCGCCGCGCGTCCTGCCACCACGAGGAACAGAGCACCGATCATCAGCAGCAGCGCCAGCACGATGATCGCGGCGTTGCCTGACGCTGTGCCCGTTTGCAGCAGAAAGCTCATCCCCGCCCCTGCCAGCCCGCCGATCAGCGCCGGGAGCAGTGCTTTCGGGGAAAGCTCATGCAGCGCGGACCAAACCCAGAGCAGCAGGAAGCCTGCATAGAGCGGCGTGACATGGAGCCCCGCACCAATCGCGACGAAACCGGCGATCACCACGATGACGCCCAGCGTGACGATCGCGGCTTGCCAAAGGGGCATCTGTTGGGGCGCTGCCGCGCCGGCAGGTTTGGACATGCTCTCTCTCCCGCAGTGCCCGGTGCAGTCGTGCCGCCCGGATCTGACGTGAGGCTCGCGCGCCCGGCGGCCAATGTCAACTGCGGCCCCTTTGCGCCGTTTCCTGCCCGGTGCTAGGCCGTGCGGCATGATCGCACAGCTCGACCCGTTTCACGCCATTACCATTTCCGCCCACGCTCAGCGCCTCATGGCCGAGGGCCGCTCGGTCATTCGCATGGAGTATGGCCAGCCCTCGACCGGCGCACCTGCCGCCGCGCTGGCCCGCGCGCGGGAGGTGCTGGACGAGCCTGATAACGGCTACTGGGAAAGCACGGAGCTGCTCGCCCGGCTCGCGCGCTATGTCGAGGAAACCACCGGGGTGGCGGTCTCGCCCGCGCAGATCGTGCTGACTTGCGGTGCCTCGCCCGCGCTCGTCATCGCGTTGTCGCTGCGCTTCGGCCCCGGCGCGCGCGTGGCCATCGCACGGCCCGGCTATGTCGCCTATCGCAACACGCTGCGGGCACTGTTCATCGAGCCGGTCGAATTGCCGTGCGGCCCGGAGGTGGGATACCAGATCACCGCTGCCGCACTCGAAGCGCTCGATCCTGCGCCCGACGGCGTGATCATCGCCAGCCCCGCCAACCCGACCGGAACGGTGATCGCGCCCGATGAAATGGCAGCCATCGCCAGGGTGTGCCGGGCCCGGGGCATCCGCATCGTGTCGGACGAGATCTACCAGGGCATCACCTATGGCGAAGCGGCGCGCTCGATGCTGCCGTTCGACCATGAGGCCATCGTGGTGAACAGCTTTTCCAAGTATTTCAGCATGCCGGGCTGGCGGCTGGGCTGGCTGGTGGTGCCGCCCGATCTGGTGGATCAGGCCCGTGCGCGGATGGGCAATCTGTTCCTCACCCCGCCCTCGCTCAGCCAGCACGCGGGGTTGGTCGCGCTCGATTGCGGCGAGGAGCTCGATGGCCATGTGCGGATGTACGCGCGCAACCGCGATCTGCTGCTGGCGGCGCTGCCCGCGATGGGGCTCGCGCGGATCGCGCCGCCCGATGGCGCCTTCTACGTCTATGCCGATATTGGCCACCTGACGCAGGATTCGATGGCTTTCTGCATCCGGCTGCTGGAAGAAACCGGCGTAGCGACCGCGCCGGGGATCGATTTCGATCCGGTCGACGGACACCGCTTCGTCCGCTTCAGCTTCGCCGTATCGACCCCGCTGGTCGAGGAAGCCATCGCGCGGATGATCCCGTGGTTCCAGGCGCAGGCCGGATCAGCGCAAGGCTGACACGAAAAAGGGGGCGGCCCGCAAGCCGCCCCCTTCCCATTCCGGATCAGCCGATCAAAGCGCGATGGCGAGAGAAGCGCGGGCCGAATAGCCGGTGCCGCCGCCTTCAAGCTTTTCGTAGCCGCCGCTGATTTTCCAGGTGTAGTCGAGGCCGCCCTGAAGCAGGCTGACTTCGCCGGTCCATGCCGAGGGCAATTGCTGGCCGGTCAGCGAGAAGGTGTCCCCGCCGGTGGTGAAGGTCGCCGTGGTCTGGCCGACTTCGCCGGAGATACGGCTGCGGCGACCACCCTCGACTTCGAGCGTGAACGGACGATTTTCATAATCGCCCGGCGCCGAGCTCCAGCTGGCAACGAGCGTGGTGGTGCCGTTCACCACTTCGCTGGTGCGCTTGCCGAGCGTGAGCGCCAGCGGTGCGTTGCCGGTTTCGGCGTAGCCGTTTTCCTTCAGGCGGAAATACTCGATGGTCGCGCGCGGCTTGAGCTTGAAGTGCTCGCCGACCGGGATCGCATAGGACACCCCGCCTGCACCGGAAATCAGCGTGCCCTTCCACTTGCCGCCCGCGCCATAGCTGAACGACTGGTTGTCGACCGTGCCCGCGAACGTGCGGGTCGAGGTGAACGAGGGCCGGCCATAGCCGATCCGCGCGTAGGCATAGAGCGGACCCGAGGCGAGGCGCCAGAACGCTGCCACCTCGACATCGCTGACCTTGACCTTCTGCGTCGCATCGGTGGTCGATGTGCCCGAGAAGTAGGTGAACGAGCCGCCGACATGGCCCACGCCCAGCACCTTCTCGAAGCCGAGCGAGAGACCGCCGCCGCTGTTGCTGTAACCCGCGGTCGCGCTAACCTTCTTCTTGCCCTTGAAGTAGATCGGCTCAAGCCAGGCACCGGCATCGCTGATCGTGAACCAGCTCGAATCATCGTCGATCCGCCGCGCGGCAAGGCGTGTGCCGCGGGTCAGCAGGTCCAGCGTGCCGCCGGCATAATCGGGCAGCATCTGGTTGAACTGCGTTTGCAGCGAGGCCGTGTCAGCCGCCTGAAGCAGGCTGGACTGGAGCAGCGTGTCCTTGCCCGCATTGGCGAGAATGGCGCTATAGGCTTGCGATTGCGGCACATTGAGGCCGATTTCGCTCGCGGTCTTGCGTGCGATCGTCAGCGTCACGTCGTTGCCCACAGCGGCGACCGTACCCTTGAACAGCACAGGCAGATTGAGCGCCGACGTGGCCACGTTGGCCCCGCCGGTGAGCGTGCCTGCGCTGAGCACGGTGTAAGTCCCCTCCGCCTTGGCGAGCGAGGTGACCTTGGCCGAGATCTTCGCGCCGCTGGCGAAATTGGCGGTATCCGTGACGAGCTTGGAAGCGGTGCCGGTGGTGCCATCGACATAGACGCCGAGTGTGCCGTTGGCGCCGACATCGAGCGACTTGATCGTCGTCGTCGTCGCGGCATTGGCCCCGAACGTGCCGCCGGTGACATTCACCGCAAGCTGCGAACCGCCGGTGACGGTGCCGCGATAGATCGCCTTGTCGGCCAGGGTCAGGGTGCCGACCTGATCATTCAGGATCAGCGTGCCGGTGAAGCGCGAGTTGCCCGCCATCGACAGCGTGGCAGTGCCGGTGCCGAAATCGACGTTGCCGATGTACTTCGCATCGTCCGCCAGCTTCACCGTATCATTGCCGGCGCCAAGGAACGTGTTGCCGGTGATCTTGCCCGAGCCGACATCGAGCGTGTCGTTGCCGCTGCCGGTATAGATGTTGCCGGTGATCGAGGTGTAGACCGTGGCCGTGTCCGGATCGTAGCCGGCAGCAGCCTTGTCGGTCGTCTGTGACGCGGCGTCGGTGCTGTTGAGGTATTGCTTGATCGTCACGCCCGACGTGTTGGTCGAAACGTCGATCGCGGCGAGCTGGTCCTCGCTCGAACCGGTGACCGAAATGGCGCCGGTGTTGTCAATGGCGGTCAGCGTGCCCGAAAGGTCCTTGATCGCCGAAGACGAACCGATGCCCGGCTGGCTGATCACCGCACTGATCGTGCCGCTGTTGTACAGCGACCCCACGGTCGAACCCGCGTTGATGAGGATGCCGACAGCGCCCGAATCCACCGTCGTGGCCGTGATATTGCCGCTGACGCCGATGCCCTTGGTGAGCGTGACGTTGCCGCCCTTGCCGCCGATGACCACCGCCGAGGCGTTGGTCGAGCTGTAGGTCGCACTGGCGCCGACGCTGCCGTCGATGCCGAGCGAATAGGTGCCGGTGCTGCTCGCGCCGCCGCCGATGGTGATATTGTTGGCGGCGCCGATCTGGATCGCCGGGCTGTTGCCCACGGACTGGATCGCACCGGTGGTCTCGGTCGTCGATCCGCTCGACGAGGCCGTCGTGACCACGACGCCGCCGGCCACATTGCCATTGATCTCGACTGCGGCCTTGCCGGTCGAAAGCGCGCTGCGCGGCAGGGTCTGGGTCGAACCGTCGTCCGCGGTGTAGGTCGCGACCTGCGAAAGCGAACCGTTGATCTTGACGAAGCCGCCGACATCACCGTTCACGACCAGCGCCTGCGTGCCGCTGCCGACCACGCCGATGGTGCCGCCCGCGCTGACATTGCCCGAAACCGCGCCGGTGCGGATGCCGACCGAATTGTCGCCCTTGACCTTGATCGTGCCGGTGTTGGTGACGGAACCGGTCAGCGCCGAATCCACCGCGATACCGGCCGAGTTGAGCCCGTCCACGGTGATCGTGCCTGTGTTGGAGATGGTGCCAGTCACGGTGCCGCCGGGCGCAACGCGGATGCCGTAGCGATCCGAGGCCTGCGCGATCGGGCCTTCGGGGATGCCGTTCTTGTCCGTATCGGCGGCGGTGAAGGTCTCGAGCACCTGGATCGTGCCGGCGTTCGAGATATTTGCGGTCGTACCGGGCTGGACGATGATGCCCGCCGCGCCGTTGCCCGCGCCCATATCGAGCTTGCCGCCATCCTGCACGGTCACGTCCTTGGACGCATCGACCGTCACGGCGGTGCCGGTGTCGAGCTTGATGGAGCCGTCCTTGGCAACCGTCACTGCGCCGGCAGCGGATGTCAGCAGCGGGGCCGTCGTCGCGGTGCTTACCGTCGTATCGGCAAACGCCGGGCTGGCGCCGGCGATCAGTGCAGCCGTCAAGGCAGCGGGGGCGGCGGTGGCAAGGAGGTTCGCCATGGTCTTGGCCGCGTGCTTCACGGTGCTGGCGATCGGGGCTTTGCTGTCCATCGGTATCTCATCATCCGGCATGGGGTGCGCCTGCCGTTTTGGCAGGCTGCGCCCGTGTGGGTACCCTGTCCGGCGCGCCGCGTCATCGCGTGCCGGCATTCAACGGTGCAAAATCGCCTTGAACCTTCCCATTTCGGCAGGTTGTCCGTTACGATTTGCGCGCGTCTTAACGTGATTCTTCGCCATGCCTTAGCGGAAAATTTCAACACGCTGCCGCGTCTGTAAAGTCGCCGTTCAGGTCCGCTGATTCAGCGCAAGGCCGCGTGCTCCTGGCGGCCGCCGGAAAGCTCTTGCGGGCCGCTTGCATGCTGGCCATGGTGCCGGGCGAACACTTCGGTTTCATTGCAACATGGATATTGCCCAGTGGCAGGCCGCATTCTTCTCGTCGAGGATGATCCCCAGATCGCGGACTACATCATGTCCGGGCTTGCCGAAGAAGGCTTCACCGTCGACCACGCCGCCAATGGCCGCGACGGATTGTTTCTCGCGACCGACAGCCAGTTCGATCTCGTCGTGCTGGATCGCATGCTGCCGGGGATGGACGGCCTTTCGCTGCTGAAAGCGATGCGCGCGGCTGAAATGCCCACGCCCGTGATCATGCTTTCCGCGCTGGCCAGTACCGATGATCGCATCGCCGGGCTGACCGCCGGGGCGGACGACTATCTCGGCAAGCCGTTTTCCTTCGGCGAGCTGCTCGCGCGGATCCAGGCACTGCTGCGGCGATCGGCCGGAGGGGGACGGCAAGCGCAGGAAACCACGCTGCGCTGCGCCGATCTCGAGCTGGACCGGCTGACCCGGCAGGTCCGCCGCGGCACGCGCAAGATCGCGCTTCAGCCGCGCGAGTTCCGCTTGCTCGAATACATGCTGATGCATGCCGGTGAAGTCGTCACCCGCACCATGCTGCTCGAGGCAGTGTGGGACTACCACTTCGATCCGGGCACCAACGTGATCGACGTCCACATCAGCCGCTTGCGCCGCAAGATCGATGATGGCGAGGAGCAGCCGCTGTTCCACACCGTGCGCGGGGCTGGCTACCGGCTGGCGGCAGACTGACCGGAACCGTGGCCCGCACCAGGACGCCACGATGGGCACGGCGCGGTCTTTCGCCGACGATGCTTCGGCTGGTGAGCGCGATCTTCCTGTTGCAGCTCGTCTCGAGCGCGCTGGTGATCCTGTTCCTGCGCGGGCAGATGCTCGATGTGGTGCGGCTAGATCGCGAACGCCAGGTGATCGACGTGCGCGATGACCTGCTGGCCGCCTACTACGATGGCGGGAGGGCCGAGCTCGCCGATTTCATCTCCGCCCGGCGCGGCAGCGCGGCAGACCCGGCGGTGTTCGTCGCGCTTGTCGGCAATGGCCCCCCGGTGCTCAGCAATCTTGTGCGCGTCCCCGCGATCCCTTCGGCAGCGCGGCCGCAACCCGTGGTGGTCCGCCGGGGGCCGGACCAGCCGCCGAGCGAGGGGCTCGCGCTGGTCGGCCTGCTGCCCGATGGCGAGCGGCTGGTGGTCGGAGTCGTCAGTCTCACCGAGCGGCGCATCGATATCGCCTTTGCCGCCACGGCCGAACTCACCATCGCGGTCGCCGTGCTGATGGCGCTCCTCAGCGCGATGGCGGTCGGTTTCGTGATCAGCCGCCGCACCCATCTCATTGCCGAAACGGCGGCCGAGCTCGCCGCCGGCAATTTCGGCGCACGCGTGCCGATCGAGGGGACGGGCGACGGGTTCAACCACTTGCGCCAGCAGATGAATCTGATGGCCGAGCGGATCGGCGAACTCGTCGGCCAGCTCGGTGCGGTGTCCGGCGCGCTGGCGCACGATCTGCGCTCGCCCGTCACCCGGCTGTCCGCTGCGATCGATCTGGCGCTCGCGCGGGTCGATGAGCCGCGCGCCATCGAAGCGCTGCAGGCCGCGCGCGCGGATGCCGACAGCCTGCGTGCGATGCTCGAAACCGCGCTTGATATCAGCAGGATCGAAGGCGGTGCGGTGGAAGACCGGCGCCAGCCGCTTGATCTGGCGGAAGTGGCGGAAGACCTCGTCGAGCTCTATGAGCCGCTGGCCGAACAATCCGGCGTGCGGCTGGAAGCGCGGCTCGCGCCGGTCACCGCCGCGGCGGACCGGGAGCTGATCTCGCGCGCGCTGGCCAACCTGATCGACAATGCCCTCAAATATGGCGGCGATGCCGTCCTCGTCACCAGCAGTGTGAAGGAAGATGCCGACGGGCTGATCTGGGCCGAGATCGCGGTCGAGGACAATGGCCCGGGCATTGCTCCTGCCGACCGGAACCGGGCGGTCGAACCGTTCGTGCGCCTCGATGATGCCCGCACGCAGCCCGGCGGCGGGCTCGGGCTGGCCATGGTCGCCGCCGTGGCGCGGCTGCATGGCGGCAGTTTCGTCCTTTCCGATCCCGCTTCGGCCAGTGGTTCATGCGGCTCAGGTGGTTCAGGCGGCTCAGGCGGTTCAGGCGGCTCAGGCGGTTCAGGCGGCAAGGGCCTTGTTGCCACCCTGCGCCTGCCCGGCTGATACCCGGCCCGTCCGTTCCAGCTTGCCCCAGCCGATGCCAAGTCCCTGCAGCGCTGCACCCACCGCGCGGATCACCACACTGTACATCAGCTGGCGATAGACGAAGCGCTGGCTCAGCAGGAGCAGCGGCGGGAACCGCTGCTCGCGCACGTCGAGCCGGTACGCGACCCAGCCGCAGACGAGATCGATGGCGGTGAACACGGCCCAGTAGAGCCCCATGCGCAGCACGTCGGTCTGCGTCTGCGCCCAGCCGTGCTGCATCACGCGAAGGATCGTGCCGAAGATCGAGACGGCAAGCGCGAGGTCGATCAGCGGCGAGATCAGCGCGAACAGGATCTGGAACAGCCACGCCTGCGGCATGCCGACGAAGGCAAGGCCCGCAGGGCGCACATAGCCCTCCGGCTGGCGCTGCCACAGCACCGAGCGGTGCTTCCACAGGCACTGCAACGTGCCGAAGGCCCAGCGGAAGCGCTGCTTCGATAGTGCGCCCAGCGTCTCGGGCGCTTCGGTCCAGGCGACGGCGTCCTCGTCGTAGCAGACCTTCCAGCCCTTGCGCTGGATCGCGATCGTCAGGTCCTGATCTTCGGCCAGCGTATCCTCGGGATAGCCGCCGACATCGGTCAGCGCGCTGCGCCGCCAAGCGCCGACCGCGCCCGGCACGACCATGATCGCGCCGAAGCGGGTGAGCGCGCGCCGCTCGACGTTCTGCGCGGTCACGTATTCCACGGCCTGCCAGCGGGTCACGAGATTGACCCGGTTGCCCACCTTGGCATTGCCCGCCACCGCGCCGACGCGCGCATTCTCGAACCAGCGCACCAGCCGCGAAATGGTCAGCGGCTCGAACTGGGTATCGGCATCGAGCGCGACGACAACCTCGCCCGTGGCCACGGCCAGCGCGCGGTTGAGCGCCGAGGCCTTGCCGCCATTGACCATGGTCATCAGCCGCACGCGCGGATTGTTGCCGAATGCGGCTGCCACGATGGCGCTGGTGCGATCCTTCGAACCATCATCCGCCACGATCACTTCCATGTGGGGATAATCGCTGGCCAGAATGCGGCGGATCGATGCCTCGATCACGCGCTCTTCGTTGTAGGCGGGGATGATCACGCTCACCAGCGGCTGGTAGCCGTTGTCGAGCGAGGGCACCTTGCGCCGATCGGGCACGAGCGCGAGGCCGGTGAGCCCGAGCGCGCGCAGCACCCCGAGCGCGATCGCGAAGAAGAAGCTCCAGTTGAGCGCCGCCAGCAGCAGCGCCAGCAGTGAAAACATGCCCACGTCGATGCGCACGGCGGCAAGGTCCCAGCCTTTCACTTGCGGCATGACGTCGTCGCGCTTGAGGCCGGCGAGCGTGGAGGCCGGCACCAGGCGGTAGCCGTCGGCCTCGAGCTGCTCGATGATGCGGGGCAGCGCCAGCACGGTCTGTTCGCGGTTGCCACCGCCGTCATGCAGCAGGATCACGTTTGCGCTGCGATCCGGCGTGGCATGTTCGACGGCGTAGACCGTGCGATTGACGATCTCGTCGGCGCTGCGCTTCATCCAGTCGCCCGGATCGGCGTGGAGCCCGACCACGGTGTAGCCCTCGCTCTGCGCGATCAGTGCCGGACCGAGTTCATCCGATGTCGTGGGTTCCGCGTCTCCGAAATAGGGCGCGCGGAACAAGCGGGTGGAGCGGCCGGTATAGGCCTCGATCAGCCGCTGCGTGGCGTTGAGCTCCAGCTTTATACCGGTCGTCGAATCCTCCGCCATGTTGGGATGGGTATAGCTGTGGTTGCCGATCTCGTCCCCGTCGGCGACCATGCGCTGGAGCGTGCTGCGCCCGGCCACTCCGTTTTCGCCGATGATGAAGAACGTGGCCGGCACGTGGTAGCGTTCGAGCACCGAAAGCACTTCGGGGGTGTATTTCGGATCGGGGCCATCGTCGAACGTCAGGGCAACGAGCTTGGGCCGATCGCCGGTCCGGCGCACCACATAGGGCGTGGGCAGGCTGCCATACTGCTCGTCGGCAATCAGGGCCGGGCGGTTGGCTGATGCCGCGATATAGTGGATCTCACGCGCGCCGGCCTGCGGCGTTGCATCGATGCGCAGAATCTCGCCGTTGCCTTCCACATCGACATTGGTGGCCTGCCGGATCCGCGAGAGATCGGGCCGGCTGCCGTGCCCATCGCGCCAGGAAGCCAGGACATCCCAAAAGCCCGGATCTTCAGAGCCCAGCCGCCACAGCGCCACCGAGCCGACCCCGAGCTGCGAGAGCATCTGCATCTGGTTCCAGCTCGTTGCGGCATCGAGCAGCCACACCTGGTGACGGTCTGGTGGAGTGACGGTGTTCTGGTCCGCGTCGTCGAGATAGCCGAACCCGGTGTTGCCGCTGGCCTTGTCCCACGTGGGCACCGTGCCGCTGTCATGCGCGGAAAGCCACGCCTCTTCCACCGTCTGCACATCGGCCACTTGCTGACCATTGGGCCCGCGATACCAGTCGTAGCCATAACTGCCGAGCGCGACGATGACCTTGCTCGGCGCCAGGCCCTTGAGTTGATCGGCAAGGTGCCCGGCGAACCAGCCGTTCGAGGCAATCGGCCCCGGCTCGCCGCCCTGCCAATGCTCGTCATAGGCCATGAGCACGACCTTGTCGGCCACTTCGGCAAGGCGCTTGGCAGACCAATCGGCATCGTCGATCGGCATGGTCACCGCGACCACGCGGTGCTTGATCGCAAGCCGTGCGTGCAGATCGGCGAGGAAGCCGCGCAAGGCGGCGACGCCGGGCTTCGGCAGGTTCTCGAAATCGATCATCACGCCGCCATCGCCCGATCTGTCGAGCGCGGCATCGATCTGGTTTATCAGGGCTGCGCGGCGGGTGGGGCTCTGCATGATCGCGGCCGCGCCCGCGCCGTCCCATTTCGCGTTCGCCGCGTTTTGCAGCACGGGCACGACAAGCGGCCGGTGCAAGGCTGAGGCGAGCACGCGGCGCATCGGCGCATCGTCGGTCACCACGAGATTGCCGTTCTGGCCCAGCGAGAACAGCGTGGGCGCGACCCAGTCGAGCTGCCCGATATGGCGCTCCAGCGTCTGCGCGCTGCCTTCGCTCCAGGATGTATAGAAGCCGACGTTGAGCGCTTGCCCGCTGCTATGAGCCGCGAGCACGGTGCGGCGGCCGAACAGCTGGCTGATCCGCTGCGAGATCCGGCTGACCTGGGTCTTGAGCGGGAAGGGCGCCTGCCGCTCGAAGCCGAGCGGGAGCGGCGCGGCGTATGGCACCGCGACGACGGTCGTTGCAAAGATCACCGCGGCCACGAGCAGCACGACCAGCCCGATGAACGCGCCGCGGCGGGTCAGTCGGCGGCGGCGGCCGGTGGGATCGAAGAAGATCGGACGAGACACCTGCAGTTCCCCGGATTGCGCCAGACACGACATTTCCAGACACGACAGGCCAGCGCGCAGGACGCAGTGCCCGCGCGGGATCGGTTTGCCGTAGCCGGATGGGTGACGATGGACGCCGGACAGGCAATCGGAACAGGGGACCGTCACGTCACGACTCCCGTGACAGACGTCCATCGTCGAAAGCCGTTCTAGGACTGCCCGCCCTTCGCCCGGGTGAGCGGATCATTACGCTTTGGCCATTTTTGCGAAAAAGGCAGCACGGGCCGGGACTTGCCCGCATGACCATCTGGGCTGGGCCAATGTGCAGCGCCAAAGGCTTGGCGATGTATCGTGCTCCTTCGCGCCGCACCGCGCTCGATCAACTCCGCCAGTTCGTGCCGCGTGCCGGTGCTTCCTATGCCGCCGGGCGCAACAGCGATCCGGGGCCGGGGAAGCCCTCCGCCGTCTCGCGCCTGTCGGCTGCGATCCGCTACCGTCTGGTGACCGAACAGGATGTCGTGGGCGAAGTGCTGGCGCGGCACAGCTTCGAAGCTGCGGGCAAGTTCATTCAGGAAGTCTGCTGGCGCACGTATTGGAAGGGGTGGCTCGAACAGCGCCCGGCCGTGTGGCAGCGCTTCCTTGCCGAGCGCGGTGCCGCACGGGATGCGGCGGCGGCCAGCGCCGATCTGGCAGCAGCGGAAGCGGGGCGCACCGGCATCGATGCTTTCGATTTCTGGGCCCGCGAACTTGTGGAGACCGGCTATCTTCACAACCACGCGCGGATGTGGTTCGCCTCGATCTGGATCTTCACTTTGCGCCTGCCATGGACGCTCGGTGCGGATTTCTTCCTGCGGCACCTGATCGACGCCGATCCCGCCAGCAACACGCTTTCATGGCGCTGGGTGGCTGGATTGCAGACCGCGGGGAAGACCTACCTCGCGCGCGCCGACAATATCGCGCGCTACTCCGAGGGCCGCTTTTCGCCGCACGGGCTTGCACAAGAAGCTGTGGCGCTCTCGGAGCCGCCGGTGGGGCCTGCGGCCATGCTCCCGGTGCTCGCCGAACCGGATCCGGCGCTGCCGTCCCTGTTGCTGCTGCATCACGAGGACCTCCATCCCGAATCGCTGTATCCCGCCGATGTACCGGTGCGCGCCGTGCTGGCGGTGTGCGATCCGGCCCTGCTGTGGGGCGATGCGGCGCGGCGCTTTGCGGGAGAGGCCATGGCCGATGCCGCGATTCGCGCAGCGGCGCACTGCGGCTGCGGGTCCATCCTGGCGGATCAGCTCGATGCCGAAACCGTGATCCCGGCAGCACAGGCAGCGGGCGCGCGGCAGGTGCTCACCCCCTATGCCCCGGTCGGCCCGGTGGCCGATGCTCTGGCGGCGCTGGAACCCGCCCTCGCCGCCGAGGGCATCGCGCTGCACCGGACCCGGCGCCGGTGGGATACGGGCCTCTGGCCGCATGCCCGCCGCGGCTTCTTCGCCTTCGATGCCGAGATCAAAGGTTTTCTGCGCGCTCAGGGAATGCTTTGATCAGGCCGCTACAGGTCGTCTGGTTCAAACGCGATCTGCGCGTGGCGGACAACCGCGCGCTCGCGCTGGCGGCAGCCCAAGGGCCGGTGCTGCCGCTCTACATTGCCGAGCCGGGGCTGTGGGCCGAAGACGACGCCTCCGCCCGGCAATGGGCCTTTGCCGCCGAAAGCCTCGCGGAATTGCAAGTTGCGCTCGGCGCGCTTGGCCAGCCGCTCTGCGTGGTGCGCGGCGAAGCGGTATCGGTCCTTGGCAGGATCCATGCGCGTCATGGCATCGCCGCGCTGTGGAGCCATGAGGAGACCGGCAACGGCTGGACTTACGCGCGCGACATCGCGGTCGCGGCATGGGCGCGCGCAGCCGCCGTGCCGTGGCGCGAACTGCCGCAAACCGGCGTGGTTCGCCGCTTGAAGACGCGCCAAGGCTGGGCCCGGGCGTGGGATCGCCGCATGGCCGAACCGCTGGCCGCGCCGCCCGCTGCACTTGAACCTTTGGGCGCAGATTGGCCCACGCGCATTCCCGCCGCGCCTGAACTGGGGCTCGCGCCCGATCCCTGCCCACTGCGGCAGACCGGCGGGCGCGCGGCTGGCCTCGCCACCCTTGCCAGCTTTCTCGCACGGCGCGGGCGGGATTATCGCTGGCAGATGTCGAGCCCGGTCACCGCGTTCGATGCCAGCTCGCGCCTGTCACCCCACCTCGCGTGGGGTACGCTCTCGCTGCGGGAAGTGGCGCAGGCCAGCCAGACCCGCCTCAAGGGCCTGCGCGGCGATGAAAGCGCGCCCGCGCGCAGCTGGCGCGCCTCGATGGTCTCGTTCACCGGGCGCCAGCACTGGCACTGCCACTTCATGCAGAAGCTGGAGGATGAACCGCGCATCGAGTTCGAGAACTTCCATCCCGCCTACAACGGCCTGCGCCCTGCTGCGCCCGATGCCGCGCGCCTTGCCGCGTGGTGCGAAGGCCGCACCGGCTATCCCTTCCTCGATGCGTGCATGCGCGCGCTTGCCGCCCACGGATGGCTCAATTTCCGCATGCGTGCGATGCTGGTCTCGTTCGCAAGCTACCAGCTCTGGCTGCCGTGGCGCGCGACCGGGCTGCATCTGGCGCGTCAATTCGTCGATTACGAACCCGGCATCCACTGGAGCCAGGTGCAGATGCAATCGGGCACCACGGGGATCAACACCATGCGCGTCTACAACCCGGTCAAGCAGGGCCACGATCAGGATCCGGCAGGGGTGTTCGTGCGCCAATGGGTGCCCGAACTGGCCGCTGTGCCCGCCCCGCTGATCCACGAGCCCTGGCGCTGGGAAGGCGCGGCGGGTCTCGCTTATCCCCCGCCCATCGTCGATCATGTCACGGCCGCTGCTGCCGCGCGCGAGGCACTGCACGCTGTCCGCCAAGGCACCGGGCACCGCTCTGTTGCCAGCCGGATCGCCGAGAAGCATGGCAGCCGCAAGGCCGGTATGCCGATGACCGGCCGGAAGAAGCCTGTCCGGAAGAAGCCTGTCCGGAAATCCGGGCACTGCGCCCCCGCCGCGCAACTGGCACTCGATCTGTGAGCCGCCTTGTCCTCGTGCTGGGGGACCAGCTCAGCCCGACCCTCAGCTCCTTGAAGGCCGCCGACAAGGCGCGCGACCGCGTGCTGATGGCCGAAGTGGCGGATGAGGCGACTTACGTGCGCCACCACAAGAAGAAGATCGCCTTCCTGTTCAGCGCCATGCGCCACTTCGCCGAGGAACTGCGCGCGGACGGGTGGACGGTGGACTACGTGAAGCTCGATGATCCGGGCAACACCGGCAGCTTCACCGGCGAAGTGGCGCGCGCCGTCGCCGCGCATCGGCCCGACAGCATCCTCGTCACCGAGGCCGGCGAATGGCGCGTGGCGCAGATGTTCGCAGGCTGGGAAGCGGCGCTGGGCCTTCCGGTCGAAGTCCTCGCCGATACGCGCTTTGTCTGCCCGCTCCCCGTGTTCCGTGAATGGGCGGAAGGCCGCAAGGCGCTGCGCATGGAATACTTCTACCGCGATATGCGGCGCCGCACCGGTCTCCTGATGGAGGGCGACAAACCCGCTGGCGGCGAGTGGAACTACGACGCCGACAACCGCAAGGCCGCCGCGCCCGATCTGTTCATGCCGCGTCCCCCGGTCTTCGCCCCCGATGCCATCACGGCGGAGGTCATGGCCCTCGTCGCCGTTCGGTTCGGCAACCACTTCGGCGATCTCGAACCCTTCCAGTTCGCTGTGACCCGCGCCGATGCTGAAGCCGCCTTCGCCGCTTTCGTGAAGCGCGCGCTGCCCCGCTTCGGCGATTATCAGGATGCGATGCTGGAGGGCGAACCCTTCCTCTATCACGCGGTCATCGCGCAGTATCTCAACTGCGGACTGCTCGATCCGCTCGCGGTCTGCCGCGCCGTGGAGGCCGAATGGCAGGCGGGCCGCGTGCCGCTCAACGCTGCCGAGGGCTTCATCCGCCAAATCATCGGCTGGCGCGAATATGTGCGCGGGATCTACTGGCTGACCGCGCCCGGCTATGAACGGCGCAACTTCTTCGAGCACACCCGCAAGCTGCCGGATTTCTACTGGACTGCCGAGACCGGGATGGCCTGTGTCCGCGCCGCCGTCACCCAGACCCGCGAACACGCCTACGCCCACCATATCCAGCGCCTGATGGTGACCGGCACTTTCGCGCTGCTCGCGGGGATCGACCCGCACGAACTCCACGAATGGTACCTCAGCGTCTATGCCGATGCTTATGAATGGGTGGAATTGCCCAACACGGTGGGCATGAGCCAGTTTGCCGACGGCGGGATGCTTGCCTCCAAGCCTTATGCGGCGAGCGGGGCCTACATCAACCGCATGTCGAACCACTGCGGCACCTGCCGCTATGACGTGAAGCAGCGGACGGGCCCCGATGCCTGCCCGTTCAACCCGCTCTACTGGGATTTCATCGCGCGCCATCGCGGCAAGATCGCTGGCAATCCCCGCATGGCCCAGATGGTGCGCACGTATGACAAGTTCGCCGATGCCGAGAAGGCGCGCATCGCGCAAAGCGCAGCGGCGGTGCTGGCGAAACTCTGATCGTTCGAACAATTCGAACGCGGGCCCGCAAATCTTCTGCCTGTTGCGAACGCTCATGCCGCCCTAAAGTGGCGCCATGAAACAGCCCGTGTTCTTCCTCTCGCATGGCGGCGGTCCCTGGCCCTGGCTCGATGGCCCTTTCCGCGAAGGCTTCGCCTGGCTCGAAGCCTCGCTGAAGGCGCTCCCCGCACAGCTGCCCGAACCCCCGCGCGCGGTGCTGGCGGTTTCCGGCCATTGGGAAGAACCGGACTTCACCGTCTCCAGCGCGGCGCAGCCCGGCATGGTCTACGATTACGCCGGCTTTCCCGAACACACCTACCACATCCGCTATGCCGCGCCCGGCGATCCGGCACTGGCCGCGCGCGTGCGCGAACTTGCGGCAGCGGCAGGCATTGCCGTCGGCGATGATCCCGCGCGCGGGTTCGATCACGGCACGTTTTCGATGATGCAGCCGATCCGGCCCGAAGCGGATCTGCGCGTCGTCAGCCTGTCGATGAAGCTGGGCTACGATCCCGCCGCGCATCTCGCGCTGGGCCGCGCGCTTGCGCCGCTGCGCGATGAGGGCGTGGTGATCATGGGCTCGGGGCTCTCGTACCACAACCTGCGGGTGTTCGACGCGCGCGCCGCCGAACCATCCAGCCGCTTCGACGCTTGGCTGCGGCACACCCTGCTGGACCTGCCCCCAGCGGAACGCGCTGCCGAACTGCTGCGCTGGGACGCCGCCCCTGCTGCGCGGCAGGCCCACCCGCGCGAGGATCATCTGATTCCGCTGATGGTCGCGCTCGGCGCGGCGGGAGCTGATCCGGCGACTTGCATATATTCGCAGGCAGACTTGTTCGGCGGAATCACCGTCTCGTCATGGCGCTTCGGCGCGGATGTCACACCGACCGGCTTCGACAGGCTCGCCGTCTAGAGCCCGTCGCCTGGAGCCGACCGCCTAGAGCCGACCAGCGTCAGGGATTGCACGCCTCGCAGTGCGCCGGGTCAGCCGCCGTGGCCGCGACGGCGCGCTCTTCGCGGTGCCCGCAGCCTTCGCAGCCCCAGATTGCGGCGCGCGTCAGATGCGTCGGGCCCGCGCACCACTTGCACGGCAGGCCCGAAACGCGGCCCGTTATCGCAAACCCCGGCCGCGCACAGGTCGGGCACTGGCTGCGCGAACGCCGCACCAGATCGACCATCGCCCGCCTGATCGCGCGCATCCGGCGCGGATTGCGATGCGCGCGCATGTCGGTTTCGATATGCGC
>CANCET010000060.1 GCA_947375105.1 Sphingomonadaceae bacterium
GTCCTGCTCGTCCGCGGCCTCAAGAGCGATGTCGTCAGTGACGCCGGCATCGCCGCTTTCCGCGCCATTCTGCCGGGGCTGGAAGTGGCCGACGTCGGCGGTGCCGGCCACATGGTTGCTGGCGATCGCAACGATGCCTTCAACAGCTCAGTGATTGCTTTCCTCGAACGGCACCTCTCGCTCCGGGACGCCTGATCGGGAGCTGGTCAGTGCATGATTCTAGGGCTCGGTGGGCAGAGTGGTCCAGCCCAGCTCCGGGATCGTGATCGAACGGCGACCGGAAAGATCCGTGCGCGCCACGATGATGTCGCGCTCTTCCATGTAGGTCAGCACGCGCCGCGCGCGGCCGAGCGAACTGGTGCCATAAACCTGCGCCAGTTCCTGATCGCTCGGGCAGGGCCGATTCTCGCTTGCGGCCCGCGCGATCAGCAAGAACGCGCCCAGCATGTCGTCGGGCACCTTGCGGCCGGCCTCGATGGCCTGCGCCCATTCATCGTCGAGCCCTTCGAAGATGCCCGCCCGCGCGGCGGCGAAGCGGCGCGTGAAGCCCGCCAGATCAAGCAGCGCCTGCCGCAGCCCCAGCATCCGGCAACGCACCTGAAAGTCCTGGAACAGCACGGCGGTTGTCTTGCCGGTCGCCTCGTCGTCGTCCACGATGGCGCGCAAGGCTGCCACCATGACCGCCTCGGCATCGACCGGATCGAGCAACTCCTCCGCTGCCGGTGCCGCCGGAAGCCGGGCCAGTTCCTCAAGCACCGCAGCAGCGGCCGCCTGCCGCGGAACCGGCGTTGGCGCAGGCGCGGGCAGGGGCAGCTCGTCCATCCCCGCAAACAGGAACTGCCGCATATCGGGGGAGGGCGCATCGGGCAGCGGCACCAGCACCGGGCTGCTGCTGCGCGCGGACGTCTCGACCGGCCCGATCTTCAGCATCACCGGCCGCCGCGCAATCGCCGGGCCCAGCCCGAGGAACGTGCCGCGCGCCAGATCGCGGATGGATTCGGCCTGCCGCCGCTCCATGCCGAGCAGATCGGCGGCGCGCGCCATGTCGATATCGAGGAAGGTGCGCCCCATCAGGAAGTTGCTCGCCTCCGCCGCCACGTTCTTGGAAAGCTTGGCAAGGCGCTGGGTGGCGATGATCCCCGCCAGCCCGCGCTTGCGCCCGCGCGACATCAGGTTGGTCATCGCGCCAAGCGAAGCGCGCCGCACTTCCTCGCTCACTTCCGCACCGGCAGCGGGTGCAAAGATCTGCGCCTCGTCGACCACCACCAGCGCCGGAAACCAGTGTTCGCGCGGGGCATCGAACAGGCCCGAAAGGAACGAGGCGGCGCAGCGCATCTGGCCTTCCATCTCGAGCCCCTCGAGGCTCAGCACCACCGATGTGCGATGCTCGCGGCAGCGCCGGGCAAAATGCGCGATCTCCGGGGCGGAATAGTCGACGGCTTCAATGGCGACATGGCCGTGCGGGCCGGACAACGTGACGAAATCGCCTTCGGGGTCGATGATGATCTGCTGGACCTGCCCGGCGCTTCGTTCCAGCAGCCGTCGCAGCAGGTGCGACTTGCCCGAGCCGGAATTGCCCTGAACGAGCAGCCGCGTCGCGAGCAGCTCCTCCAGATCGACCAGCGCCGGCCCCCCCGCGCCATCGAATCCCATGTCCACCTTGATTGTCATCCCCCGCCGCATGGCCCGGTTGCGCGCGCGGGAGCAAGCCCCGGGCAGCGCCTTATGCCATGAAAATGCGGCCCGGCGGCGCATCGCTTGATCGGCGCGCGCGAAGCGGCCAGTGTCTTGCCACGGCATCGAACAGTGGGGCAAGCATGGCACAGCGCAAGATCACCGCAACGGCAGCACTGGCGCTCGCCGTCCTTGCCCTACCGCCGGCTGCGCGCGCCGCGCCCATCGGTATGAGCGAAACCGAAACGCCAGAGCCCGCCGTGCCGCCCATCCTGTCTGCACAGGCCCGGGCCGAAACCGAAAACCGCATCCTCACCCAGCGGCTCGATACCGTGATCCCCGCGATCATGCGCGCCGAAGGCATCGACTTGTGGCTGCTCGTCGCGCGCGAGTACTTCGAGGAACCAGTGGTCGCCTCGATGCTCGATGCCGAAAACATGCATGCGCGCCGCCGCACGATCCTGATTTTCCACGATCCCGGCGCGGGCAAGCCGGTGGAGCGGCTCACAGTCAGTCGCTACGGGCTCGGCGGCCTGTTCGCGCCCGCGTGGGACCCGGCGCGTCAGCCGGATCAGTGGCAGGCCGCCGCCGATCTCGTCGCCGCGCGCCAGCCGGCGAAGATCGCGGTCAATATTTCCGATCTCGACCAGTTCGCCGACGGGATGACCGTCAGCCAGTACGACAAGTTCACCGCCGCGCTGCCCGCCGCCTTGCGCCAGCGCATTGTCAGCGGTGAAGGCCTCGCGGTCCGCTGGCTTGAAACCCGCACGCCGGCGGAGATGGAGCTTTATCCCTCCATCGAGCGCATGGCCCACGCGGTCATCGCCGAAGCCTTCTCGCGCAAGGTCATCACCCCGGGCGTCACCACGGCCGAACAAGTCCAGTGGTGGTACCGCGACCGGCTGCTCGCGCTCGGCCTCGATGCGTGGTTCCACCCCTCGATCGGCATTCAGCGGCAGGGCGCAAAGGGTATGCTCGAAGGCCCCGAAGTGATCCAGCCGGGCGATCTGCTGTGGACCGATTTCGGTATCACGTACCTCCGGCTCAACACCGACACCCAGCACCTCGCCTATGTTCTGAAGCCGGGCGAGACCGAGGCGCCCGCCGGCCTCCGGCAAGGCGTCGCCAATACCAATCGCTTGCAGGACATCCTCCTCAAGCAGTTCGCGGTTGGCCGCAGCGGCAACGATGCGCTCGCCCGCGCGCGCGATGAAGCCAAGGCCGCAGGGCTCGATCCCTCGATCTATTCGCACCCCATCGGCCTTCACGGCCATGGCGCTGGTCCCTCGATCGGCTTCTGGGACAATCAGGACGCCGATCCGCGCGGGCAGGGGCCGATCCGCGCGAACACGGCATGGTCGATCGAACTGACGACTTATGCCGCTGTTCCCGAGTGGGGCGGCCAGCGCGTCGATTTCCGTGCCGAGGAGAACGCCTTCTTCGATGGCAAGGCGGTGCGCTACATCGATGGCCGCAAGACCAGCCTGACGCTCATTCCCTCCGGGCCCTGAATCGGCCCGGACTCCATCAAGCCTGCGCCGCCGGGTCCTTGTGCAGCCATTCCGCATGGCGCGGCGCGCGCTTGGTGCGGCTCCATTCCTCCAGCATGACGGGCGCCAGTGCGGCCAGCTCGTCATATTGCGCGGCGGTGCCGATGTTGCAGGCCAGCTCCAGCCGGTGGCCGTTGGGATCGAAGAAATAGATCGAGCGGAAGATGCCGTGATAGGTCGGCCCCAGCACGTCGATGCCCTCCGCCTCCAGATGCGCCTTCGCCGCGTGCAGCGCGGCTTCATCGGCCACTTCGAACGCGAGATGCTGCACCCAGGCCGGGGTATTCGGGTCCTTGCCCATCTCCGGCTGGTTTGGCAGCTCGAAGAACGCCAGCACATTGCCCCCGCCGCAATCGAGGAACACGTGCATGTACGGGTCATGCTCGCCGGTCGAAGGCACGGTATCCTCGGCAAACGCGGTGGTATAGCGCATGCCCATCACGCGCTCGTACCATTCGACCGTCTCCTTCGCGTCGCGGCACCGATACGCGACATGGTGGATGCGCTGGATCGCCGGGATCATGCCTCCGTCTCCACATTCAGAACCCCGCGCCGCATCTGGTCGCGCTCCATCGATTGAAACAGCGCGGTGAAATTGCCCTCGCCGAAGCCTTCGTCCTTCTTGCGCTGGATAAACTCGAAGAACACCGGGCCGATCTGCGTTTCGGAAAAGATCTGCAGCAGCAGCCGCGGATCACCGGCTTCGGTCGAACCATCGAGCAGGATGCCGCGCCGCTGCAATTCGCCCGCCGGCTCGCCGTGGCCGGGCAGGCGCTCTTCCAGCATCTCATAATAAGTGGCCGGCGGCGCGGTCATGAACGGGGTGCCCGTGGCCTTGAGCTGGTCCCACGCTCCCAGCAGATCGTCACAGGCAAACGCGATGTGCTGGATGCCTTCGCCGTTATAGGCGCGCAGGAACTCCTCGATCTGCCCGCCGCCCGCTTTTGCCTCCTCGTTCAAGGGAATGCGGATCTTGCCATCGGGCGCGGTCATCGCCCGGCTGGTCAGCCCGGTATATTCGCCCTTGATGTCGAAATAGCGGATCTCGCGGAACCCGAAGATGCGCTCGTAGAACGCTGCCCAGTGCGCCATGCGCCCGCCATAGACGTTGTGCGTCAGGTGATCGATCGTGTGGAACCCCGCGCCCACGGGTTCGCGCTCAACGCCCGGCAGATACACGAAATCAATGTCGTAGATCGAAAGGTCGCCCTGCGGCGATCCGGCGTAGCGGTCGATCAGATAGATGATCGCCCCGCCGATGCCGCGAATGGCCGGCAGGCGCAGTTCCATCGGCCCGGTGCGCACCTCGACCGGCTCGGCCCCCCGCTCCAGTGCCACGCGGTACGCCTCTGCCGCATTGCGTACGCGCCAGCCCATCCCGCAGGCCGAAGGGCCGTGCTCTGCCGCAAAGTAGGCCGCCGGGCTCTTGGGCTCGTAATTCGCGATCAGGTTGATCCCGCCCTGCCGCCACAACTGCACCGCTTTCGATCGGTGGCTGGCCACATGGGTAAAGCCCATCGCGGCGAACACCGGCTCCAGCAGGCCCGGTTCGGCCGCGCAGAATTCGATGAATTCGAACCCGTCGAGGCCCAGCGGATTGTCGAACAGATCGGCGGACTGCAACTGCGCGTTCACGAGCGGGTTACTCCTCAAGGGACAGGCACCAAGTATACGCCAAAGCCCTTGCATTGTCCGCGCAAAGTTCGCACAGAACTCCGCGCATTGCGCGTCAAAATTGCAGACAAGCAACTGATTATGGAGATTTGACGCATGGACAAGCTCGACCATCAGCTTCTCGCGCTGCTCCAGGCCGATGCATCGCGCGCTCATGCCGATCTCGCCCGGCTGGTCGGCCTTTCCCCCAGCCAGGTCTCCCGCCGGATCGTCCGGCTCGAGGCGGAGGGGTACATCCGCGCGACTGTCGCGCTGCTCAACGAAGCCGCGCTCGGCCTGCAGGTCGAAGCCTTCGTTGCCGTGGCCATGGCGAGCTATGCTCCCGAAACCGTGCGCGGCTTCCACGCGCGCATTTCGGCGCTCGATGAAGTGCTCGATTGCCGCGCCACCACGGGCGATTCCGATTATCTCCTGCGCATCGTCGCGCGCGATCTTGCCGCTTATTCCCGCCTGATGAACGAACAGCTCCTCGGCCACGGCGATGTCGCCAGCGTGCGCTCCAGCGTGGTGCTCGATCGGATCAAGCAGACCACCAGCCTGCCATTGCCCCCGGCAACCCGGTAAGCAATAACCCGCCCGCATAACCATATCCGGGAGACACCGCTGCATGCCTACCATTGCCGATCCCCTCGTCCTGCCTTGCGGCGCGGTCCTCCCCAATCGCCTCGCCAAAGCCGCGATGACCGAGGGTCTTGCCGATCCCCATGGCCGCGCCACGCCCGAACTCGCGCGGCTCTATGGCCTCTGGGCCGATGGCGGCATCGGCTTGTCGATCACCGGCAATGTGCAGATCGACCGTGACCATCTCGAACGCCCCGGCAATGTCATCATTCAGGGCCCGCAGGACGATGCCGCGCTGGCGGGCCTGCACGCCATGGCCAGTGCCGGAACGCGTGCGGGCGGTCATATCTGGATGCAGATCAGCCACGCCGGTCGCCAGACGCAGGTGACGGTGAACCCCCATCCCAAGGCGCCCTCCGCTGTTCCCGTCGGCCTCCCCGGCAAGCAGTTCGGCCTGCCCGAAGCACTGACCGAGCCCGAGATCCACGACCTTATCGAACGTTTCGGCCGCGCAGCTGAAGTGGCGAGGGACACCGGCTTCACCGGGGTGCAGATCCACGCCGCGCATGGTTATCTCCTCTCGCAGTTCCTCAGCCCCCGCGCCAATCATCGCAGCGACCAGTGGGGCGGCTCGCTCGAAAACCGCGCGCGCATGCTCATGGCCGTCGTCGCGCGGGTGCGGGCAGGGGTCGGCCCGGCATTCCCCATCGGCGTGAAGCTCAATTCCGCGGATTTCCAGCGCGGCGGCTTCGCGTTCGAGGAAAGCATGATCGTTGCCCGCTGGCTGCAGGATGCGGGCGTGGACTTGCTCGAAATCTCCGGCGGGTCCTATGAACAGCCCGCGATGATGGACATTGCCGGCATGGAAGCCCCGGACGCACCGCCGCAGCAGGCTTCGACCACAAGCGCTTCCACGACCGCGCGCGAGGCCTACTTCGTCGATTTCGCCAAGACCATGCGGGCCGCACTCACCATGCCGCTCATGGTCACCGGCGGCTTCCGCACCCGCCGCGCGATGAACGCCGCGCTTGAAACCGGCGGCGCGGACATCATCGGCCTTGGTCGCCCGCTTTGCGTCGATACCGCCGGCCCCGCCAAGCTCTTCGCCGGTGCGGACGAGCTTGATCGCTGGGAAAGCAAGCTCAAGCTCCTCCCGCCGTGGCTCTCGTTCCTCGGCGGCCTCAAGATGCTCAGGGCGGTCGAAGGCTTCGCGGTCACCTACTGGTACTACGCCCAGCTCGATGCCATCGCCCGCACCGGCAAGGCCAACATCGGCATTTCCCCGTTCAAGGCGCTGCTCACCATCCAGAACGCCGGCAAGGCCTGGCTCAAGGCGCGCAAGGCCTGAACGGGAGACCAAACGATGATCAAGCTCACCTTCTGCCTCCACCGCTTGCCGCACCTCAGCCGCGAGGCGTTTCAGGACTACTGGTTCAACAAGCACGCGCCCTTGGTGGCCAGCGTCCGCGATGCGCTGAAAATCCGCCGCTACGTTCAGCTCCATTCACTGCCCAATGCGGAAGACGCCCCCTTCGCCCACGTCCGCGGCGCGCCCGGCCCCTATGACGGTGTCGCGCAATTGTGGTGGGACAGCCTCGAAGACCTCGCCGCCGACACCCCCGAAGCCCGCGCTGCCGGCGCGCTGCTGCTGGAAGACGAACGCAAGTTCATTGATCTGCCGCGCTCCCCGCTCTGGCTGGGCGAGGAGAAGGTGATCTTCGGCTAGGCCAGTTCGAGCGCCGCGGCATGGCGCCGCAGCGCATCCCCGCCGATCCCCCGCATGCCCTGAGCAGCAAGCGCGGTCACCACGCGCCCGGCATCCAGGGCCTGCACCGGCGCGCCCTCTGCCAGCGCCATCGCCGCAGCCGTGCCCGCTGCCTGGCCCATCGCCATGCATTGCGGCATCCCGCGCACTGATGCGAAGGCGGCCGGATCTGCGCACACAAGCCGCCCGGCAAACAGCAGGTTGGCTATTCCTTCGGGCACCATCGCGCGGAACGGGATCGTGTAATAATCCCCCTCCGCCACGATCGCATCGTGGGTCATGTCCGCGTCGCCGCGCATCACGTCGTCGATGGGGTTGTCGCACGCCACGATCCCGTCCGCAGGCTTCGCTCCTGCGCGCAGGTCGCTCGCGAGAATGCGGTGCACCGCCTCCAGCTTGCGCGTTTCGCGCACGCCAACCGTCGGCCCCAACTCACTCATCCGCGCCGCCTCGAAGCCCCGCACATGCGCGACAAGGAACCGCGCAAGCTGGTGGCACCGCCGCCGTCCCTCTTGCGCTGCCCGCGTGATCGCCTGCGGGTCGGTCCCGTCCACGCCCCGGATATGCACCGAATTGCAGAACACCGTGTCCCGGTGAAAGCCCTTCATCAGATAGAGCTTGGAAAGGTCGGGATGCAGCAGCCCCTGTGCGATGCCAAAGGCCGCTTCTTCCTCGAAATAGGGATCGTCCTTGGCAAACACGCGGCCCCAGTCCGCGCCCACCATCGAGAACGAGGGCGTCACGCCCATCATGTTCCCGCGCCCGTCGCCGACCATGAACGGCACCCCGGCCCGCGCCGAGGTGTCGCCATCGCCCGAACAGTCGATTACCATGCCGGCCTCGATCACCATCGCTCCGGTGCGGTCGGTGCATTCCACGCGGGCGATCCGCCCGTGTTCCACCACCGGCGTTCCCGCAAAGGTGTTCAGATGCACCTCGACGCCCGCATCCTCCAGCATCTGGAACATCGCGAAGACAGCGGCTTCATGGTCGTAGATCACCTCGTATCCGAAGTTCTCCAGCGTCGAAGGCCGCACTTCGGCCATCGGCGGCGTCATCGCGCAAAGCTGCTCGGTCAGTTCGCCAAACACCCCGCCGATGCTCCGCCCGGTGGGGTAGCCGCCACCCCACGGCATGCCGGGGCAGAACGCCATCACGCCGCCGATCTTGCTCGTGCCCTCGATCAGGCGCACTTTTGCACCCTGCCGCGCGGCGCCCAGCGCCGCGCCAAAGCCCGCCGTGCCGCCGCCGATCACCAGTACATCGGCCTGAAGCTGCCGCACCATCATTTCCTCTCGAACACCACTTTGCCGCCAAACAGCGTCATCAGGCAGCGCATGTCCTTGAGGCTCGCGGTCGGCACCGCATAAGGATTGCGGTCCCAGATCGCCACGTCCGCCAGCTTGCCCACTTCCAGCGAGCCGGCGTCCTTTTCCAGAAACAGCTGGCGAGCCGCCCAGATCGTGTGGCTTTTCATCGCGGTGTGAATATCGACTGCTTCCGCCGTGCCGAAGGGGGCCTTGCCAAAGCGGTCGCCATCGGGCTCCCGCGCCACCGAAGACCACAGCCCATAGCGCGGCGCATAAGGCGTCACCGGATAGTCCGATCCGTCGCTGTAGAGGATGCCGCGCTTCACATACGTCGCGTAGGGCATCATGCGTGCGCTGCGCTCCGGGCCCCAGCCTGCCGCCAGCGCATCGCCGAGGAACCACAGGAACTCCGCTTGCGCTTCGGGATAGCCTGAATCGTATGTCTTCTGCAGATCCGCCATCACGCCGATGGCGTGCTCAGTCGGCAGATTGGCGTGGATCAGGCTGTGGCGCAGACCCTGCTTCGGCCACTTCTTCAGTGCTGCGGCATAAGCATCGACCACCGTGTCGATCGCCCGATCGCCGATGGCATGGGTGCCGATCGGCATGCCTTCCCGGGTAAACAAGTCCACCATCTCGCGGTAGATCTCGGGTACCATCTGCGGCAGCCCGGTGCCCGGATTGGCATGTGCTGCATCGGCCTCGAACGGCTTGTAGACCCAGGCCGTGCGCCCCGCACCCGATCCATCGAGGAAGATCTTCACACCGCATACGTCGAGGTTGCGGCCCTTCATCGCCGCGACTTCCCGCTTGCGCTGGCGGTAATCATCCACCGCTGCCCGCGCTGCCGTCATGTCGGTCTGCGCAAAAGTCAGCGTGCAGACATGCATGGTCAGCGGCGCCTGCTTCGCTGCAGCGGCATAGACGTCCCACTGCAGCCGCCCGGTGCGCGGGTCCTTGAAGCCGGTCAGCCCTTCGGACAGCGCACCTTCGATCACATGCGTCAGACCCTTGGCGCGCGTTGCTGCGTCCACCGGCGGTACCAGCTTGTCGAGCACATCTTGCGCGCTGTCGTAGATCACCCCCGTCAGTGCCCCGCTCGCGTCCTTGTCAAAGCGTCCGCCCGCCGGATCGGGCGTCTTCGCGTCAACTCCGGCCAGCTTCAGCACCGCGCTATTGACCAGCGTATAGTGCCCGGTCGTGTTCCCCAGCGCGACCGGATGCCCGTCCGAAACCGCATCGATTTCGGCAAGGCTCGGCGGGTGGTGCTCGGCAATGCGGCTCTCGTTCCAGCCCGAACCCGTCAGCCATGCCCCGGCCGGCAATTCCGCTGCCCGCGCCTTCACCCGCGCCAGAAAGTCGGCAACGCTGGACGCCTCGCCCAACTGGAGGTTCGCGACCTCGTCGATCCCGCCTTCGAGCGCGTGGGCGTGAGCATCGATCATCCCCGGCGTCGCGGTTCTGCCGGCAAGGTCGATGACTTTGGTGCGCTTGCCGATGAAGGCCGCAATCGCCTTGTCGCTGCCTAGCGCGACAATACGCCCGCCGCGGATCGCCATGGCCGAAACTACGCGGTCCCTGCCATCCACGGTCAGGATCGTGCCGTGATGCAGCACGGTATCGGCCGGCACCGTCTTTGCCCCGGCTGCTCCCGCTGCCAGAACCAGCGCCAGCGCGCCCGAAACCGCAATTTTCCGCATAGCCAATCCCCCGCACCACCTGTATACGGAAGGGGTAAGCACAGGGCCCTTGCTGTCAAGCTGCAAGCGCGCCGGTCCCGGCCATCCTCCCGCTTGCCAAACCCCCAGCGCGATTTCGCAGTCCCGTCAGGTCAGTCATGCCCTGTACCGGCCGTGCGCCCGCCAATCCTGCCAAGGAGACCACCATGAATCCGGATCTCGTTCTCGTCCTCGATGCGGCTGCCTTCGCCGCGGACAAGCACCGCCGCCAGCGCCGCAAGGATGCCGAGGCGACGCCCTACATCAATCATCCGCTCACGCTGGCTACGATCCTCGCGCGCGAAGGCAGCGTGGCCGATGCCGAGGTGATCGCTGCTGCGTTACTTCATGATACGGTGGAGGATACCGAAACCACGCTGGCCGAACTCGAAGCCCGCTTCGGCAGGGGCGTGGCCGGCATGGTCGCCGAAGTAACCGACGACAAGTCGCTACCCAAGGCCGAGCGCAAACGCCTTCAGGTTGCCCGCGCGGCGCACAAGTCGCCGGGTGCCAAGCTGGTCAAGCTTGCGGACAAGATCGCCAATTTGCGCGATATCGCCGGCTCGCCGCCCGCAGACTGGGATCAGGCGCGCAAGGCCGCGTATGTCCGCTGGGCCAGCGAAGTCGTGGCGGGGCTGCGCGGCACAAACGCCGCGCTCGAAGCCGCCTTCGATGCCGCTGCAGCGGCGATCATCTAGCCCCTTACGGCATCATGCGCTGCAATTCCTTCTCGCCGTCGAGGAACTGGTGCTTCAGCGCGCCGATCACATGCAGCGCAAACAGCGCCCACAGCGCATAACCGAGGATCTCGTGCGCCGCGCCGAAGTTGTCGTGGACGCTCTTCTTGGTCACCGCGTCGAGCCCCATCACCAAGCTGATGCGCGGCCATTCGAACATGCCGAACCACTGCATCGGATGCGTCGCCGCGTCCTTCCACGCCGAATCCATGATCCACCCGGTCAGCGGCATCGCGAAGATGAAGGCATAGAGTGCCCAGTGGGCGGCATGGCTCGCCTTCACTTCCCACGGCTTGTAGGTGGCGGGCAGGGCAGGGGGCGTATGCGTCAACCGCCACAGCAGCCGCATCACCGCAAGGCCCAGCACCGTCACTCCGATGGATTTGTGCGCATCGATCAGAGGCCGCACGTTTTCATCGCCCACCGCCTCCCAGATGTTGGGCAGCATCAGGTTCACGAAGATTCCCACGGCGATGATCCAGTGCAGCGCAATCGCTACACCGCTGTATTTCTTGACCATGATGTTCTGTGCTCCGCTCGGACCATTGCCGATTGTTCACGTACCTGCCCTTCAAACGCAATAGCCGGTTCAGGTCGGCAAGGCTACAGGGTCCGCCCATGCCGTCACTCAACACCGTTCTGCTCGCCGAGTCCCCGCGCTTCACGCCGCGCCCCATTCCGCTTGCCAGCCGCCTGATCGGCATTGCCGCGCCGCTGCTGTTCGTCGCGCTCACCGCGCAGGCGTTCTATCGGCAGGGCCTCGGCATGTGGTCGGTCGGTGTTGTCTATATCCTCTACGACACCGCGCTGCTGCTGTTCACAGCGTGGCAGATCCGCAAACTGGTCGCCGATAGCGAGCGCCCGGCGCCGCTCACCGCCGATGCGCCCACCTTGGGCGTCATCGTGGCCGCGCACAACGAAGCCGGCGTCATCCGCCTCACCATCGGCCGCCTCCTTGCGCAGGCGCAGCCGCCCGAGGCGATCCTCATCGCCGACGATGGCTCGACCGATGGCACCCCCGCCGTCATGCTCGAAGCCTACGGCCTCGCCGCGCCCTGCATCGGCGGCATGGCCGAAACCGTCATCGGCGCGACCCGCCTGCAATGGCTGCGCCTGCCCCATGGCGGCAAGGCCCGCGTGCTCAATCAGGCGCTGATCCATGCGCGCACCGATGCCGTGCTCACGGTCGATGCCGATACGCTGCTGGAGCCCGGCGCCATCGCCGCGATGCGCGCTGCGTTCCTGCGCGATCCGTCGCTTGTCGCCGCCACCGGCGTGCTCCAGCCGATCTGCGGGCCCTCGCTGTCGGGCCGCTTGTTCGAATGGTTCCAGTCCTACGAATATGTCCGCAACTTCCTCTCGCGCCACGCATGGATGCAGCTCAATGGCTTGCTCCTGATCTCCGGCGCCTTTGCCGCGTTCCGGCGCGATGCAGTGATCGCGGTTGGCGGGTTTGATGCCGATTGCATGGTTGAGGATTACGAACTGATCCACCGCCTGCACCGCCATTCGAATGACCACGGCCTTGGCTGGCATATCGCCGTCGTCGGCGGCGCGATCGCCCGCACCGATGCCCCCGCCACGATCCGCGGTTTCCTCAAGCAGCGCCAGCGTTGGTTCGGCGGCTTCCTGCAAACCCAGCGCTGGAACCGTGATATGGTGGGCAATGCCGATTACGGCCTTGTCGGCACGCGGATGCTGCCGGTGAAAGCGCTCGATACGCTCCAGCCGATCTACGGTCTCGCTGCCTTCGCGATCCTCATCTACCTCGTCGCGACGGGCCGCTTTTATCTCGCCTTCCCGATCCTCCTCGTGATGGTGGCCAAGATCGTGATCGATCTCACCTTCCACCTCTGGTCGCTCGGCATCTACAAACGCTGGACCGGCCAGAGCGAAGGTCTGCGCCTTGGGCCTGCGCTGATTGCCGCGCTGGCCGAACCGTTCAGCTTCCAGCTTTTGCGCCACACCGGCGCGCTGCTCGGCTGGTACGCGTTCCTCACCGGCAGCCAGACCTGGACTCGTGCCACCCGCAGCGCGCTGGAGCATCAGGCCTGAGAGGCCTTGCATTAGCCGCCTGACGCCAGCACGATGCCTCTGCAGGCAGGGGGAACAGGGCATGGCATCACTGGCAATCACGCGGCGCGGGCTTCTGGGATCGGGCGGCGCGCTCTCGCTCGCCAGCCTTTCCCCTCGCGCCTGGGCGGCGATCATCGATCCTGCCCCTACCGTGATCTACAGGGGCGCCCGCGTCCACACGCTCGATCCCGCGCTTCCTTCCGCCGATGCCATTGCCATCGCGGGCAGCCGCATCGTCGGCGTCGGCACTTGGGCCGAGCTCAAGTCACTCGCCACTTCCCGCACGCAGATCATTGATCTCGGAGGACAAACCATTGTCCCCGGCTTCAACGATGCGCACCTCCATGCGGTCGGCGAAAGCCTGCTTGGCGATGTTCTTGTCGGCAATCCGTTCGAGGTCGAATTTTTCACCATAGATCGGATCGTCACGCTGCTGCGCGACCGCGCCCTGCAGACCCCGCCGGGCCGTCTCGTGCGCGGCGAGTTCTATGATGATACCAAGATCAAGGACGGCCGCCCGCTCGTCATGGCCGATCTGGACCGGGTCTCCACCACGCACCCGGTCATCGTCACTCACCGCGGCGGGCACACCGGCGTGGTCAACGCCTTTGCGCTGAAGAACGCCGGGATCACCCGCGAGACCCCCAATCCCTTCGGCGGCACTTACGACCGCGATGCGAACGGCAATCTCACCGGCCGCCTTACCGATGCCGCGCTCAATTTCGTGCGCGATGCGGCGAAGGAACCCGATCTCTCGCCCGAACAGCTGCGTGCCCGCGCCATTGCCGGGCAGGCCAAGATCAGCTCCGAATTCGTCCGCTATGGCCTGACCAGTGTATGCCATACGGCGCCGGGGCTTGTCGCCGCGAGCACCGGCCTTGCCGATGATTTCGCCGCGATCCAGCAGATCCGGCGCGAAGGCAAGCTCCTCCACCGCGTGACGTATGAAACCTCCGGCGCCATGCTCGATGCGCTCATCGACAATGGCGTGCGCACAGGCTTCGGCGATGAATGGATCCGCTTCGGCGCAACGGCCGAGCAGTTTTCCGATGGCTCGTTCTCCGAACGCACGATGTCGCGCTCCACGCCCTATCCCGGCCGCACCCCGGCCTATTACGGCAATATCATGCAGACGCAGGAGGGCCTCGATGGGCTTGTCGAGAAGCAGATGCGCGCGGGCATCCAGCCCAATTTCCACGCCAACGGCGATGTCGCCATCGGCATGGTGCTGACCGCCTACGAACGCGGCATGAAGCTCCTCGGTCCGGCCGACCGCCGCCCCAAGATCACCCACTGCACCAATGTCTCGCCCGAGCTGGTCGCGCGGATCAAGGCGCTCGGCGTGGTCCCCGCGCTGTTCACCAGCTACGCCTACTACAATGCCGACAAGTTCCATTTCTACGGCGCGGAGATGATGGAACACATGATGGCCTACCGCATGATGATTGATGCGGGCGTTCCCGTATGCGCCGGCTCCGATTTCCCGCCCGGCCCCTTCGCGCCGCTCATGGGCTTGCAAGGCATGGTCACACGCAAGGGCTGGAACGGGGAAATCTGGGGCCCCAGCCAGAAGATCACGGTGATGGAAGGCCTGAAGGTTCTCTCCGCCAACGGTGCCCACGCCTCGTTCGAGGAAGACCTCAAGGGCACATTGAGCCCGGGCAAGCTGGCGGACATGGTGATCCTTGATGGTGATCCCGCCGCGATCGACCCCGAAAAAATCAAGGATATCCGCGTCCAGCAGACCCTTGTCGGCGGCGAAGTACGCTACAAGGTTTAGCAGCCGCCTGGCGTCTGGGTCTTCCACCCCCAGCTGATCACGCAGGGCGGGAGATTGAAGAACTCGAAGCCTTCGTCCACGCGCGGAAAATAGAGCTGCATCAGCCGCCGTGCGCGGGTGGTATACTGGTAGACCAGAAACGCGCCGCCGGGGCGCAGGATTTGCCGGGTCGCGTCCATGATCGATCGGCCCACGCCCGGCGGCAGCGAGCTGAACGGCAGGCCCGAGAGAACGTAGTCGGCATGGTCATGGCCATGTGCAGCCACGATGGCCCCCACTTCCGTTGCCGATGCATGCACGGCTCTGAACCGTGGATCGCTGATCGTCGCCTCGAGATAGGCGATGAAATCGGGATTGGTGTCGATCACGATCAGTTTGCCGTCGCGGCGGAGGCGATCGAGGACGGGGCGGCAGAAGGTGCCGACGCCCGGGCCATACTCCACAAACACCTCGCAGGCATTCCAGTCGACCGGTGCCAGGACCCGCTTGATCGTCCGTCCGGACGAAGGCGCGATGGCGCCGACCATCTCGGGGTGCTTGGCGAACCCTTTCAGGAAGATCGCCGCAGGTCCGAGCGCTGTGCGCACCTTGCGTGCGATCCGTCCGGGCAGGGATTCAACGGCAGCTTCGAACGTCGACATGGAATCAATGCCTTTTCGATATGAGATCATGCTTGCGTGTTATGGCGGGTCGCAAAATCGGGATCGATTTGCAACCTCGATGATGACCTGCAAAGCTGGCAAGCCCGGCAAGACGCGGCCATGCTGCGGAAGCGATGGGAGGATGGGGAGCAGGACATGACCTACCGTGTCGAATTCGTCGAACGCACCGGCCTCGAATTGCTCGAAACCGGCCGCGGCCATGCCCGCTACCGGATGCCGCTCGCGGGCAACGAGAACCATGTCGGCGTGCTCTACATGGGCGCGTTTACCGTGCTGGCGGAGGCAACCGCGGCCATCCCCGGCATCTCGATTCTCGATACCGCGCGGTTCTACCCGATCATCAAGGACATCGCGGTCTCGTTCCACAAGATGGCCGCCAGCGATGTCTTCGCCGAATTCGCTCTCGATGAGCCCGCGTTGGAAGCCCTCCTCGCCGATCTCGAACGCAAGGGCAGCGCGGGTTATCTGGCCGAATTCCCCATGCTCGATGCGAACGGCGTCGTCGTCGCTACTGGCAAGGTCACGGTGAAGCTCCTCTCGCACGATTGGAAAAAAGCCTGATGCGCCGCACGCTTCATTTGATTGCGGGAACCGCGCTCGCCGCACTGTCGGTCCATGCGCTTCAGGCCGAACCAGGCACGTTCGACGCCGTTCGCGGCGACAGGGCAGGGGGCTGGACCGCGCAGAGCCGCTCCGAAGTGATGGCGATGAACGGCATGGTTGCGACCAGCCAGCCGCTTGCAGCCGAGGCCGGGCTCGAAGTGCTCCACGCCGGGGGCAATGCCTTCGATGCCGCCATTGCCACCGCCGCCGCAATCAACGTGGTGGAGCCCGAGGCAACCGGGATCGGCGGCGACATGTTCGTGATCGCCTGGGTCGCCAAGGAAAAGCGCCTCGTCGCACTCGATGCCGCCGGCCGCGCGCCCGGCGGTGCCAACCTCGAGGCCTATCGCAAGCGGTTCGGCGCAGCGATGCCCGAAGAAGGCATCCATACGGCGCTCGTTCCCGGTGCGGTCGATGGCTGGTCGGTGCTGCTTGCCCGCTATGGCAAGCTGGGGCTGGGTCCGGCGCTTCAGCCGGCGATCCGCATTGCCGAGCAGGGCTTTCCGCTCACCGAGCGCATCGGCGGCGAATGGCAGGTCAGCGCGAAGTTGCTCGCCAAGGATCCGGATTCCGCCAAGACCTACATGCCCGGCGGCAAGTCGCTTGGCTGGGGGGACATTTTCCGCAATCCCGATCTCGCCAAGGCCTTCCGCCTGATTGCCAGCGGCGGGCGCGATGCCTTCTACAAGGGGCCGATTGCCGAGGCGATTGTTGCAAAATCCCGAAGCCTCGGCGGCGGATTTGCACCCAAGGACTTCGATACGATCCACGCCCGCTGGGTC
>CANCET010000061.1 GCA_947375105.1 Sphingomonadaceae bacterium
GCTCCATCACCTCGCGGGGAAAGGAGGTGCTTTCTCCTGCCAGTCGCCGAACTTGGAGCGGAAGCCATGCACGGTGATCGTATCGCGCCCCATTCGTCGCAGCAGCATGGACATGCCGGACAGCTTGCCGACCGAGGGCGGGGGAACGGTGTGCTGCTGCTGCCTGAGGTTGCGCGGTTCATAGAAACTGCCGGGACCGCCAGCCTGATGCCTATATGATGCCTAGCGCTCCGCTGCGCCAAATTTGGTGCCGGAGCTTCTCGCATAAGTCATTGAAAAATATGGTGAGCCCTGCTGGGTTCGAACCAGCGACCTACTGATTAAAAGTCAGTTGCTCTACCGACTGAGCTAAGGGCCCACACGCAATCGGAATGCGACGCACCTACGGACCGGGGCGGGCCGGGTCAAGCGCGCGTGGAGGTGGCGGATGGTGCAAGTTCCTGCGGGATCGCGCCAGTCCGGTGCAACGGCGGCGGCGGGCGTGAGGACGAAGCTGCGCTGGCGGTAGAGCGGATGGGGGATAGTAAGCGTCCGGCTGCGCCAGGGGCCGCCGCTCCACAGGATCAGGTCGAGATCGAGTGTGCGGGCACGCCAGCGCTGGCCGCGGCGGACGCGGCCGAACCGGGTTTCGATGCTCTGGAGCAGTTCGAGCAGCGCAGGCGGGCTCAGCGAGGTGGCGATGCGCGCGGCGGCATTGGCATAGCGGCGGCGCGAAGGGCCGATGGGGGCGCTGGTGATGATCGGAGAAGCGGCTTCCACGATGATCCCTTCGCGCGCCAGAGCGGCGAGCGCGGCGGTCAGGACGCTTGGCGGCGGGCCGTGGTGCGGATGGCGCTGGTTCGAGCCGAGCGCGATCAGGTAGCGGTTTTGCATGGTGTCTCGACTTCGCTCGACACGAACGGAATGGGGTGCAGCGTTGTCCTGCTCAGATGTCTTCGGCAAGGCGGGTGTAGAGCTGCGGACGGCGATCGCGGAAGAAGCCCATGCCGGCGCGGTGGCGTGCGGCTTCGGCGAGATCGAGCGCGGCGACAAGCACGCCAGTTTCCTCCGTGCCATATTCGGCCAGAAAATCGCCCCACTGATCGGCGATAAAGCTGTGGCCGTAGAAATGCTGCGGCGGCATGCCGTTCACACTTTCGCTGCCGATGCGGTTGGCGGCGATGACCGGCATGCAGTTCGACACCGCATGGCCGAGCATCGCGCGGCGCCAGACGCGGCTGGTATCGAGGTCGGGATCATACGGTTCGCTGCCGATGGCGGTGGGATAGAACAGCACTTCCGCGCCCATCAGCGCCATTGCGCGCGCGCATTCCGGGTACCACTGATCCCAGCACACGCCGACGCCGATGCGGGTGCCGAACAGGTCCCACACTTTGAAGCCGGTGTTGCCGGGGCGGAAATAGTACTTTTCCTCGTAGCCCGGGCCGTCTGGAATATGGCTCTTGCGGTAGGTCCCCATGATCTCGCCATCCGGGCCGATCATCGCGAGCGTGTTGTAGTAATGCGGCCCCTCACGCTCGAAGAAGCTGGTGGGGATGGCGATCTGCAAGGTGCGCGCGAGGGCCTGCATCGCCTTGACCGAGGGATCATCCGCAAGCGGATGCGCGAGGGCGAACAGCGCCTCGTCCTCGACAGTGCAGAAATAGGGGCCGGCGAACAGTTCGGGCGGGAGGACGACTTGCGCGCCCGCCTGCGCCGCCTGCTCCACCAGCGCGCTGACGGCGGCGATGTTGGTCTGCGCGTCGGGGGCGTTGAGCGCCAGTTGCAGGGCGGCGACGGTGATCTGGGTCATGAGGCGGACTTGGTTGTTTGCGGGGGGATTGTCAAAGGGGTTGGGGCGCGAACGATGGCGTGCGTGCTGCCGCTCTCGATTGCTTCGCTTCGCTCGCAATGACGAAGCCTGGGACAGGCTGGGGCCGTTCCCAAGCTTCGGAACGCATCAGGGCCGCTTGGCGAAGAGCAGGGTCATGCGGTCGCTTTCGCCTATGGCTTCGTACCTGGCGCGGTCCTTGTCCTTTTGAGAGAGGACGGGCGGCAGCGTCCAGACGCCGTCGGGCCAGTTGGCGGTATCCTTGGGGTTGGCGTTGACTTCGCTCTTGGCAACAAGGCGGAAGCCGTGGGCTTCGATGAGCGCGATGACATCGGCTTCGCGCATGTAGCCCATGGTGCCCAGGGTGTAGGACGCGGGCGCATCGGCCTTGGCGCGGTGTTCCTCGATGCCGAGCAGGCCATCGTCCTTGAGCAGGGCGCGGATGCCGGCGAGATCGTTGTAGAGGTAGCCATCGGGCCACATGTTGTGGACTTCACGCATGATCATCACGCGGTCGACGGTGCCCTTGCGCTCGGCGGGAATGGCATCGAGGGTATAGGCGGGGATGCGCGCTTCGGGGACTCCGGTCCAGCCTGCGGCCTTGGCCGGGAAGGCAGCCGGAAAGGCGGCGAGCCGATCACGCGTTTCGCCCGTGGCGGTGGCGGTGGCGGTGCCGGCGGTGATGCCGATGTAAGTGCCCTTGTCACCCAGATAGGGGACGAGGATGCGCGTGTACCAGCCGCTTGAAGGCATGTAGTCCGCCACGGTCATGCCCGGCTTGATGCGGAAGAAGGCCAGCGTTTCAGCGGGATGGCGGAAGGCATCGCGGGGGCGGTCCTTGTCGCGGCGGGGATCGGCGAGGGCCGTTGCCATCGCGGGATCGGCGGCGCTGGCAGCCGGTGCGGGCGCATCCGGCGCGGCGTGAAGTGCCGCAGGGAGGGCGGCTGCGGCGGCGAGCAGGACGGCAGAGAGGATAGCGGCTTTGCGCATGACGTAACTCCGATGGCGATTCGAGCGAACTTGCCACTAGCCTAAGCGGGCAGGGGGCGATGACAACCGTGTCCTTCGTGCCTATCTCGCAAGCCAAGGAATTGGCGGCCCCAAGGAATTAGAGGCCCCAAGGAATTAGAGGCAAGGCCGTTGGCAGCAAGGAAACAACGAATGGCGCAGGCAATCATGGCGGGCGGGTGCTTCTGGTGCACCGAGGCAGTGTTTCGCGACGTGGTCGGGGTGCTCGAGGTGGAGAGCGGATATATCGGCGGAACGGTGCCCGATCCGACTTACAAGCAGGTGTGCGGCGGGATGACCGGCCATGCGGAGGCGATCCGCGTGACTTATGATCCCGCGCTGCTTTCGCTGGACGACCTGCTCGACATCCATTTCGCGACGCATGATCCGACGACGCTGAACCGGCAGGGCAACGATGTGGGCACGCAGTATCGTTCGGCGCTGTTCCCGACTGATGACGAGCAGCGCGCGGCGATGGAAGCGGCAATCGCGCACGCGGCAGCGGCGAACCCCAAGCCGGTGGTGACGGTGATCGAAGGAACCCCCGAGAATCCGGCTACCTGGTATCCTGCGGAGGATTACCATCAGGAATATTGGCAGGGCGAAGGCCAGCGCAATCCCTATTGCCTCGCGGTGATCCCGCCCAAGCTGCAGAAATTGCGCAAGAGCTTTGCGGCGAAAGTGAAGGCGTAGGGCCTATTTCTCCCACATCGCGGCGAAGAAGCCATCGATGCCGCCGTGTTCCGCCAGCATCCCCGGATCGCTGCGCAGCCAGCCTTCGGGAGTGGGGGTGAGGCCGGTGGGGAGCATTTCGGGCGTGATCGGCACACGGCCGAGCGCCTTGACCCAACGGGCCTGCGCCTCGCCCTCGCCGGGTTCGAGCGAGCAGACCGCATAGACGAGGCGGCCGCCGGCGCGGATTGCACCGGCAGCGCGTTCGAGGAGGCCGCGCTGAAGGTCTTCCAGTGCGGCTTGATCGACCAGGCGGTGGAGCACATCCGGGTGGCGGCGGCAGGTGCCTGTGGCGCTGCACGGCGCGTCGATCAGCACCGCGTCGAAGAGTTCGGCCGGGCGCCACTGCATCGCATCTGCGGCGACGACTTCGACTTCAAGGCCCACGCGCGCGACGTTTTCGCGCAGGCGTTCGAGGCGTCGGGCAGACTTGTCGAGCGCGGTCACGCGCCAGCCGGCGGCGGCGAGTTGCATCGTCTTGCCGCCGGGCGCGGCGCAAAGATCGAGAACGCGGCGGCCTTCACCCGGGCCTAGCAGGCGGGCGGGGATCGAGGCAGCGAGATCCTGCACCCACCATGCGCCTTCGGCAAAGCCCTCGATGCTCTCGACCGAACCCGCGCGGGCGAGGCGGACGTGGCCGGGGGCAAGCGAAATGCCGCCGAGTCGCTCGGCCCATTCGGCGGTGCTGGCAGGATCGCGCAGGGCGAGATCGAGCGGCGGCGGCACGGCGAGGCCGGCGGCGATGGCTGCGACGCGGGCAGGCCAGGCCTTGGCCCAGCGTTCGTGCACGGCTGCAGGCAGCGTGGGAGCGGCGGGCAGGAGGCCGCCCTCGTCAGCGGTTCCGCGCAGCACGGCGGAAAACACGCCGTGCGCGAGGCGGCGCGGGCCGCCGGTGAGCAGCGGCAGGCCGGTGGCGATCACTGCGTGGGGCGGCAGGCCGAGGCGCAGCGCCTGTGCGAGCATCAGGCGCAGGACGCTGCGGGCCTTGGCGTCTTCGGGCAGGATCTGGCGGGTTGCGCTGTCGATCAGGCGGTCGAGATCTGGCAGCCAGCGCAGCGCCTCGGCGGCAATGGCGAGCGCGAGCGCGCGATCATCGCCGCGTTCGATGGCGCGCAGCACGGGAGGTGCGGCCTGATCGAGCGGATCGCCCCGGCGCAGCACGGCATCGAGCAGGCGCAGCGCGGCGCGGCGGGCGGGAACGCCGGGGAGTTCGTCTGTTGCGGAAGGGCGGGCCATTAGGGCGCCTATCGCGCGCGGTGCCCCCTTTGGCAATTGCGCATTGTGCCTGCGCGGGGCAGGGAGAGTGCATGGACAAGGCAACTCCCCCAGTTACCCCGCGAGCAGTTACCCCGCGAGCGACTGCGCGGCCCGCGTCCTTCGAGCGGCCGGCGCATTGGTCCACCGATCCAGCGCCGCAGCCGCGTGAGGCGGAAAAGCGCGAGGATCCCGATGGCCTCGATCCCACACGTTTCGGTGATTGGGAGCGGAACGGGATCGCGATCGACTTCTGATCTCCCCGGTTACGTCGGTGGTTTCTACTTCGGCAACACCGCGAACGGCGGCAGCGGATGCCAGCCCCAGGGATTGAGCGCAAAGCCCGTGACCCCGGAGCGGACGAGCGACCAGCGCAGCGGCCGTGCGATCGGAATATAGGCGTTGGTGGAAGTGATCTCCGCCTCGGCCTCCCCGAGCAGGCGCGCGCGCTCGCGCATGTCGGCTGTGCGCCTCGCATCGGCGAGGTAGCCGTCGGCAACGGGATTGCAGGCGGGCTTGTGGGCCGCGCAGGCGAGCTGGTTCAGGAACCATGAGGCACGGCCATACCGTGCAGTGGTGTCGATAAGGCGCAGTTCGGCGGGCTTGTCCTCGCCCACTTGCACCGCGACCACGCCGATGGCCTTGAAATCGGCCGCCAGCAGATCGATCACGCGGCGGCTGCCCGGCCCGTTGGGCGCGGCGATGCGCAGCACCGGGGCAGGCTTGCCGCCGGCCATGAACTTGGCGACACGCTCTGCCGCGAGCGCCCGGCGCTGTTCGAGCGCAACGCCGACCCAGCGTTCACCAACCGTGCCGGCATCGCCTTCGACCCCGTTGGAGACGACGCGCGTGGTGGGCTGCCAGCCGCCGATGTTGAACGCGGCGATGATCGCGTCGCGGTCGATCGCCAGCGCCAGCGCTTCGCGGCCCGGCGCATCGGCAAGGAAGCCGGCGTCGCTATCGACCAGAAGGCCGAACATGCCGATGACCGGATCGAGCTGGACATTGCCGCGCGCGAGACTGGTTTCCTCCGCCAGCGGGAGCGAATCGATCCGTCCGCCGAGGACGAGATCGGCGTCCCCGTCGTTGAAGCGCTGGACCGCCCTGGCCGCAGGCAGGAATTCGACGAGCAGATTGCGCGCGCGGCTGGAAAAGCCTTCTTCGGGGACGAGGCCGCGCTTCTCAGGCGGGATCAGCGAAAGTTCGGTCACGCTGCCGCGGTGGGCCAGCGCCATCGGGCCGGAGCCGCGCCGGGCATAGGGCAGGCCCAGCTCGGGCTGAGCGAGCAGGGTGAGCAGATCGGGGACGGGGCCGACCAGATCAATCTCGATCACCCGGTCCGCCATGACGCGCACTTGTTCGATGCTGGCCAGATCAAGGCCGAGTGCGGTGCCCTTGAGCTGGGTGATCGCCTTGCGCAGCGCGGCGGCGGCGGTTTCGGCGGTGATCCGCGAACCGCCCGGCCAAGTGCCATCGCGCAGGCGGAAGATGTAGCTCTGGCCATCGTCGGTAATGATCCAGCGGTCGGCGAGGGCGGGGACGATGTGGCCTTCGGCATCGAAGGCGACCAGCCCTTCGACCGTCGCGCCGCGCAAGGTGCGCGCGGCGGGCGAGAGTCGCACGCCATTGGGATCGAGTGCGGTGCGATCACCGATCAGCGCGATCGGCAGCGGCCCCTGGCTGCGCCGACCGCAAGCCGAGACGCCAAGGATCAGCGCGCCGAGCCCGATAAGGGCCATGGCGGCAGCAAGGGAAAGGCGGGATACGCGCACCATTTCATGGACGTGCTAGCACGCGTGGCTGCCCGGGTCAGCGCCGCACGGCTATCTGACCAGCGGATAATCGCGGATTATTTTGTCAGGCCCGGTCTCAGATCTTGCGCAGGCGCGCGGGATCGACGTTGCTGAGCACGGGCTTGACGAAGCGCGGCGTGCTGCTGTCCTGCTTGGAGCCAATCGGCTCGCGCGCGATTTTCGGGTCGATGTCCTCGGTAAAGGCGATGCCGAAGCGGTTTTCCTGAATCCAGGCAACGACGCCGCCCACCCAGCCGATATTGCGCAAGTTGATTTCGAGCTTGGCGCCGCGCGTTACCTTCACGTGTCCTTCGGCCATCATGCCGCCACCGGAAAGATTGCGCACCTTGACGCGGTGTTCATCCCCGGCACCTGCGACCCTGAGGTCTGCCATGAGAAAGAGGCTGTCGCGCCCCACTTGCCGATGATCGAGTTCAGTCACGCCCGGTTTCCGTCTCATCAGCCTTGATAGGCCCCCAAAGATCGGCCCGGACAATCCGGGTCGACCGCCATAAAGAAAGTCGCACAACTCTCTGGCGGTTTGCTAAGCGAGGCTGACTAACGAAAACTTAATTCGGCGCGCCATTAACCGGGCTTTGCCAAGGCTGTACCGGAGCGGGACAATCGGCGGTCGAGCAATTGCACGCTGCGAACGCTACATGTCGCGGGAGATTTTCTCGCGCCGCTCGTGTGCTTCCTGTGCTTCGACTGTCATTGTCGCGATCGGGCGGGCGATCAGGCGGCCGAGGCCGATGGGTTCACCCGTGACTTCGCAGTAACCATATTCGCCTTCATCGATGCGGCGCATGGCCGCATCGATCTTGGCGATCAGCTTGCGCTGGCGATCACGGGTCCGCAGTTCGATGCCCCACTCGGTCTCGCTCGAGGCGCGATCGTTGAGATCGGGTTCGCGGATCGGGCCATCCTGCAGCGCAGAAAGCGTGCCGGCCGAGGCCGACAGAATCGACCTTTTCCATTCAAGCAGCAGGCGGCGGAAATAGTCCTGCTGCGCTTCGTTCATGTAGGGTTCGTCATTGGAAGGCAGGTAATCACCGGGCATTGCCCGGCGCGCCTTGGCCAGCACGTCGATTTCGTCACTCAAGACCCCAGCCATCCGGCCCTCCAAGCAGCTGCTCTTGCGACCCCCGGGTGCCGTTTCGCCCCTGACGGGGCGGACTCGCAATCCGGTTTGGCGGGCCTATAGGCAAGTGCCGGAATCCGCACAAGGTTTTCCTAAGGATGTATGGTGCAGTTGTCCCCGCTCAGGACTATTTCACATTTTTTCGGGCGTTAACCACTTGTTGACCAAGATTGGTGACTTTGTCGTTGCACGGGCCACCTTGATTGCGGCCCCCAGGGACAGGGGAATCGTTAATGGCACAGACTTGGATCAAGCTGGTTTCGGACACCGAAGCTTCAGCAGAGTGCGCCGACAATGCAGCCACCGACACGCTGGTCGCGACTTGCCTCGCGGCGGCCGCTGCGGGCGATATGGACGCTCTGTTCGACCTGGGTGTCGCCTTTTCAACCGGCAGCCACGGCGCGCCGTGCGATCTCATCGAAGCGCACAAGTGGTTCAATCTTGCGGCGGTCGGCGGGCACGAGGAAGCGGCGGTATGCCGTTCTGAAGTGTCTGAGGACATGACCGCGCGCGAGATCGCCGAAGCGCAGCGCCGGGCCCGCGAATGGCTGCGCATGACCCGCACGGACAGCCGCGCGGCTTGAGTTTCAGATACGATCTATGCGTTCACGTCGGCGTAGTGCGAAGGCGGCTGGATGACGTCCATGCGCTCGGTCAGTAGCGGGCGGAAGCTCGGCCGGCTCTTGAATACCGAATACCAGCTGGCGGCCTGCTCGTGCAGCGACCAGTCGATACCGCCGAGATAGTCGGCGACCGAAATCTGCGCAGCGGCGGCAAGATCGGCGAGGCTCATCGTGGAGCCGGCCAGCCACGGGCGGTTGTCGATCAGATAATCGATATAATAGAGGTGATCGTTGGCCAGCCGCATCGCATCGCGCAGGATGCGCGAATCCGGTGACTGGCGATAGACGAGGCGCTTCTTCATGCGCTCGTCGAGCAACGGCTGCGTTACGGCGGCGAAGAAATTCTCATCGAACATTGCGACAAGGCGGCGGATTTCGGCACGACCGGTGGCGGTGCCGTTGATCATTGGGGCTTTGTCGACCGTTTCCTCGAAATATTCGCAGATGGCCCGGCTATCGACGAGCGTGATCTGCTTTTCGGGGTGGTGCAGCACCGGGGTGCGGCCGGCAGGGTTGAGCGTCTGGAACTCCTCGCGGTGTTCCCACGGGTTCTCGCGGATGAGTTCGTAGGCCACGCCCTTTTCGGCGAGGAGCAGGCGCACCTTGCGGCTGAACGGGCACAGCGGGAATTGATAGATCTGCCACATGACGCCGTCTCATGGACGAGGGGTGCCTGCGAAGTCCAGTGCGGGCGCGCGCGTTCGAGGTGATTTTCAGCGGATTGTTGGCGGGTTCCCCGCCGGGCGTTGCCCTGCTAGGGGCGCGTCCATGCTGACAATTCAGGGCCTCACCGTGCGACTGGGCGGGCGCACCATTCTCGACCGCGCGAGCGCGACGATCCAGCCGGGCTCCAAGGTGGGGCTGATCGGCCGCAACGGCGCGGGCAAGTCCACGCTGATGAAGGCGATCATCGGCGAGCTAGAACCCGACGATGGCGGGATCGAGATGCCGAAGCGCACGCGGCTGGGCTATATTGCGCAGTCTGCCCCGGCGGGCGAGGCAACGCCGTTTGAAACCGTGCTGGCCGCCGATACCGAGCGCGCGGCACTGATGGCCGAGGCCGATACCTGCGAAGATCCGGACCGGCTGGCAGCGGTCTATGACCGGCTGATCGCGATCGACGCCTATACGGCTGACGCGCGGGCGGCGCGGATCCTGATCGGGCTGGGCTTCGACGAGGCGATGCAGGCGATGCCGCTCGACAGCTTTTCGGGCGGGTGGAAGATGCGCGTGGCGCTGGCCTCGCTGCTGTTTTCCGCGCCCGATCTGCTGCTGCTCGACGAGCCTTCGAACCACCTCGATCTCGAAGCGACGCTCTGGCTGGAGAGCTTCCTTCAGACATATCCCGGCACGATGGTGGTGATCAGCCACGAACGCGATCTGCTCAACAACGTGGTCGATACGATCCTGCACCTGCAAGGCGGCAAGATCGCGCTCTATTCCGGCGGGTATGACGCGTTCGAACGGCAGCGGGCCGAGCGCGCGGCGCAGATTGCCGCCGCGAAGATGGCGCAGGATGCACAGCGCAAGAAGCTGGCGGATTATGTGGCGCGCAATTCGGCGCGCGCCTCCACCGCGAAGCAGGCGCAATCGCGCGCCAAGATGCTGGCCAAGATGCAGCCGGTGACGGCGATGATGGAAGACCCGACGCTGAGCTTCGGCTTTCCCGATCCCGAAGAACTGCGCCCGCCGCTGATCACGCTAGATCTGGCGGCGACGGGCTATAGCGCGGACAAGCCGATCCTGCGGCGGCTCAATCTGCGGATCGACCCGGACGACCGCATCGCGATGCTGGGGCGCAACGGCAACGGCAAGACCACGCTGGCGCGGCTGCTGGCGGGTCAGCTGGCGACGAGCGAGGGCGGGATGACCGCATCGGGCAAGCTCAAGATCGGCTATTTCACGCAGTATCAGGTGGAAGAACTGCCTTCGGATTCGACCCCGCTTGAGCTGATGACGCGGGCGATGCCGGGCAAGGCCCCGCCAGCGGTGCGCGCGCAATTGGGCCGGTTCGGCTTTTCCGGCCCGCGCGCGGAATCGAAGACCGCGACGCTTTCAGGCGGAGAGCGGGCACGGCTGGCGCTGGCGCTCGTTACGCGCGATGCGCCGAATCTCCTGATCCTCGACGAGCCGACCAACCACCTCGACGTGGATGCGCGCGAGGCGCTGGTGCAGGCGCTGAATGACTATGCGGGGGCGGTGATCCTGATCAGCCATGATCGGCACATGGTCGAGCTGACCGCAGACCGGCTGGTGCTTGTCGATGGCGGGACGGCCAAGGATTATCCGGGCAGCATCGAGGACTACATCGATTTCGTGCTGGGGCGGAACCAGCCCAAGGGCGATGGCGGCAAGGGCGGCAAGGGCTCCGGCGGCAAGGGCGGAGCGAAAAGCCGCGAGGAAATGAAGGCGCTGCAGAAGGCCGTGAGCGAGGCGGAGGGCGTGGTAGCCAAGGCCGAGGCGCGGCTGGCGGCGATCGATGCCGCGCTGGGCGGTCAGGATGCCGGGAGCGGCAAGCCCGCAGCAGGCCTCGCGCGGCTGAGCATGGCCGAGCTGGGCAAGCTGCGCCGCGAAGTGGCAGAGGCGCTGGAATCGGCCGAGGCGACCTGGATCGCGGCGGGCGAGGCGCTCGACGCGTTCATGAACTGAGGGCATGAACTGAGGGCGCTTAGCCCTCCAGCGCGGCCAGCATCGCCAGCTTGGCCTCGATCCCGTCCCACAGGCGCTGGAGCCGGGCATTGACGTCGCTCGAGGCGGCAAAAGTGCCGAGCGGGGCACGGCGCACTGCGGTCTGTTCGACGGCGCTGGCCATGGGAATGACCGGCCAGCCGGCGGCGAAGCCCGAATGAACCTCGCGGTGCAGCTTGCGCCGGGCATCATACATCGAAAGCACCGGCAGGATCGGCGGGTGGCGCGGATGGTGTTCGAGGATTTCTTCGCGGATCATCGGCAACGCGCGCGCCGATAGCGGCGAGGGCGGCAGCGGCACGATCAGCAGATCGGCAGCCGCGAAGATCTGCTCGCTGACTTCATTGAGCACCGGCGGGCAATCGATGATGATCCGCGGGTATGTCTGCCCCAGCGCCATTGCGGTGCGCGCAAGGCGTTTGCGCTTGCCGATCTGGGCGAGCTTGGCGGAGAGGCTGCGCATGCTTTCGTCGGCCGGGAGCACCGAGAGGCCGGGATAGCGGCTGGGCACGATGAGTTCGGCGGGCTTGCCGTCCTTTTGGAACGCCGAGGCGGCGCGGCTGCCGGTCGGTTCATCGAGCCCGAGCAGCCAGCCGGCGCCGCCTTGCGGATCAAGATCCCACAGCAGCGTGGGGTGGCCTGACCGGACGGCCGAGCGCCACGCCATGTCGACAGCGAGGGTGGTCTTCCCCACGCCGCCCTTGACGCTGTAGACTGCAATGATTGCCATGGTTCCCGCCACCGATCTGAAGTGCGGGTATTGTGATCATCTGCGTGCGAAGCGCAATCCGCGACCCGCAGGCTTTGCCCGGCAGGTGCGTCTCGCCGCGGGACAGGGCTGTTCGCCTCACGACGAAAGCGGCTCCTCCCGCTCAGCGCAGCAGCCGCATCCTTTCGCGCAGTATATCGAGACCGATTCGTTCCACCTCGGTTTCGAGGCAGTCGGCATGGAGGAGCTTGGCCAGGCTGCGCTGCTTCTGGGCGATCAGGTCGATCGCCTGCAGGCTGTCCATGTGGCGCAAGGCCACATCCATATCGCCGCAGAGCGAGGCGCCGAGCGCTTCGACTTCCTGCGCCAGTTCCTCGAGCACCAGGGCGATCTGGCGGTGCGAGGCCGTATTGGCTGGGGCTTGCGAAGCCATGGGGGAGGCCATTGCGGCGACGTCCTTGAAAACGAGCGTATGGGATCAGGCGGCCAGTTTTTGGCCACCCCTATCAGGCAGCAGCGGCGAACTGGGATCCGTCGCTGAGCGCTAGGAGGTTGAGCACCATGACCATCTTGTCCTCGATCGCGGCGAGGCCTTCGAGGAAGGGCACCACACTGTCGTTGCCCACGCCCGGCGGGGGAGCCTGCAGCGTCTGATCGGGCACGGTGACGATATCGCTCACCGAATCGACGATCCAGCCGCCGACTTGCGCGCCGAGCTGAGTGACGATGATCGCGTGGCGCGGGGTCGGCTCGGTCGCGCGCCAGCCGAGGCGGGCGGCGAGATCGACCACTGGCAGGACGGTGCCGCGCAAGTTCACGACGCCCGCGACATAGTGCGGCACACGCGGCAGGCGCGTCGTCGGCGTCCAGGCGCGGATTTCGCGGATCGACATGATGTCGAGCCCGAAGACCTGGCCCTCGACCTCGAAAGTGATGAGTTCGCGGATCATCGTGAGTGTTCCTTGGACTTGAGGGTTCAGTGCGCGACGCGGCGCACGGCGGCGACGAGCTTGGCCGCATCGAAGGGTTTGACGATCCAGCCGGTAGCACCGGCCTCACGCGCGCGGGCCTTCTTCTCGTCCGAACTTTCGGTGGTGAGCACGAGGATCGGCCGGTCGCGGTGGCGGGTGCCTTCGCGCAGCCGCTCGATCAGGCCGAAGCCATCGAGCCGGGGCATGTTGATATCGGTGATCACGACATCCACTTCGTTGAGCGCGAGCCAATCGAGCGCGGCGAGGCCGTCTTCGGCCTGCGCCACCTCGAAGCCCTGCGTCGAAAGGGCATGATTGAGCAGCGCCCGCATGCTCGGGCTGTCGTCTACCGTGAGGATTCGGGTGGTCTGGGTCATGGTCAGGCTCGCTTGTTGCAATCAGAAGAGTTCGACATCGCCGGACGCGCGGTCCGGACGGGCGGTGGGGTTAACTGGCGGGGCGAGGCGATCCTCGACCGTGCGGAAGCGGATCTGGCCGGAGGCCGGGCGGAAATCGACGCGGCGGGCATTGGTGCCGCCAAGGTCCTCGCGCATCACCATGATGCCTTCGCGGCGCAGGAACGCCTGGGCAAATTCGGCGTTGGCGGTGCCGATGCGCATCATGTTGCGGTTGACGTTAGCCCCGCCATAAAGGTGCGCCTTGAGCCGCGACTTGCGGGCACCGTAGCCGAGCATCTGGTTCACCAGCAGCTCCATCAGATAGACGCCGTAGTGCTCGTCCACCGCAGTGGTGGCGGCGAGCGCGGCGGGGGGTTCGGACAGCAGGAAGTGGTTCATTCCGCCGACGCGCGCCTCCGGATCATACAGGCACGAGGCGACGCAGCTGCCGAGCACGGTCGAGAATTCAATCTCAGGCTCGCTGCTGACGAGGGCTTGCCCTTGCATCACCGTGACGCGCTCGATCGGGCGTTCGAGCGAACCGAGAATGCGGCGTTCGAACATGGGTTCAGGCCGCCTTGCTGAAGGCGTGGCGGGCGATCGTGCCGATCGGCGCGATGACGCCGGCGGCCCCGAGCGCAATGGCGGCGCGCGGCATGCCGAATACGGTGCAGGTCGCCTCGTCCTGCGCAATGGTGCGCGCGCCGGCCTGGGCGAGCGCGAGCAGGCCTTCAGCGCCGTCGGTGCCCATGCCCGTCAGGAGAATGCCGACCGCGCCGCCGCCGACGATCTCGGCGACCGAATGGAACAGCATGTCGACGCTCGGCAGGTGGCCGGAGACGGGTTCACCGTGGCGCAGGCGCTGGTGGAGGATGCCGCTGCGGCCGCCGACGGTGAGGTGGCGATCATCGCCGGGAGCGATATAGACATGACCGTCACGCAGCGGCAGATCGGGCTCGGCGATCACGATTTTCGGTGGGCACGACTGATCGAGCGTGCGCGCAACGGCCGGCGCAAAGCGCGCAGAAATGTGCTGGACGACAAGCGTCGGCGGGCAATCGGCAGGAAATCCGCCGAGCAGGACCTGCAAGGCTTCGACCCCGCCGGTGGACGATCCGATGGCGATGAGCCGGGGGCGTTCGATGAGCGCGGGGCTGCGGGGCGCGGTGGACGTGCGCGGCGGGCTGGGCGGAGCGGACGGTGCGGGACGGGTTACAAAGCGCACCTTCGCGGCATCGCGGATGAGATCGGCGAGCTTGCCCTGATCGTCGAACGAATAGCTGCCGCCGCCCGCGTTCTTGGCGTAGCAGCCGACCGCGCCGATCGCGAGCGCCCGCGCGGTGGTTTCCGCGCCTTCATGCGTCGAGCCGGAAACCACGATGACGGGCGTGGGGCGCAGTGCCATGATCTTTTCAAGGAAATCGAGTCCGTTCATGCCGGGCATCTCGACATCGAGCGTGACCACGTCGGGATCGAGCTCGCGGATCATCTGGCGGCCTTCCAGCGCATTGGCGGCCGCGCCGACGACGACGATATCGTCCTCGCGTTCGAACCGGGCCTGGAGGATCGCGCGCATCGTCGGGGAGTCCTCTACGATGACCACGCGGATCGGCTTGCTCACTCGGCTCATGCGTCGCTCCGGCGGTAGATGGTGGGGCCCGCAGTCGCGAGCATCTGGAGCGCGGGTCCGGTCACGCGCTCGCTGTGGCCGACGTAGAGCCAGCCGCCGGGGACGAGCGCCTCGGCAAAGCGCGCGACAAGTCGCTCCTTGGTGGGATTATCGAAATAGATCATGACGTTGCGGCAGAAGATCACGTCGAACTTGCCTTGCATCGGCCACGGCCCATGCAGGTTGAGCGTGCGGAACCGCGCCATGGACCGCACGGCAGGTGCGATCTCCACTTCATCACCCGCGGGCACTGACCAGATGCGGGGCAGCGGTTCGGGTACCGCCTTGATTTCGTCTGCGCGGTAACGTGCGGCTTCGGCCTTGCGCAGTGCGTGGGCGGCAATGTCGCTGGCGAGCAGGCGCACGTCACCGCGCGCGATGCGCTCGCCGGCGGCGCGGTCCGGCCCGAGCAGGGTCATCAGGAGCGACCAGGTTTCCTCGCCGCTCGAACTGCCGGCCGACCACAGCCGTACTTTCCCGCCGCGCGCCGCCGTATCGACAAGGCCCGGGCGGACATGGCTTGCGAAATGTTCGAAGTGGTGTGCCTCGCGGTAGAAGAAGGTGTGGTTGGTGGTGAGCGCCATGATCGCGCGGTTGCGCTCTGCGGCGTCCTCGCGGATCCGCAGGATATAGGAGCCGAACGTGGCGCAGCCCGAATCGCGGACCAGCGGTGCGAGGCGCGAATAGACCAGCATGGCCTTGCCCTCGGCGAGGACGATTCCCGCTTCGGCATGCGCGATCGCGCTCACCGCGGCGAAATCTTCCGCGCTGTAGACGCCGGGGCTGATCCCGGGCAGCGTTTCGGGGGCGGCGAGCATGGTTCAGGCCGCCTCGGCCAGCAGGGTGGCCGCGGTCTGGCCGGAGAGGCTGCGCGCGACGAGGCTGTCGACATCGACGATCAGTGCGACCATGCCATCGCCAAGGATGGTGGCGCCCGAGACGCCTTCCACCGAGCGATAGTGCGTATCAAGGCTCTTGATGACGACCTGGCGCTGATCGCAGATCGCATCCACGAGCAGCGCGGCACGGCCTGCGCCTTCGGTTTCGACCACGATCAGCACGCCTTCATGCGGCTTCTCGATCGCACCCTGCGCGCCAACGGCGGCATAGAGCGGCAGCACGGGGATGAACTTGCCGCGCACGTTGATCATCGCGCGGTGCGCGCCAAGGCCCTGCACTTCGGCTGGGCTCGGACGCAGGCTTTCGACCACGTTGGCAAGCGGCACGACGAGGGTCTGGTCCCCTACGTTGACGACCATTCCGTCCGAGATCGCGAGGGTGAGGGGCAAAGTGAGCGTGAAGGTGGTGCCGGCGCCGGGCTCACTGTCGATGGTAATCCGCCCGCCCAGTTCCTTCACGTTCTGGCGCACCACGTCCATGCCGACACCGCGGCCGGAAACGTTGGTGACTTGCGCGGCGGTGGAGAAGCCGGCGGCGAAGATCAGGTGGTCGATCTCTTCCTTGGAAAGCTGCGCATCGGGGGCGATCAGGCCCTTTTCGACAGCCTTTGCAAACACGCGCTCGCGGTTGATGCCCGCGCCATCATCGCCGATGCGGATGAGGATGCGGCCCGAACGATGCTCGGCAGAGAGGGTGAGCGTGCCTTCGGCGGGCTTTCCGGCGGCGATCCGCGCTTCGGCGCTTTCGATGCCGTGATCCACTGCGTTGCGGATAAGGTGGGTGAGCGGCTCGCCCAGGCGCTCGATCACGGTCTTGTCGAGTTCGGTGCTTTCGCCCGAGACTTCGAGGCGGACGTGCTTGCCGGTGGACGTGGTCAGTTCGCGCAGGATGCGCGGCACGCGGCTGAACACCGAGCCGATCGGCTGGGCGCGGATCGACATCGCTGATTCCTGAATATCGCGGGTGAGCCCTTCGAGGATGGTAAGCTCTTCCTTCACGGCGAGGCCATCGCCGGCAAGGCGCTGCGCCCCTTTGAGTGCAGTACTTGTATCCATAAAAAGCACGCCCTGCTCACGCCACTCTTTTTTGAGCTGTTTATACACCACTTCAGATTCATACTGAGC
>CANCET010000062.1 GCA_947375105.1 Sphingomonadaceae bacterium
CAACCCCAGACGAGGCTCGCACTCCGCTAATTTACGCCGCGAGTTGTGCCAAATGTTCTGACGACGGACAAACCAGGGGACTGCCAACATCACGACCAACGGGTCGGCCGTGAACCTGGCGGCTGTGACGGCAACCATCGCAGGCAATGCCGGATACCGCGTCACCAACACCGGCGCCGCGGCAACGCTCACCGGCTCTGCACTCAATGACTGGCTGATCGGAGGAACCGGGAACGATAGGCTTGTTGGAGGTGGGGGCGCTGATCAGCTGCGCGGCGGCCTCGGCAAAGATGTGCTGACTGGAGGGACAGGCGCCGACTGGTTCATCTTCGGCACCGTACCCAATGCCACTACCAACGTGGACACGCTGACGGATTTTACTTCGGGCACCGACAAGCTGCAATTCAGCAAGGCCATCTTCACGGGCCTGTCGGGTGCGGCCTTGGGGGCGCTTGGCACAGATGCATTCTGGTCTGGCGCAGGGGTAACTTCAGCGCACGATGCCACGGACCGCTTCGTCTACGACACCACCTCTGGGAAGCTCTATTACGATGCGGATGGCCAAGGCAGTGTTGCAGCAGTGCAGATCGCACTTCTGGGGGCCAGTAGCCACCCACTGCTGATTTTCGGCGACATCCAGATCATAGCATGAAGTCCAAAGGGGATGGGCATCCGGCTCATCCCCAATGTTTGCCCAGCACATCCCTTAAAACACGGCTACCTTCGCTGAAGGGTAACCGGTGTTTTCAGGCCACGTCGATCCAAGGCATGAGTTCGCCGACGCTGTTTGCGGGATGACCGTTGGCGAGCTTGGCGAGCGTGGCGGTCAACCAACTCGACGCCCCGCTGCCTTGGAACTGGCGCGCCAATCAACGCGCTATTGCCGCCTGATCGAAACACGCTGCGGCCTTTGGCGTAGGCTTACCCTCGACGCTACGGAGCTTGCGATCAAAGTCACGGCGGCGCATCCAGGGCTGGGCCAGCCCACCGGGCATTGGGCGTTATGTTAAGCGGGGGTATCAACGCAGTGGACAAACAGCGTCCTCCGCATTATGGATGACAAAATTCTAAAACTGTCTGACAGAGTCGTTGCCATGCAAGAGAAGATTAAAGCGCCGCGCCTCAAGCGGGTTGCCTTTGCCAAGCCCATTTCGATCCGTGTGTCCTCCACCTTGAACACTGCGAACCTTGCAGGCCTCCTCGCAGGGAAAAAGGAAAAGCGTGTGTCCGGCCGGGCGCACGAGCAACTGTTTCGAGCAGCGGCGGAGCGCTCGGGCCTCGATGGCAGCGAGCTGATCGAATACGCGCTGGCGAAGGTGGCGCTTGAAGATGACTTTGCCGACAAGCTGCTGGCGCTGACCGGAACGGTGGACCGGGAACTCGACCTTGAGTTTTGATATTGCCAATTCCCTACGCCGCCTGAAACCCCAGAAGTGGACCGGAACGCTAAGCCGAAGGGTCGATAGCGATCTGGCTTTCGTCGATCGCGGCGACAGGGCAGGTCCCCAGCTGCTGCTCGACACCACAGTTTACATTGATGTGCTGCAAGACCGGCTTCCGGACGAGGTTGCCGCGCTGCTGCGAGTGCGCCAAATCAATCATTCTGCGCTCGCCGTGGCGGAACTGTCGCACCTCCTGGGTCGGCTCGATCCAGCGCACCCCCAGACCGCCAAGGTATGTCAGACCGTTCAAGCCACCATCGCAAGCATACCGGTCCACAGGCTTCAGGCCCCTTCGGTGGCGGTCATGGCTGAAGCAGGGATACTCGCTGGGATGTATGCACGCCTGCAAGGATTGAAGCGCCAGGACAGGCAACCTTTGCTCAACGATGCCCTGTTGTTCCTTCAGGCGCTTTCGCAGGGATGCCACCTGCTAACCCGCAATATCACGGACATGGACTATCTGCAGCAACTTCAGCCCGGCGGGCAAGTGCTGTTCTATCGCCAGAAAGCGTGACGCTTGGTTCAGGGTAATCCGGGTCTGGGCCGGGTCACTTTTCGAGACAGTGTCCTACCAAAGTGCTTTGGCTAGGAAAGTGCGGAATCCGGATTTCAGGCGAGTTTGGGCATCGCGTGGGATTGGCCAACCTTGGGACTTTGTTCCACAATCAAGTACATGAATTATAGCAAAATGCTGCACTGCAGCAAATCCATTCGTAATGATGGGGTCAGAGGTTCGAATCCTCTAAGCGGCACCATTTCCCTGATCTCCGAAGACCTATGTCCGCCAACGTTGCATCGCGGCGGGTCTCGTGGGATGCCTCTTGCGGGTCTCGCGAGGACAGGGCCAATGATCGAATTGCTTAGCGCGCCTACGCCTAACGGGTGGAAGATTTCCATCATGCTCGAGGAGTGCAGTCTTCCCTATGAGGTGAAGTGGATCAACCTTGGCAAGGGAGAGCAGTTCGCGCCCGAGTTTCTGGCCGTCAGCCCCAACAACCGGATTCCGGCAATTATCGACCATGCGCCGGAAGGCGGGGGCGAGGCGGTTCCGGTGTTCGAAACGGGAGCGATCCTGCTTTATCTGGCGGAGAAGACGAGGCAGTTTCTGCCGCCTGATCTGCGCGGGCGGAAGGCAGTGATGGAGTGGCTGTTCTGGCAGGTCGGCGGGCTGGGGCCGATGCTGGGGCAGCACGGGCATTTCCGGCTCTATGCGCCCGAGCGGATCGCCTATGCGACCGAGCGTTACCGGGCCGAGGCGCTGCGGCTGTACGGAGTGCTGGACCGGCAACTGGCGCAGAATGACCATGTGGCGGGGGCGAGCTATTCGATTGCCGACATGGCCTGCTTCCCGTGGATCCAGACATGGAAGGCGCAAGGCATTCCGCTGGAGGAATTCCCGGCGCTGAAGATGTGGTACGACCGGCTGAAGGAGCGGCCGGGGCTGCGGCGCGGGATGGCGGTGGGGCGTGACCGGATCAACCGGCGGCCGCAGGACGATGCCGAAGCGCGGCGCGTGCTGTTCGGGATCAAGGATGGGGATGAGGCATGAGCGTGCGCGTCGAGTTTTTCTACGATCTCTCCTCGCCGTGGACGCGAATAGCCTTTGCGAACTTCCGCGAGGGGATCGCGGGGCGCGACGTTGTCGTCACGTGGCGGCCGTTTCTGGTCGGCGGCGTGTTCAATGCGGTCAACCAGAGCGTCTATGAGAGCCGCGCGAACCCGGACAATCCGAAGTTTCGGCTGAGCTTCACGTGGCTGAAGGAATGGGCGCGACTGGCGGGGGTCGCCATGAATTTCCCTTCATCGCATCATCCGGTGAAGTCGGTCCATGCCATGCGCTTTTGCTGCGCGCTGGAGGAGCAGCCGGAGGATTTGCTGCAGTTCAGCGAGGCAGCGTTCGAGGCCTATTTTGGCGAAGCGCGCAACATCGACGATCCTGAGGTGCTGGAGGATATTGCGAACGGCTGCGGACTTGATGGTGCGGCGCTGCGGGCGGCTTCAGCAAGCGAGGCGGTGAAGGCGCGGCTGCGGGCGAGCACCGAGGAGGCGATTGCGCGCGGGGCGTTCGGTTCGCCGACGATCTTTGTCGATGGCGCCTTCATGTACTTCGGCAACGACCAACTGCCGCTGGTGATGCAGCGCATCGTGATGATGGAGGCCGGCAGGACCTGACCTCTAATCCCCAGTTGACCGACATTCCATAATTGCTACCAAGCAGTATAAACATAGCAATCATGGGAGAGCGGCGATGGTTACAGCCTCACAGGTCATGCTCACGGCAACCGAGCGCGTCACGCTTGGCGTGCCGGCAGCCGAAGCAGTGGCGCAGGAAGCGGCGGCGCGTGGTGCCAGCCATGTGTTCATCCTCGCCAGCAGCTTTCTCAACCGCCAGACCGACGAGATCCGCCGGATCGAGGCGGCGCTGGGCTCGCGCCATGCTGCCACGCATGACGGCATCCAGCCGCATGCGCCGCGCAGCGATGTGCTGGCGGCCGCCAATGCCGCGCGGGCGGCAGGGGCCGATCTGGTCGTCACCGTCGGCGGCGGTTCGGTGACGGATGCGGGCAAGATCCTGCTAATCTGCCTCAAGCACAATATCACCACGATCGAGCAGTTCGACGATTACCGCGTGCGCGTGGACGATACCGGCGCGATGGTGATCCCCGATTTCGCCGGGCCGGATGTGCGCGCGATCTGCGTGCCGACGACGCTTTCGGGCGGCGAGTTCAACCCGCTTTCGGGCGCGACGGACGAGGCAATCAAACTCAAGCAGGCCTATACCCAGCGCGAGATGGTGCCCGTCTGCGTGGTGCTCGATCCCGCGATCACGGTGCACACGCCCGAATGGCTGTGGCTTTCGACCGGGGTGCGCTCCGTCGATCACGCGACCGAAACGCTCGCCTCGTTCCTGTCCAACGATTTCTGCGACGGCATTGCCGACAGCGCGCTACGGCTGCTGGCCGAAGGGTTGCCAGCCGTGAAGGCGAACCCGCACGATCTCGATGCGCGGCTGAAGTGCCAGATCGGCGCGTGGCAATCGATGATCCCGATCATCGGAGGTGTGCCGATGGGCGCCAGCCATGCCATCGGCCACGTGCTGGGCGGCACGTGCGATGTGCCGCACGGCTATACCAGCTGTGTGATGTCGCCGTTTGTCCAGGCGTTCAATCTTTCGGTCAATGCCGAACGGCAGAAGCGCATCAGCGCCTGCCTCGGCGATGCCTCGCGCCCGGCTTCGGAACTGCTCGACAAGCTGATCCGCGGGCTCGGCATGCCCCGCAGCCTGAAGGAAGTGGGCGTGGGCGAGGACCAGCTCAAGCTCGTTTCGGAATACACGCTGGAGGACATCTGGGGCCGCACCAATCCGCGCCCCATCAAGACCGCGGCGGATGTGATGGAAATCTTGCGGACCGCGATGGGCTGATGCACAAATTGGCCGATACGACGGATCTGGCGGAGCTGATGGACAAGCCGAAGAAAAAGCGTGCCGCCGCCCAGCTCAAGGATGAGATCACCGCCTACAAGCGGCGGCGGATCCTTGAAGAGGCGAGCCACTTCTTCTTCGCCAACGGCTATGAGGCGACGACGCTGGATTCAGTGGCCGAGCAGCTCAACGTCACCAAGCCCTTCATCTACTCGTACTACAAGAACAAGGGCGAGCTGCTTTACGAGATCTGCCAGACGGGCATCCAGCTGTCGCTGACCGCGCTGGAAGAGGCGCTTTCGGTCGAAGGCACGGCAAGTGAGCAATTGAAGATCGTGGTTGAGCGCGTGGCGCGGATCATCATCGAGAACCAGCGCTACGTGACCGTCTACCTGCGCGAGGAAAAGTGCCTCCAGCCGGAGGACGCGCGCCGCATCCGCGATCTGCGCCACACCTTCGATTTGAAGCTGGCGGCGCTGCTGGAGAAGGGCAAGCGCAGCGGGGAATTCGATGTGGAGCACCCTTCGCGCACCGCGATCTGGGTCTCGGGCCTGCTGAGCTGGATCGCGCTTTGGTATCACGAAGGCGGGCGCTGGTCGGCCACCGAAGTGGTGATGGACGCGATCACCATGGTGCAGAAAATGGTCAAGCCGGCAGGAGGCGCGCGTGGCTGAAAACACCGTGCCCCTTGCCAAAGGCCACCGCGATCCTCGCGTGCTGGATCGGCGCACCTGCGTGCTGCGTTATCTGCTCGATGATTTCGCGGCTTCGCAGCCCGATGCTGTCTATGCCGTGTTCGAGGATGGCGGGCAGTGGACCTATGCGCAGCTGCGCGCGCTGGTCGTGCGCAAGGCGGCGGGCCTCCAGAAGCTGGGCGTGAAGCGCGGCGATCACGTGGCGGTATGGCTCCCCAACGGGCGCGAGGCGCTGATCACGTTCTACGCGATCAATTATCTCGGCGGCGTGTTCGTGCCGTTCAACACCGCCTACCGCGGCTCGATCCTCGAACATGTGCTGGCCAATTCCGATGCCACGGTGCTCGTGGCGCATGGCGGCTTGCTCGACCGGTTGGAGGGCGCCGATACCGCAGCCGTGGCGACCATCGTGCAACTGGGCGAGGGAACTGCCCCAGCCCGCTTCGCGGTCCATGCATTTGACGATGTGACCGGAGACGAAGCCGAGCTTGCCCCGCTTGATCGGCCCATCGAGCCGTGGGATACGCAGTCGACCATCTACACTTCGGGCACCACCGGGCCTTCGAAGGGTGTGCTTTCCTCCTACCTCCACCTCTATACCAACGCGGGGCCGGAAAGCTGGCACTTTGTGACAGGCGAGGACCGCTACCTCGTCAACATGCCGGTGTTCCATATCGGCGGGCTGGGCATCCCGTTCGTGATGCTGGCGCGCGGCGGCTCCATCGCGCTGATGGAGAACTTCTCCACCGACACCTTCTGGGATTTCGTGAAGCGCACCGAATGCACGGTGATTTTCCTGCTCGGCGTGATGGCGACTTTCCTGATCAAGCGTCCGCCGGGGCCGGAGGATACGGGGCACGGCGTGAAGAAGGCGTTCATGGTGCCGCTGACCGAGGCGGCGGGACCGTTCCACGAGCGCTTCGGGATCGACGTCTACACGATCTTCAACATGACCGAGATTTCGTCACCCATCGTCTCTGAGGCCAACCCGGTGAAGCTGGGCACTTGCGGCAAGGTGCGTCCCGGCGTCGATGTGCGGCTGGTGGATGCCAACGATTGCGAAGTGCCCATCGGCACGGTGGGCGAAATGATCGTGCGCACCGACCGGCCCTGGGCCATGAACCACGGCTATCACAAGAACCCGGAAGCCACCGCGCGCGCCTGGCGCAACGGATGGTTCCACACTGGTGATGCGTTCCGCAGCGATGCGGAGGGGTATTTCTACTTCGTTGACCGGGTGAAGGACGCGATCCGCCGGCGCGGCGAAAACATCTCCTCGTTCGAGGTGGAAAGCGACGTTACCGCGCACCCCGATGTGCGCGAGGCGGCGGTGATCGGCGTGCCGAGCGAGTATTCGGAAGACGAGGTCATGGCCGTGATCGCCCCGGTGCCGGGCGCGAGCATCGACCCGGTGGCGCTTTCGGAATTCCTCGCCGCGCGAATGCCCTACTTCATGGTGCCGCGCTATATCCGGATCATGCCAGAGCTGCCCAAGACGCCAACGGCCAAGGTGATGAAGGCCGAGCTGCGCGCCGAGGGCATCACGCCCGATACCTGGGACCGCGAGAAGGCGGGAATGCGGCTGAAGAAAGAGCGGCTCTGACTACCAGCTGACGTCGAGCTTCGTCAGCCCGCGGAACATGAAGCCTTCCTGCCGCCATTCGGCGCTGGCGGCGTCGATCTTCAGCTGCGGGAAGCGCTGGGTCAGCGATTTGAGCGCGATTTCGCCTTCCAGCCGCGCCAGTTCCGCGCCGACGCAGAAGTGGATGCCGCCGCCGAACGAGAGATGTTTCGGCCCTTTGCGCGTGATGTCGAAGCGGTCAGGCTCCGTGAAGACGGCGGGATCGCGGTTGCCCGCCGCTACCAAGGTCAGCACGCGTTCACCGGCGCGAACCAGCTTGCCGCCCACTTCGGTATCGCAAAACGCGGTGCGGTTGGTGCCGACCAGCGAGCTTTCGTAGCGCAGAATTTCCTCGGTCGCCGCCTCGGCAAGATCCGGATCGGCCACCAGCATGGCCCACTGGTCCGGGAACTTCGCGAGCGACAGCAGGCCGTTGCCGATCATGTGCGCGGTGGTCTCGAACCCCGCGCCGAACAGGCCGATGGCGACAGTGGCCATCTCGTGATCGGTCAGTGGCCCGTTCTCGTCGCGGGCGTTGCACAGCGCGGTGGCGAGATCGTCGCGCGGGGCGCGGCGGCGCTCGGCAAAGACTTGGCCGAAGAAGTCCATCAGGAAGTCCATCTGCCGGTTCGCGAGACCAAGCTCGGCGTCCGAGAAGGCCCGCATCTCGAACACCACGAAGCTATCGGCGATGGCCTGATTGAGCGCGGCGAGCACTTCGTCCGTCGCTTCTTCGGGCGAGAGGCCGAGCATGTCGCACATCACCAGCGTAGGGAAACGGTAGGCGAAGGCATGGATCACTTCCATGCGGCCCTGATCTGCCACGGCATCGAGCAGCCGGTCGGCCACGGCCTGCACGCGCGGCCGCATTTCGATCACACGCCGCGCGGTCAGTGCCTGCGTGACAAGGCCCCGCACGCGCGTGTGGCGCGGCGGGTCCTGATAGAGGAAGATTTCCGAAAGCCAGCGATAGGCCGAATGCGACAGGACATCGAAGTCCGGCCCGTAGAACAGCCGGATGTTCGAGAGGAAATCGCCCTGCCCGAAGTTGACGCGGTCCATCAGGACCGCGCGAACATCATCATAGCGGGTCGCCACCCAGAACCCGAGCGGCGAGAAATGCATCGGCTCGGCTTCGCGCAGAGCCTTGAAAATAGGGTACGGGTCGAGCTTGAGCTGCGGATCGGTCAGGTCGAACCGCAGCGCTTCGCTCATCCCCGCAACTCCCCGTTTTCGATCAGAAATTCACGCCGAATGTCACGCCATACGTGCGCGGCGGCGCAACCGAGCCGACGCGGACGCTGCTGAACAGCGGCGCGGTGATGATGTTGTTGGTGATGACGAGCTTGTTGCCGAGGTTGCGGCCCCACACGTCGATGAAATACTTGTCATTCGCCGAGGTGAACTTCAGGCCGGCGTTGATCATGGCATAGGCGCCTTGCGTCGCGTCGGCATTGTTGAACTCGGTGAAGTAGACGCGGTCCTGCCAGTTGACCTCGGCGCGGGCATTGAGTTTGCCCGTGCTGCCCAGCAGGATGTCATAGTCTGCACCTGCGCGGAACGAGAATTCCGGCGCGTTGGAGAGCCGGTTTCCGGCCACGCTGATCTGCTTGAAGGCCTGGCGGTAGTCACCTGTAACGAACTTGCGGTACTTGGCGTTGAGATACGTGCCGAACAGTTCGAGGGTCAGACCCGGCACCGGCTTGGCCTTCAATTCCGCCTCGAGGCCGTAGTTGCGCGCGGAGGCGGCGTTGACCGTGGTGACGACGCTGGCCGCATTGACGAAGCCGACCTGGAGGTCCGAGTAATTCATGTAGAACGCGGCAAGATTGGCCTGCAGCTTGCGGTCTGCCGTCGCGGTCTTGAGGCCGACTTCGTAGCTCCACACATATTCCGGGTTGATCACATCGTTTTGCGAGCCGACGTTGATCACGCCCGATTTGAAGCCGCGCGTGACCGAGGCATAGACGAGCGTGGCGTCGTTCGCCTGATAGTTCAGCGTGACGGTCGGGGTGAAGGCGTTCCAGCCCTTGGCCTTGTCGGTGTTGACGCTGCCGAGGAAGTCGAACGTGCCGACACCCTTGCGCTTTTCATGGCTGAAGCGGCCGCCAGCGGTCAGCTTGAGCTTGTCGGTGAGGGCGTATGTGCCCTGCGCGTAGAAGCCCACCGCGTCGATGGTGACGGTGCCGTTCTGCAGGTAGTTCGCGCTGTCGAAGGCGTTGTCGGGAACGCCGGGCGGCACCTGGCCCGCGAGCTTGAGCAGTACGGCCAGATTGGTCAGCGGCACGCGCACTTCGCCGTAGAGGTTCTCGTGGAAGTACATCGCGCCCATCAGCAGGTCGAACTTGTCGGTCTTGTAGTGACCGACCAGTTCCTGGCTGAAGGTCTTGCTGTTTTCGATGTAGTTGTTCTGCCCGAACATGTTGGCGTTTGAGGCGTCGAGGTCATCGCGGTTGAAGCGCTTGAACTTGTGGTACGAGGTGATCGACTTCACGTCCCAATCGCCCGGGGTCCACGCGATGGTGCCGGTGAAGCTGTGGCCGTCGCGCTGGTTGAGCGGTTCCTGATCGGACCAGATGTTGCGGATGTTCGCGGTCTTGCCCGCCGCCGCCGCCACCGTGAACAGCGACTTGCCGCCGAGGATCGAGCCGAGCAGGTTTTCCGGCTTCACCGTCGGGCCGAAATAATGGAACGCGTAGTTGCTGTCATTTTCGTGGAAGTATTCGCCCGAAAGCGTGACTTCGATGTCTTCAGCAGGCTTGGCGACGATCGTCCCGCGGAAGGCATAGGCATCGCGGTTGTCGATGTCCTTGCCGGTGAATTCGTTGATGCCGTAGCCGTCGCGCCGATCGTACTTGCCGGCCACGCGCACCATCAGCTTGTCGCCCGAGAGCGGGCCGCCTACCGCGCCTTCGAGCGCGACGGCATTGTAGTTGCCATAGCTCGCACGCAGATAGCCATCGAGGTGGTCGGTCGGCCGCTTGGTGATGAGGTTGATCGCGCCCGCTGTCGCGCCGCGGCCATAAAGCGTGCCCTGCGGCCCGCGCAGCACTTCGACGCGTTCAAGATCGTAGAATCCCGAAAGCTGGGCTGCGGGGCGGGCGATCTGCGCGCCGTCCTGCAGGAAGGCGACGCCGCCGTCTGCACCGAGGTCGATCGAAGTAAGGCCGATGCCGCGGATGAAGATGCGGTTCACGCCGAACTGGTCACCCACCGAAAGGTTGGGGATCGCGGTCGCGAGCGACTGAACGTCCTTCACCCCGCCAACGCCGAGATCGGCGGCCGAGACGGCGGACACCGAAGCGGCAACCTTGGAGAGCGATTCCGAACTGCGCGTTGCGGTGACGACAATGTCGGCAAGGCCTTCGGTCGGCTGAGCAGCAGACTGTGCGGCTTCCTGTGCCATTGCCGGTGCGCTGACGAGCGCGGCGCTGGCCATCAGCAGTCCAAGTGCGGTGCGGCGCGTGCCGGACACCCAGGTGGAATCGGCAAATGCGGACAACTGGCTGCGAACCATGATCTCTCCCCTAAACCCCCGCAGCTTTGAAACTGCGTACATTTTTTATCTACTGGCGCGTAGATACAGGTTCCGTTAGGTAGATTGCAAGTGATATTGAGGGAGAGTGGCGTGACCACGCTGAATCTGGAGAGCCCGGTGGCGGGCGATCCCGCCGATCTGTCCGCGCTTGCCGCCGATCCGGCCGCACTGCGCGCCGCGCTGGCCGAGGCCGATGCCGCGACGCTGATGCTCGTGCTGGTGCAGCTGACCGGCGATCATGGGCTGCTTGAACGCGCCCGCCCGCACATCACCGGGCCAATGAACTACCACGAAGCGATGCCCGAGGAATTGCGTGCCGAGATCCGTGCCCGGCTCGAGGACTCGCTGCTCGACTATGCGCGCACGGGCCGCCCGCTGCCGCCGCTGCCCGATGGCGATTTCCTGCAGGAGATGCTGTCAACCGCGGTCGGCGAACACGTGAGTGCTGACTACACGGCGATGATGCGCGAGGATCTGGAAGCCGCCCAGCCTGATCCGCGCGGGATGATCTGGCGCAAGCGGCCCGAGCCTGCCACGCTCGAAAGCTTCCCGGTGGTGATCATCGGCGCTGGCATGTCGGGCGTGTGCGCCGCGATCCGGCTGGGGCAGGCGGGCATTCCCTTTACCCTGATCGAGAAGAACGCAGCGGTCGGCGGCAGCTGGTATGAAAACTTCTATCCCGGCTGCGGGGTCGATACGCCCAACCATTTCTATTCCTACTCGTTCGATCTGAACCACGAATGGTCGCATTTCTTCGCCAAGCGCGACGAGTTGTGGACCTATTTCGAGCGCGCGACCGACAAGTACGGCATCCGCGAACACATTCGCTTCGAGACCGAAGTGAGCGCCGCGACATATGACGCCGCCACCGGCACCTGGGACGTCGCCACGCGCGATGCAGCGGGAACGGTCACGCACCTCAAGGCGCGCGCGGTGATTTCGGCGGTGGGCGTGCTCAACCGGCCCAAGCTGCCCGAGATCGAGGGCCGCGAGACGTTTGCCGGCACCGCGCTCCACACCGCGCAGTGGCAGGAGGGGCTCGACCTTGCGGGCAAGCGCGTTGTGATGATCGGCACTGGTGCCTCGGGCCAGCAGGTCGGCCCGACAATCGCACCCGATGTCGCGAAGCTCACGATTCTCCAGCGCTCGCCGCACTGGGTGGTGCCGAATCCCAACTACTTCGCCGAAGTGTCCGAAGGCATGAAGTGGGTGCTTGCCCACGTGCCGTTCTTTGCGCGGTGGTACCGGTTCCAGCTGTTCTGGGCCTTTGCCGACGGGCTCCACGCCTCTTTGCAGGTCGATCCCGCGTGGGATGATGGCGGCAAGTCGATCAACCAGGTCAACGCCCGGCACCGCCAGTTCATGGAGCGCTATCTGCGCGGCAAGCTGGCGGGGCATGACGATCTGATCGCCAAGTGCACACCCAGCTATCCGCCTTATGGCAAGCGCATCCTCGTAGACAACAACTGGTACGACATGCTGTTGAGGCCCAATGTCGATCTGGTAACCAGCGCACCTGCGAAAATCGTGCCCGAGGGCGTGGTGATGGCGGATGGCACGCTGATCGAAGCCGATGTCATCATCTACGCGACTGGTTTTCAGGCCAGCAAAATGCTCGCGCCCATGACGATCACCGGCGAAGGCGGGCGCGATCTGCATCGGGTGTGGGGGCCGGACGATGCCACCGCCTACGAGGGCACGATGGTCCCGGGCTTCCCCAATTTCTTCATGCTGATGGGCCCGAACACCGGGCTCGCGCATGGCGGGAACGTCATCTTCATCACCGAATGCCAGATGCGCCTGATCCTGACCGCGCTGCGCGAGGTGCTGGAAACCGGCGCGCATGCGATCGACGTGAAGCCTGAAGCGCACGACGCCTACGTTGCCGATGTCGACGAACGCCACGCCCGGATGGTCTGGACCCACAAGGGCCTCACCAACTGGTACCGCAACGCGGCGGGCCGCGTATTTGCGCTTCTGCCTTACCGGCTGGTCGATTATTGGAAGATGACCAAGACCTTCAAGCCAGAGGACTTTACCCTGACATGAGCGCTATCTCGCTTGAACTTTCAGACGGACGCACGGTATCCGGCCACTGCGATGCCCAGTTCACCGGGGTGCTTGCCGAGTTCCGACGCAATTTCGAGGAGCGCAAGGAGCAGGGCGCGAGTGTTGCGATCACGCACCACGGGCGCACCGTGGTGGATCTGTGGGGCGGGCTGGCACGGCCCGACACGCGTGAAGCGTGGGGCCACGATACCGTCTCGATCGTCTATTCCTGCACCAAGGCTGCCACCGCGCTGTGCCTGCACATGCTGGTCGATCAGGGCAAGGTTTCCTACGATACGCTGGTTGGCGATATTTGGCCGGAGTTTGCCAGCGGCGGCAAGGAAGCGACCACTGTCGGCATGATGCTGGCGCATACCTCGCCCGTGCCGCATGTGGCGGAGGCCATCCGGAGTGGCGGGCTGGCCGACTGGGACTACATGACCGCGCGCGTCGCGGCGGAGCCCGCGCACTGGGAGCCGGGCACCCGGCAGGGCTATCATGGCGTGACTTATGCGTGGACAGTCGGGCAGATCGTCCGGCTGGTGGCGGGCATGCCGATGGGGCAGTTTTTCCGCGAGAACGTCGCCAGGCCGCTCGGGCTCGATTTTCATATCGGCCTGCCGGAAAGCGAGGAGCCCCGTGTCGCGCCGATGATCGCGCCCGATCCTTCGGAAGTGAACTTCGCCTCGGCCTTTTTCCGCAAGGCGACAACCCAGCCGGGGAGCCTGCCCCAACTGTTCCTCACCAATCTTGGCGGTGCTGACTTCAATTCGCGCGCAATTCACGCAGCGGAAATTGGCAGCGCCAACGGCATCACTAACGCGCGCGGGCTCGCGGGCATGTACGCCCCGCTGGCGAACGGCGGCGGCGCGCTGCTTTCGGCCGACCGGGTGCACCGCATGGGCCGCGTTTCCGCCGCGACGCACAGCGATGCCGTGCTGTGCCAGCCGATGCGTTTTGGCATGGGCTTCATGGTGAGCACCGACAACCGCTCAGGAGGGGGGCCTTCGTCCGGCGCAGACAGCCTGATCCTCGGTGAGAGCGCCTTCGGCCATGTCGGCATGGGGGGATCAGTGGGGTTTGCCGATCCCGCGCACGGGCTCAGCTTGGGCTATACGATGAACCGCATGGGAGCGGGCATTCTCGTCAATGCGCGCGGGCAGTCTCTGATCGATGCGGCCTACCGGGCTGTCGGCCTGACTTCCGACGCTAGCGGGGCATGGCGCTGAGCCGCTAAATCGCCTTCGGTTTCGAGGTATTGTCGGGGGCGTTCTCTGTCCCCGCCGATTATCGATGCCCGTGATCCATACTCTTGATCGATGTTCGCAGGTCGCCCGGCTGTTGGCCTGAGTATCCGCCCCAATGAAAACGACCCAGCCTTGTTCAGGCTGGGCCGTACTTGTGTGTTCGTTACCGCGATAAGCGGTTCGCCGTTCAGCCGCCGGGGCTGTCGCTGCGATGCTGGCCAGAGCCGATGAGTGCGCCGATGCCACCGCCGAGCAAGCCACCACCAAGGATGATGCCGAAGTTGGGGCTATAGCTGACCTTGGTCGGCGGAGGGGGCGGCGGAGGCGGCGGCGGGGGCGGCGGAGGCGGCGGGGGCGGAGGAGGCGGCGGGGGCGGAGGAGGCGGCGGCGGCGGCGGAGCCGGGGTCGTTGTCGTCGTCGTCATCGTCTGCGACTTGGGCAGATAGCCGGCCGAACGCTTGCGCTTGTGCTTCCGGGCAACGCCCTTCTTCTTCCAGGTCTTCTTGTGCACCTTGTGCTTCGAAGGAGCGCCAGCATCGGCGTTGACCAGCACAGGAGCAGCAATCAGCGATGCGGCAGCGATCGCGCACATCGCCCGGGCAACGAAGCCAACAGGGGGGGTAGCCATAGTTCTACTCCAAACAAAAGCGACGCCACAGGCGCGGCGATAGGACTTCGGGGAATGTTTTTATTCGACCCAGACCCTTTACGGGCCCCTCAGTGGGAATACTTACCATAAGCGATTTGGTTAGAAAAGTGTGAATGAACTTTCATCTCGCATTTGCAGTAAGTCTTTCTAATAAATGCATAATTTTAATTGGATTTGCACCTGGTAGAAATCCTGAGGTGGTGGCGTGACGTTACGGATGAATTGCCGCAACCAACTCGTGCGCGCCGCAGAAGGCCAATTCTGACCTAGATTATGCTTTTTTTACAAAGCTTTGCAGGTCAGTGCGCAGCTCCGAGGTTTACTGGGCCTTGTGGTCGTGGTGCCAGCCAAACCAGAACTGCCGCTAGTGCGAACAAACCGGTGCAGCCCCAGAAAATCGCGTTTGTGGCGAGCGTTACGCTTTCGGTCTGGACGATTCGCTCCAGCACCATGCGCGCCTGATCGGGTGAGAAACCGGCGCTTACAGGCAGTGGGCGCACCAGTCCTGCTAGATCGGCATGCGCCACTTTCGCCTCGCGCTCCCACATTGTGGTTGCGAGCGAGGTGGCAAATGCCCCCGCCAAAGTCCGCATGAAGTTCTGCAATCCGGCGGCCGATGCGGTCTGGTCCGGCCGCACCGAGCCCAGTGCCAGCGATGTGGTGCCAATGAAGAAGAATGGCATGCCCAAGCCTTGCAGGAACTGCGGGAGCGAGATCGTGTAGAAATCCATCTGGCTCACCCACCCGGTGCGCAATAGCGAAATCAGGCCGAGCCATGAGACGCCGAACGTGATCAGCTTGCGCACATCGAAACGGGCCATTAGCGCCGCCGCGACCGGGGACATGATCACCGCCAGCACGCCGACGAAGGCCGTGGCATAACCGGCATACGTTGCGGTGTAGCCGAGGTTGGTCTGGAGGAAGAGCGGGATCACCACGATGGCGGAGAAGAACCCGGCATAGGCGATGCTTTGCGCCGCCACCGCCGCGCTGTAGCCGCGCTGCGCAAAGACCGAAAGATCGACCACCGGATTGGCCTCGGTCAGTTCCCAGATCAGGAACGCGGCAAAGCCGATGACTGCGATCACCGCGAGCGTGCAGATGAACGGGCTCGCGAACCAATCGGCATTGCGGCCTTCATCGAGCATGATCTGCAACGCGCCGACCCAGATCACCAGCAGCACGAGCCCGACATAGTCGATCGGGCGCTTCACCGCCGGTGTTTCGAACCGGCGTACGTAGCGCAGCGCGAACACCGTACAGAATGCCACGACCGGCAAGTTGATGAAGAAGATCCAGTGCCAGCTCCAGTTATCGGAGATCGTGCCTCCGAAGATCGGCCCGAGGATCGGCGCGACGACAACGGTCATGCTCCACAGGCCGAGCGCCATGCCGACCTTTTCCGGAGGGAAGATGCGGACCATCAGGGTCTGCGACATCGGCATGATCGGCCCGCCGCTGAGGCCCTGCAGGATGCGGAACGCGATCAGCGCCTCGAGGCTGCGCGAAAGACCGCAGAGCAGCGAGAACAGCGCGAAGCCCAGAATGGCGGTTATGAACACGCGCACCGCGCCGAACCGGGCGGCGAGCCAACCCGATAGCGGCACACAGATCGCCTCCGCCACCGAATAGGACGTGATGGCCCAAGTGCCCTGCGAAGGCGAGACGGCCAGGCTGCCCGCGATATGCGGCACCGAGACATTGGCGATGGTGATATCGAGCACCACCACGAAATTGGCCAGCGCGAGGCTGAGCCCGGCCAGTCCGAGCTGCCAGCCCTTCAGCCCTTCAGGCCGCGCCTCCAGCGCTGCCGCGCCGCTCATCTCACTTGGCTCCGGTGTCGATCGTCGCGGTCATCGAAAGCCCCACGCGTAACGGGTGCGCCTGCAGCTCCTTCTGATCGAGCGTGACACGGACCGGCAGGCGCTGCACCACCTTGATCCAGTTGCCGGTGGCGTTCTGAGCCGGGATCAGCGCCTGCGCCGAACCCGTACTGCCCGAAAAGCCCGTGACGCGGCCATGATAGACGACGCCCGAACCATAGAGATCCGATGTCAGTTCCAC